>CALABZ010000432.1 GCA_937888615.1 uncultured Lentisphaeria bacterium | reverse complement strand
GACGGCGGATTATCTGGCCGCGATGCGTTATCCGCTGATCATTGTGAGCTCCGGTAAGCTCGGAAGCATCAATCATACGCTGTTGACGCTGGAAGCGGCGGCGGCCCGCAATATTCCGCTGGCGGGCATTGTCTACAACCGTTATATTCCGGAAGATGAACCGATCCGTCGCGATTCGCTGGAAGTTCTCAAGCATTACCTGGTCAAATACGGTCGGCCGGGGGCGTTGGTGGAAATGCTGGAGGTCGGCGTGGACGGCGGCGACATTGATTTTTCGCCTTTGTTCGAAGGTTTCGAACTATGATTGATCTGGCGTTCGACCGGGAGCATATGTGGCACCCTTATACGTCGATGCGGAATCCGTTGCCGGTTTTTCCGGTGGTTTCCGCATCCGGGGTTCGGCTGAAACTGGCCGACGGGCGTGAACTCATTGATGGCATGTCGTCGTGGTGGGCCGCGGTTCACGGTTACAATCATCCCGTGATGATCCGGGCGCTTGAAGCGCAACTCCATAAAATGTCTCATGTCATGTTCGGCGGGCTGACGCACGAACCGGCGGTCGAGCTCGGGAAAAAACTGGTGGCGCTTACGCCCGCCCCCCTGAACCGGGTATTTCTGGCGGATTCGGGGTCGGTCAGTGTGGAAGTCGCCATCAAAATGGCTTTCCAATATTGGCAGTCGGTCGGCGAACCGGGGCGCGACAAGCTGTTGACGGTGCGTTCGGGGTATCATGGCGACACGTTCGGGGCCATGGCGGTATGCGATCCGGTGACGGGGATGCATTCGATGTTTTCCGGCGTGCTGGCGCAACATATTTTCGCCGAGGCTCCGCCCTGCCGCTTCGAAGAGTCCTGGGACGAACGGTATCTGGCGGATTTGAAAGAAAAACTGCTGGCAAACCGTGAACGAATTGCGGCGGTGATCCTGGAACCTGTGGTTCAGGGGGCCGGCGGCATGCGGATTTATTCGCCGCACTACTTAAAACGCCTGCGTGAATTGTGCGACGAGAACGGCGTTTTGTTGATTTTCGATGAAATTGCGACCGGATTCGGGCGTACCGGCAAACTTTTTGCGATGGAACACGCCGGGGTGGTCCCGGACATTGTCTGCCTGGGCAAGGCCTTGACCGGCGGTTATCTGACGCTGTCGGCGGTGCTGGCGAATGACCGGGTGGCGGACGGTATATCCGGCGGACCGGTTCCCGAATTCATGCACGGGCCCACGTTTATGGGAAATCCGCTGGCTTGTGCGGCGGCCAACGCTTCGATTGAACTGCTGTTGCGCTCGGACTGGCAAGGCAAGGTGCGGGGGATCGAAGCGATCCTGAAAGAACGCCTTGCTCCGGCCATCGAACTGCCCGGCGTGGCGGATGTGCGCGTACTCGGGGCGATCGGAGTTCTGGAAATGAAACAGCCGGTCAACATGGGCAAAATCCAGCAGCGTTTTGTGGATGAGGGCGTATGGGTACGTCCTTTCGGTAAGTTGATATACGTCATGCCGCCATACATTATTGGTTCGGAAGACTTGAATTTTCTTTGTTCTGCCCTGCTCAAAATCGCGGCGGAATAAAAAAAACGAATTTTTTTTTGAAATTTTGTTCAACTTTTTAACATTCTGCATTATAATATACTATTGGAGATGATAATATACCAACAAAGTGAGGTGGGTATGTTAAAGGCTGAATTTTGTGTTCAAGTGCTTTTGTTTTCGAGCATCATAAGCTGGTTTATCGTAATGCTTGCCATTATCAAGACCATGTCGTACTTCAGGAAATTCGAAACTTTCAAGGATCGTAACGACACCGAACTCAACATCATTGCCGGGTATATGAAGAAGATTCATGAGCAGATGGTTGTCATAACCAGTGAATTGAAACGCTCGAACCGTCTGCTGTCATCACTTTCCAGCGAGCAACCGGTGGGGACGGATCACCTGAATTATGTGGACGACGGGATTTACCGTGAATTGCGCCATGAGGACATCAAGATCGAGATGGAAACGAAAGACTTTCCTTCTCCGCCAAAACCGGCGAAAGACACCCAACCGGTTCCGGTTTCGGGCAAAGCTCCGGTTCCTCCCCATTCCCGTTGAGGTTGGTTGCAGAGGTTTACCAGCGGGGGATTTCCTCGGTCAGCGAGGTGGTGGTCCCATCGTAGATATCCTTCAGGAAATACATGTTGACGAAGCCCTTGCCCTTGGTTTCGATCTGGCCGCGGGCGATGAAAGAGAATTGGTCTTTGGTCAAGGCGTAAGTGGCTTCGGAAACGTTGATCTGCATGGGTTCCGAGGCGTGTTCCATGCGTGACGCCACGTTGATTGTATCGCCGAAAACATCATAAATATATTTGTCCGAACCGACGATTCCGCCGACGACCCGACCGGTGTGGACTCCCATCCGCATCTGCCAGTGATAAGGGTTGTCGGTTTCCAGCTTGCGCACATGGGCCATTGCCTCAAGGGCTGCTTTCAGTATATTCACGGCCTGGCGGGGATCGGACGTGTTGTCCATGCCGCAAACGGCCATATAGGCGTCGCCGATGGTTTTGATCCGTTCGCAGCCGTGGTCTTTGAAAATACGGTCGAATTCGGTAAAGATCATATTGAGTTCGCGGAATACCACATCGGTATCCATGAAACTGCTTTTGCGGGTGAAATCAACGATATCCGAAACAAAAACGGTAACTTCGTCAAAACTTTTCGGTTTACTGGTGCCGGTCGTCTTGAGCTCATTCACGATATTGGCAGGCAGTACGTTCAGCAGCAACCGGGCGGAATGCTCCTGTTCCTTGGCCAATTCGTCCTGAAGTGTCGCGGCCTGCGTCCGGGCGGATTGCAGTTGTTCCCGGCATTGTTCGAGTTCTTCTTTCTGAACGACCAGTTTTTTGGCCGCGGCCTTTAACCGCAGGTGTTCGTGTTCTTCCTGTCCGGAATCTTCCGTTTCTTCGCCGGGGGAGTCCGGGGGGCAGGCCTCGGAGTAGAGGTCCAGCCGGCTTTTCAGCAGTACAGACCACACGAGCGCCGCCGAAAGCAGCAGCGTTTCCAGAATGACTGCGATAATCAATATGATAACCAAAAATATTTCTCCTCAATCATATTTCACTGGTATAATACATCAGGGTATTCAAATGTTCAAGCCGTATTCCGCGAAAAACACCGGAGCGGAACGACAAAAACAGGCTTGAAACGGGGAAGAGGGGACGGCTGCGGGACTCTTCGGGGTTTTTGATTTGTATTCGGGTTTGCAAAACGCGCAGGACCGCCGTATATTATTCGGATGATTTTTGCATATCGGTTTGCATTTTTCGTAAACGGTCCGATTTTATAAAATACCGGAATCATAGGGTTAGTATGGAATTACTGGATGTTGTAGTTGTAATCACGATCGGAGTCGCCGTTGTCGCCTGGACATGCTGGTCCGGGTTTTTCAAACGGCACCACCGCGAAAAATATACGCTCGAGGGCCTGAGCTGTGAGCGAAAGGGGATTGTCAATGAAATCATCCTCTGCCGCCAGTTGCCGGACCCCCTGAAGGAAAAGCTGTACGGGAAGATCGCTATTTTTCTGCACGAAAAAGATTTTGAGGGGTGCGACGGGCAGGAAATTAACGACGAAGTCCGGGTGACGGTGGCCGCCCTGGCCTGTTTGCTGATCCTGAACAATGACGCCGATTTTTTCCCGAAGCTCCGGACGATCATCGTCCATCCCCATGCCTACTACGCCGATCACCGGGTTTTGGTCGGCGGGCAGATCGTGGAGGAGGAGGAGGTCGCGAAACTGGGCGAATCCTGGGGCAGCGGTTCGCTGGTTTTGTCGTGGACCGACACGCTGGCGGACGCCCGCCGCCAGCATGGCCACCACAATGTGGTCGTTCATGAATTCGCCCACCAGCTCGATCAGGTGAACGGAGTGGCCAATGGTACGCCCGCCCTTGAGTCGCAGGCCGATTATGAACTATGGGACCGAATCATGCAACGGGAGTTCGAAACATTACGCAGGCATATCAAGCACCGCGAATATCATATCATTGATGAATACGGTGCGGAGAACCGGGTGGAATTCTTTGCCGTTATCAGCGAGCTCTTTTTCTGCAGTCCTACCGCCATGTCCGAGATGCACCCGGAAATGTACGCGGAATTAATGAAATTTTATAAGCTTGACCCGAAACAATGGGAAATTACAGAGCATTCCGGGCACCATTGATTCAGTGAAAGCCCCTTGACTTGTCAGTTTATGGGGCCAAAGGCAATCGGATGGTTTGAATGAACAGATTTATCAATCGACATTTTGGCAAGGTCATCTATCTGCTGTATTTTTTGTGCGAACTTTTCGTACTCAAACAGGGGATGGGGGAGGGGCTGTTCCCGCCGCCGGCGGCCGGGACCGACCAGCTTTCGACGCTTCAGGGGGTAGGTTCGGTTTTTGCCGGAAATTTGCCGGGGATATCTTATCATTATTCTTTTTCATATACGGCTTTTTTGTCCATTGCAGCATTGGTTGCCCGTGAAAACCTGATTGCAATGCGCATTCTGCAGGCTGCGGTTTGTGCTTTGATTCCGGTTGTGGTTTACCGTACAGCCAGACTGATGCGTTTGGGGAAACATGTCGGGCAGATTTCTGCTTTCCTGTATTTCTTTTATGCCCCGGCGCTGTTGATTTCGCTTGATTTTCTGCGGGCAGGTCCTTTGGCTCTGACCTTTTCCCTGACGGTCTATTTCATTGCCCTGGGCTGTTGGACCGGAAAAAACAGATGGTTTGCCTTTGCCGGTATTTTCGGTGCTTTGTGTGTGTTGGGAAGAGAGACTTTTCTGTTTGTCGGTATGGTTCCTCTATTATTCTGCCTGTTTCCGAAAATAAGAAAAAGCCTGTCAAAAAAAGCCTCTGCCGTTTATACTGCCGCCTTGCTGATTCCAGTGCTTGGCGTGGTGGTTTTTCATTTTGTCGTTTATGGGACTTTGCGGATTAATATCCCGCTTGACAATATTGATGGAGTGGGTGAGGGGACCGGCAATATATTTGTGTTGTACATGAGGCATCTGTCTTCCCGTTTTTTCGATTTCGTCTCCAGCTATGAACTGCCGAACAGCCTATCGGTTTATGCGCATCAGGAGATGATTCCATTTCTGGGGATGTTTCTGGTTCCGTTCAATGTCCTTGTCGCATTATGGCTGATCGGATTGTGGTATAATCGAACCAATAGACTGTTTCTGTTGACAACGGGGATGGTTTGTGTTTTTGTGGGGACCATGATGCATTTCGAAATTTTCTATCGTTACCGGATTCCGGTGGTGCCTTTGATTGCGATATTGGCGGGTGCGGGAATCATGGCATTGTATCGCTGGTGGCGCAGGAGGGAATACTGGCGCCTGACGCTGTCATTGCTGTTTATGACGGTATTCATTGCCATGACCTGGGTGAACCCCGACAGCCGGAGAACGTTCAATGAACGCGCGGCGGTAAGCCGGTTGTTGATCGAAAACAAACACTATGCGAAGGCGGAGGATTATCTGTGGCGGATGGCCGGTGATGGTTATGCCAAGCAGATTCGACCGGGTGTGATCCTGCTTGTTCAGCGGTTGTTGGCCGATGGCGAAAAGGCGCGGGCGGAGGAAGTCGCCGGGCGTTTCAATCGGGTTTTACCATAGATTTTGCGGGCCGGGAGAAGGGGGATAAAAATTGTTTTTTTTACAATTCCAGGCTGGGAAATTTTCGTTACGGGTGTAAATTAAACCACATGTCGTTTATATGGTTTCACTGGATGGAGTCCATCATTCAAACCCGATTTTTTGCTTGATTCGGATTGAATCAGGAGTTTCTCCGAATGGTTAACTGGAAAAAGAATCTGTTTTTTGTCTGGCTGTCGCAAATTTTATCCCTGGCGGCATTCGGCGCGGTGGTCCCCTTTATTCCGTTGTTTCTGCGTGATAAACTGGATATTGCCGATGTCAATATACGCGGGGCCTGGGTGGCGGCGTTCTATTTTGCCGGACAGGTTGGATTCTGTATGTTCACGCCATTGTGGGGGGTATTGGCGGACCGTTACGGACGTAAGATCATGTTGTTGCGGGCCAATATCTTGTCCGGACTGATCATGCCGCTGATGGCATTTGCACCGGCGCCGTTTATCCTGGTGTTCCTACGCTTTATGGTCGGGGTATTTTCCGGGACGGTGAATGCGGCGCAGACGCTGATTTGCAGTACGACGCCCGAGGAGCGGCACGGTTTCGCCCTGGGCACGCTCAGTTCAGCGCTCTGGAGCGGGAATATGCTCGGTTTCGTGGTGGGGGGGTATACCATCAGTGAATTGGGGTTTACCTGGACGTTTTTCATTTGTGGGTTTATGCTGTTGTCGGCCGCGGCGTTGGTCCTGTTTTTTGTGGATGAAGACTTTGCGCCCAGGGACATATCCCGCAAAAAGGCCGCGATGGAACGTTTGAATCCGACCGTGTACAGACGCCTGATTCCCCGTTTCAGCCTGATTGTCTGGAGCATTCTGATTTTGTTCCTGTTCATCGGGGTGGCGCGTAATTTTGATAACCCTTTTATTGCGATGTTGGTAGAGGAGGTTCATGGGCCGGAGGAAACCGCCAAGTGGACCGCCATTATCAGTGCGATTGCCGCGGTTGCCGGGATATTTTCGGGACTGCTGCTCGGATACCTGAGCGACCGTTTCTCGCCGGGGAAAATCGTAGTTCCGGCGGTGATCGGCGCCGCGTTGATGATGATTGTCCAGGGGAGCGCGCAATCGCTGGGTGTGCTTGGTGTCGGGCGGTTCTTCAATTATTTCTGTGCGGGCGGCATTGATCCGGTATTTCAGACGATGTTGTCGCGGGCTACGCCTCCTTCGAAGCGCGGTTCCGTATTCGGCCTTTCGGCCAGTACCCGGGTGGGAGGATCGCTGATCAGTTCGGTGATGGGCGGTTATATCATATTCCATTATGGCGTACGCTGGATTTTTTACAGCGGAGCGATGGTGTTTGCATTGTTAATTCCGATGTTTCTGATTATACTTTGGTTGAGGAATAGTTATGAGAAAGTTGAAGCTGGTCTTGGTCGGTGCCGGGCAAGTAGGGTTGATGATTGTCCGGGCAGCCCGGAATAAAGAACATTTTGAATTTGTGGGAGCGGTGGATTCCGCGCCTGAATTGCAGAGTCGGGATTTGGGCGAATTATCCGGCGGGGAACCCAATGGGGTGACGGTTGGAAATTCCATTCGAGGTTTGTTGAACCGGATTGAAGCGGATGCCGCGATTCTCACCACTGTTTCCTCGTTTTCGGCGGTGGCCGAAACGCTGAAGGAAATCATTTCCTGCTCCGTGCCGGTGGTGACTACCTGTGAGGAACTGGCGTATCCCTGGCGGACTGCTCCGCGTTTGGCCGCCGAAATCGACATTATGGCCCGGCGTCGTGGCGTGGCCGTGGTGGGCGCCGGGGTGAATCCGGGATTCCTGATGGATTTCCTGCCGTTGGTTATGAGCTCGATTTGCCGGCGGATTGATGCTGTCCGGATATCGCGCGTGCAGGATACGGCGGCCCGGCGGCCGCAATTCCGGGACAAGGTCGGCGTCGGTATGACGCCGCAGG
>CALABZ010000431.1 GCA_937888615.1 uncultured Lentisphaeria bacterium | reverse complement strand
GTGTGAGAGGACGAGGAAATTGAACATCACTCAATTTCCTCTCCTACTCGATATTTGTATTATTAATAAAAAAATATTAATATTTTTTTAAGAAACAGCTTGCGAAATGCGGAAACAGGAATTATATTAAAAGCTCACCTGAAACTTAAAGAGGACTAATTATGTTTCTTGAGCCGACATTTCGTTGGTATGGGCCGGAAGACCCGGTCCCGCTGAGCCACATTCGCCAGACAGGTGCCACGGGCATCGTGAGTTCACTCCATTACATCCCCTATGGCCAACCCTGGACTCAAGACGCGATTCTTGAACGCAGGAGAATCATCGAAGCCGCCGGTCTGAATTGGAGCGTCGTGGAGAGCCTGCCCGTTCATGAAGACATCAAAATCGGTGCTCCGGGCGCTGCTAAATATATTGAGGCCTATAAACAATCCCTGCAAAATCTCGGCAAAGTCGGTCCGAAAGTAACCATATACAACTTCATGCCGGTGCTGGACTGGGTGCGTACCGATCTGCATTATCGGTTGCCGGACGGTGCGACCACGCTGTATTTTAATCAGGTGGAGTTCGCGGCGTTTGAACTGTTCATCCTGGAGCGCAAGGGCGCGGAAAATGATTATTCTCCTGAAATTCTTCGCAAGGCCGAGGAATACTTTCGCGGCCTGACCGACCATGCGGCGTTCCGGCTCCGGCGTTCGATCATCGACAACTTTCCCGGTTTCAAAGGGGTCACCATCGAAGATATTCGCGCGATGCTGGCCAAATACGACGGCTTCACCCGCGAACGGCTCCAGGAAAATCTGGCCGCCTTCCTGAATGAAGTCGTGCCGGTCGCCGAAGAATGCGGCTGCCACATGGCGATTCATCCGGATGATCCGCCGCGAAGCATTCTCGGACTCCCGCGCATTTTCAGCAATGCGGCGGACGTGAAAACCCTGATGAATATGGTGGACAGCCCGGCGAACGGCGTTGCTTTCTGCGCCGGCAGTTTCAGCGCCGGGATCAATAACAACGTGGTGGAAATGTTCAAGAGCTGCGCGGACCGGGTTCACTTCATGCATCTGCGCAGTACACAGGTGGAAGACGGAAATTTTTATGAGGCTTCGCACCTTGGCGGGCGGGTCGATATGTTCGAACTGGTCAGAGCCGCCTGTGAGGAACAGATTCGCCGCCGTAAAGAAGGGCGTGGTGACTGGCGGATTCCGATCCGTCCCGACCACGGTCACGATATCATGGACGACCTGCAGAAACCGCCGTGTCCGAATCCCGGTTACGGTGCGTTGGGCCGTATGCGCGGTCTGGCCGAGCTTCGCGGGTTGGAGATGGGGATCATGCGCGCGTTCTATCCCGAAGAAATGTAATCCGATAAAAATCAGCGGGCCAATGTCGAATCAATTCCGGCATTGGCCCGTTTTTTTATGTAACGGATTGCTCCATATTTGGAATCCGCGTTATTTCTTGGCGGATTTCTTTTCCGGCGGAAATTTGTAAATCTCATCCGCCGCCGGATATTCGAACGCCGTTTTCTTGCGGATATGTTCGCTGACGCGGACGATTTCCATGCCTTCCTCGATGGTGATCGGGAAGGGGACGTTTTCACGGATCGCGTCGTAGAGACATTTGTAAATATCGCCCATGCCGAGGCCGGAGGAGGGATTCACTTTCAGGGTTTCTTCCATCCACGGAATCGGTTCGGGATTGTAGGAGACGGCGCCGAACGGAGGTGTGCCGCGTTCCGCCTTGCCGACCTTGAACTTATAGCCGGGCTTGACGTATTTCAGCTTGATTTCGTTGGCGTCGGCGGTCAGGGCGCCGCGATCGCCATAGATGACGTATTCGGGCATCAGGATGGCTGCGCTTTTGGTGTTGCGTTGGTCTTTCTTTATCTTGATCTGGTAGGTATGTGTTCCTTGTTTCAGAGGAAGTGTATAATGCTGATAGCGTACAGTTCCTCCCGGTTTTCGGTTGACTCGTCCCTCTTGTAGTTGTTCTCCCAAATGGAT
>CALABZ010000430.1 GCA_937888615.1 uncultured Lentisphaeria bacterium | reverse complement strand
GGTTATCTTCCTGGCATCTTGAATTTCCATGCCAGTAATATAATCCTTACCCAATGAAATTACAAGTATTTTTGTTTCTAATCAATAGCTCGACTGAAACAACTTTGATTTATTCCGTGCTTATGGCAGTAGTCTTTCATTGACATGCCACTTCGCCGTTGATTCTCAATCACCTGCCGCCAACGCTCCACACTTTCTTCCGTTTTCAAATACATCTGCCTTCTCCTGCCAATTTTGATTTTCGGTTCAAGCCCTGGGACTCGAACTCAAACCATTTTGCTTATTTTTGAAAACCCGAAACTAGACACTTTGCTAAATTTTGCTATGCCGGGTTGTCCTCGTTCAACAGTTAATATACCGCAGCAAAAACTGAAGAAAACGTGTATTCGCCGTTGGTTTACTGTGCTTTTTGCTTTTAAAATCAAAAAGTCGGAAGATACACGGACTGACCGGCTGTTCTGCCAGCCGTAGCCTAACCGGACATGCGGAGAGAGTAATCATCCGTATGAAGCTTCGGTAACAACGTAACCCAGGTTTTATCCGGCCGGTTGTGGTGCTATTATTCTCCGGTTTCCAGGCTGACTTTTTTCGAGTTTACCAGAGATTGGCAAAACCGGCATCCGATCAATATGCTGAAGCGTTATAAGGGATTTCTTCAATCCGACGGCTACAGCGGTTACGGAAAAGCAGCGCAATCGGAAAATATTATTCAGGTTGGATGCTGGGCTCACGCCAGGAGAAAGTTTTTTGATGCGGAAAAAGCGTCCGATCCGGAGGCCCGGCCATTTGTTCTTTTAATCAATTTGCTGTACCGGATCGAACATCGCATCCGTGATAGTTTGAACACTGGAAAGCGTTCCATTGATGAATTATCCGAAATACGCGCACGCAGGGCGATCAGAGTAATGAATCGTTTTTTCAAAAAAGCCAAGTCCGTTTTGGTGTTGCCCAAAAGCCTCCTGGGAAAAGCAATCAAATATGCTTTGAACCATGAGCAGGAATTGCGCAATTACATTTTGGATATTCGCATTGCTCCTGATAATAATTTCGCCGAAAATCAACTCCGCCCGGCAGTTTTAGGACGCAAGAACTTCCTGTTCTTCGGCAGTGAAAATGGCGGCAGAAATGCCGCGGTATTAATGTCATTGGCGGCATCCTGCCGAAACCTCGGAATCAACTTCTTTCGATATCTTCAGAAAATCCTGCCGCAACTGGCAACTTCGAAAAGCATCGGTCAATTGAAATTGCTGCTTCCCCACAATTATCAATCCTTCGGCGCCTCCGATAAGCTTCCACTTTCAATCTGACGGCACGCCCGTACCACATTAAGCAGGTTCCGCAAGGTATCCGAAGACAACACTTCAAAGGTTATGCTGACGCCATCAAAGCAGAAGCTTGCGTCATTCGGCCATTTACAATCAAGGGAATCTGCAACTTTTACCGATATCTCCGACTTTATATAAATATGTAATTCCTTCCGCCGATGCAAAAAGCGACTGAGATTAATTTCTTCCCGCAGACAATATTCTTTCGCATTCAATCCGCTTCGAACTTGATCTTCTATTATCCGGGACCAACGCAAAAGTGCGAGCTCTTTAACCATTTGCACGACCTTCATCCGCCTGGTGATTTACCGGAAACTCCAGCCGTACAGCTCGCACAACTTCCAATACCTTGCGAAAATCCTGCGCCGTTATTTGACGAAAACGCAAAATGATTCCATCAAAATTGACAATCATGTCTTCCGTCCCCTCAAAAGCAGGTAAACAGTCGATCTCAAAAAATAAATCCGACTTCTCGAATTTTTTCAGCATTCTTTTCTGCTTGTAAAATTGTTCAACTCGAATATTTTCCCGAGCACAATACTCCTTGGCATTCAAATTGCTCTGTTCTTGATCCGCGATAATGCGCGACCAACGCACCGCCGTATATTCCTGCATACTTTCTTCCTCGCAATCCAATGAATTCCTAATCGACGCTCCTGCAGAATTCTGCCGTTGTTCAATTAATCGAATTAACTCAAGCGCACGATGCAAGCCATCTCTTGAACATTCAAAGTTGAAGCTGATTCCTTTATACTCTATTGTTCCGGATTCACTCTCGAATCTTTTTGAACTATCCAGTTCGACAAAAAAATTATTCTGATACCTTCTCAGAATTTTCTGTCCATAATAAAATGAGGCTTTTTGCAACTTATTCTGACGGCAATATGTAGAAATACTCAATCCACTTTGTTTCTGCTCCTCAATAATCTGTTGCCATTCCGTTATTGAGCGATGTTTTCCCATTTCGACGGCTCCATTTGTAAATCAGTGACACTTTGCTAATTTTTGAAAACCCGAAATTAGACACTTTGCTAAATTTTGCTATGCCGGGTTATCCTCGTTCAGCAGTTAATATATCGCAGCAAAAACTAAAGAAAACGTGTATCCGCCGTTCGTTTACCTATATGAGGTAATTTCAAAAGTATTTATTCGGAGGGATGAAAAAAAGGGCAGAAGATTCATATTAAGCTCAGGGATATCAAACCGGAGGAAATATGAACGATCTGCCCGAGTTATACTTTACGATGGAAACGTATCTTTTTCCAATGCTGGAAGAAGAAATTGGCGAATTAACCGCGAAAATGAAGGAATTTTTGCGGATTGTTGAAATGATTAAGCCGTCTCGGTTCATCAACAGCACGCTGCGATGGTGCGGATTGGGGCGGCCAATGAAAGACCGGGAGAAAATGCTTCGGGCGTTTTTCTTGAAATCGGTCTATGACCTTCCGACAACGAAGGGGCTGATTGAAAACTTGAAGACAAATCTGAGTTTGCGGAGACTTTGCGGCTGGGAATATCGCGGAGAAGTCCCGTCTGAAGCGACATTTTCACGGGCGTTCGGAATTTTTGCAGAAGAGAAAGTCTGCGATACAATTCATGCGTCGCTTGTGCGGGAAAATTATATCGACAAAATAGTGGGACATGCCAGCCTTGATTCAACCGCGATCATCGGTCGCGAGAAGGCTTGCCGAAAGAACACGCCGAAACTTAAGCTCAAAAAGAAGCGTGGACGGAAAAGCAAAGCGGAGAAAGCGGCGTTGTCCGAACAGGAAATCGCAGAAGTCAAAACCCGGCGGCTTGAAGTGCAACCGAATCGAATTCTGCCGGAGAATCTTGCCGATCTTCCGCAGGGTTGCGACTGGGGCGGTAAACGTGACAGCAAAGGGAAAACATCCTATTGGTGCGGCTACAAACTCCATCTCGCGGTGGGGGATGGAGAAGTTCCACTGGCGGCGATTTTGAGTTCAGCGTCTTTGCACGATAGCCAAGCGGCAATTCCATTAATGCAAATGTCTTCGGAACGGGCAACGATCCTGTATGATTTAGCGGATTCCGCATATGATGCGGAGGAAATCAAGGACGTTTCTGAAAAGATGGGACATATTCCAATCATTGATCCCAATCCACGGCGAGGCGAAACGATTGAACTTTCTCCGGCACGAAAGATGCGTTATCGGGAACGTTCCACTGTTGAGCGAGTCAACTCGGATTTGAAAGACAACTATGGCGCACGTCATGTCAGAGTGAAAGGACATTGGAAAGTCCTGTGTCATCTGATGTTCGGCGTAATCGCCATTACGGTTAAGCAACTATTCAACATGCTTGAATAGATTGATTTAGGTTCGATTGAAAATTGAAAAAATAATAACTCCCATGGATATGGGCAAGGAGGTTTACGCACAAAAAACTGATTTTTTGCGACTTTTTTGGGAAAAAGTCGTGTGGGATGTGTCAAGATGAGCTTGACGCACGAGAAAACGAGTTATTAACAGGGAAAAGCCAATCTTTTTGAAATTGGCTCTATATACATGGTTGATAATTATTTCAAACAACTTTCCTCATCGCACATACATGTCTGACAATTATTTCAAACAACTTTTCTCATCGCACTCAAATATGGACTTATTT
>CALABZ010000429.1 GCA_937888615.1 uncultured Lentisphaeria bacterium | reverse complement strand
CATTTGAATGAATTCGAATTGCAGGCCGTTTCCACCGCCGGTTTCCGGTTGCGGAACGCCTTGAACAGTGTCATACCGGGGCATGACTGCGACAGCCTTTTGCAATTTCTTGAACTGATCCTTTATCTGGCCAGACTCAGCGACTATCAGATGCCGAGCCACAGCAACTTTTCGCAGTTGGAGGATACGCTTAGTTTTATCAGCAATAATTTTCGTGACCAGATCTCGGTGGCGGGGCTGGCCGCGAAGGCCCGAATGTCGGAACGCAGTTTTTTCCGTCATTTCAAAACCGTGACCGGATATACGCCGAACGATTATCTGGCCCGGATCAGGCTCAAATATGCCTCGGAACAGCTGCTCTTTTCGAGCAAATCAATTACTGAAATCGCACTGGAGACCGGCTTTTACGACAGCAGTGACCTCTGTCGTAAATTCAAGAAGGTGTACAACGTGTCGCCACGCCGTTTTCGTGAAAATACCGGCCGTTCCGCCTCCGCCGGAAATTAATCCGGAATGATGAACGATTCCGGTATGATCAGTCGTTTTTCAGTTTCGGCAAATTTCCGGGGTTGAAGAATTGTTCGTAAATGCCGGTCCAGTTGTCTTTGCCGTTCCGGTGAACAAGCCGGGATATCCGGGTCCGTATGAATTTCACCTTTACAGGAGGCTTGAGCACGTCGTCGGCGAAAAGCATCAAGTCGTCCTTGTTCCGCTCCAGAACACGTTTGGGGACCAGCGGAAACCATTTTTTGCCGTCGAGGCTGCCGGTGATTTCGTATTCGCCGAGCTTGTTCTGTTTGCCGAACAGCGTGACGATGCGTGAGATTTCACGGGGGGCCGGAAATTCCACCTGCAGCCAGCCTTGGAATGCGCCGAACGCGACCCGGCTGTCCGGGTTGCCGTCAAAAGCCGAATACGGAGTGCATCCGCCGTAGCATTTGGAAGCGGTGGCGTTGAAGTCCACCTTGGCCGTGTTGTAAAACGACGGCAGCAGGTTCTTTAATTTCCGGGTCTTGTCGTAATATAGATCGAATTCTTCCGCGGTCCTCATGGTTTCCGCGTAATATTGATCCAGGGGGGAGGGCATGGTTCCCTGCCGGCTCCATTCATTCCAGTTCTGCAGAACGGTGCATTGCACGGGGAGACGGGCGATGCGGATGTGTTTCCGGTAGACCGGATTTTCGGTCCGTTCAAGGGCCTGCCGGTATAATTGATCCGCTGCCATCATGACCTGGCGTGAAGCGTGGGGAGCCTTTCCCATCCAGCCCCCCTGGGTCATTTGGTAGTAGCCGGATTCGCGGTTTGCGTTTTCCAGCATTTGCCAGTAACGGCGGATGTACGGGCCGGAGGAGGGGCCGTAGTATTCGTTGCAGAATGTTTCGAACAAGGCGTCGTAGTCGAGGTGGTCCGGGTTCCACTGGGCCCGTGCCAACAGCCATAATTTGAAAGGGACGCCGCTGCCTTCGGGAAGCTGGCCGCCTTCGGGGTAAATGCCGGTCACGCCTGCTTCATGATAGGTTTTCAGGTTGTCGATGTTGAAACGGATATCCGGCATCGGCAGAAAAGCGTTTTCAAAGGTGGTCACATAATCCCAGATGTGGACATTGGGGCAGATGACGGTCCATTTGCGGAGGATATCGTCAATGAATTTCCGTCCTTCCTCGTTGCGGGGGTCGGCATACGGCAGGCCGCGCGGTTTGGCCCAGACGCAGAGCCATACGATCACATTGTCGCGGGCGGCGATGTTTTCAGGTGGCTCGGCGCTTGCGGTATAGGCCAGCGTGCCGACTTTGACGTGCGGGAACTCTTCTTTGACGGCGTCGGCGACCTGATTGGCGAAGTTGATCCACAGCCCGGATTCCTTGCCGCCGTATTTTGCTATCATCTTCCGGCACTCGTCGCATTCGCACGGGCCCTTGGTGAAGTCCCCTTCGGCCACCGACACATAACTTGATTCGGGGTATGCGCGCAGGTTTTTTCGTACCTGTGCGATGGTTGTCGCCAGCAGTTCCGGATTGGTCAGGCAGTAGGAAGCGCTGACGCCGCTTTTGGGGCCGTACACCTGGCGTTTGCCGTTCTGGAGCGCCCACCATTCGGGATGTTCTTTGAAATAGGTTTTCGGCGGGACCAGCAGATGCAGCGCATGACAGGGGTAAGGGGGCGCGTAATAAACCCCGCGTCCGTATTCTTCCTCAATTCGGGCGTATTTATTGCCCGGAATCGAACCGTTGTCATTCAGGCGGTTGCGGGCGGCCCAGGCGGGATCGCACACGCCGAACCGTTCCCGGTAGCGTCCGAACGGATTGCTGCGTTTGCGGTATTCGAACGCCGGTTTTTCGTGAATATTGACTTCGGAGAGGGTGATTTTTTCCCGTTTCGGCACATATTCGAATTCCGGTGAATACCAGTGTACGCCGAGGATATTATCCAGAAAATGGTATACGCCGAACAGGGTTCCGCGCGGACGTCCGCCGATGATATAAACCGTGCCGTCCGGGCCGGTCCTGATCAAAAACTCTTCCGCGCCCAGCTTGGACAATTCGGCTTTTGAGAAGAAACGCAGGGCTTCGTCATGATAGCCGACCACCAGTTTCTTCCCATTGCCGCCGCTTTGATTCCGGGTGACGGTGAAGTCGCCGCCGGTAATCTTTTTCAGGTATTCGGCCAGCTCGCGTGTTGCGGTTTTTTCCGCCGGGATGGCTTTGCCGTCGTCGAACAGAATCTGCCAGGATGGATCAAGGGTCCATTCGGCGGCGTTCAAGGTAAGAAAAAGGAGTCCATTCAGGAATAATAGTAACAGCAGATGTCTCATTGCAATATCCTTGGGTTATGATCGTCAACGGTTCCAGCTTTCACCGCGATTCAGTTGACGGAGCGTATTGTAAATCCGGGACCAGTCGGAGAACAGGCTGGTCCAGCCTTTGTCCGCGATACGGGAGTCCACGCCCGTTACATAACTGACTGATCCGTCTTCATACAGGACTGTCCGTCCGTTTTCATGTCCGGTGTTGGGCTTCGAACCCAGGCTGTCTATGGCGACGGCGGCACCCGGCGTTTTCCCCCACAAATAGCCCCAGGTGGAAATATCGCTTTGCACATAGCTCAGGCAGCTCGGTTCTCCGGTGGACGCGGGTTTGATATAATAAGAACTGGCGGTCACGTGCCCGGCCGACTTGCCGTAATTCGTCATATCGAACCATAATGAGCCGGATGCCGGGTCCTGATAACCGGAGTGTCCCTTGGCCAGCGGGCATTCATAGATCATGCTTTGGGTATAGCCGGATTTGACCAGCAGTTCTCCCTGCGGATAGATTGTGGTCGCGCTGTTGCTCATATAACAGGCTCTGGTCCAGGTTTGTTTCAGGTCCGCTGTGGCGGTGGCGCGGTACACCATGCCGCGGCCGTCGTTGTCCCCTGCGTATTGCGTCAGCCCGAGGCCGATCTGCTTGAGGTTGCTGACGCATCTGGCGGCGGCGGCCTTTTTTCTGGCGGAGCTTAACGCGGGAAGCAGCATCGATGCAAGAATTGCTATAATAGCTATAACTACCAGCAATTCTATAAGTGTAAAATTCTTTTTCCTCATTTTATCCTGTTCTCCTTGGTTTGGTTGATTGTCCTTTGATTAAAAAATCGTCCGACAGCGGTACGATGGATGGTTTTTCGCCGTTGCGTATGGACGCGACCAGAGTCCGGGTGATTTCGAAGATCGGTACCCGGACATAAGTAAGCGTCGGAATCAGGCCGCCGAGCGTCAGACCGGTGGCGATTCCGGCCAGTCCCTGGTCATCCCCGATTTTGATTCCGCGATCGTACATGGCCTGGTACACCTCGGTCATCAGCTCCGAGTTTTCGCACAGGATGAAGTCGGGACGCTTTCCCGCCAGTTTTTCAGCCAGGAAGTCCCGGACATTCCCGGATGAGGGGAAACGCCAGTCGAATTCATCGGGAGTTTCCAAGCCGTTTTCGGCGGCGAGTTGACGGAAATCCCTGCTGCGGCGCAACAGTAATTCATTGGTGCGTTTGTAGAAAGAGAGAGTCCCGATCCTGCGGTAACCGCAATCAATGACATGGCGCACCAGAATTTTCAACGATGCTTCAATATCGTAATTGATTTCGATGACGCCGGGCGGCGTTTTCATGTAAATCGACGGCAACTGGTATACCGGCATCTGCCCGGCCAGTTCCGCCTGTAGTGCCGTCAACTGGGAACCGATAAATACCGCCGCGTCGTATTCGCGGACGCGCTTGATCTGCCGCAACAACAGCGTTCCGGCGGTTTGATTGCTGAAATGCGCGAAATGAATCTCCGCATGATTATCCATCGCCCCCGCCACCAGCCCGCGGTACGCCTCGGAACTGATCGCCCAGTTTTCATACGAGAGCACATCCCGCGAAATACTTTCCTCCGGGAATGCCAGCACGATTCGCAACGGAATACCCGCCGGTTCCACTTTTTCCATGACATAGGTGCCGCTGCCGGAAACGCAAACGACATAAGCGTCTTTTTCCAGCAGCTTCAGGGCTTCGCCGATTGTTACCGCACTGACCTCGAACTCCCGGGCGAGTTTGCGGATGCTGTCCAGCCTCCGGTCCGGGCGGTAATAAGAGTTCTCGATACGCTCCGCCAGTATATTACGGATTTGAACCGGCAGGGCTATGTTTGGATTACAACGGTCAAGCATCATTTCTTCGGTTTTTAAAATTGTTCTAGTACGCTTTTAATATTATACCTCTGAAATTGATGTTTTGCAATAGGTTGAAAAATATTTTCCGCCTTTATTTTTATTTTTAGTGGAACACACGCCATGAGGGTGTCCCGGACCCGCCGCCCCAACTGCAAAACATGATACCCCGCAAAGGTCTGGCGCTGTTGAAAAAAGCGGTAATCCGGGTTGAATAATCACAGAAGTATGATATTGTTTGCAAATGGTAAAACAGCAATTAAACCATGAGACACAGCAGGAGGTTTCAATGCAGCATCTTAATGTACCGCCGGACAACCACGTAAAGGTGCTTGACGGCCAGGGGTGGGTCGGCCTGATCGATCATCTGGGTTCCGAAGTATCGATTTTGAACGCCGCGCGCGTATCATTCGGCAAACTCAAAGATCAGATGGATGAAAAAGATGTGGCACTGCTTGAATACCTGATCGACAACCGCCACACCAGCCCGTTGGAACACGTGGTGTTTACTTTCAGCATTCATTGCCCGCTGTTCGTGCGCGGCCAGTGGCATCGCCACCGTACCTGGAGTTATAACGAAATTTCCCGGCGCTATACCGAAATCGACCTTGAATTTTATACGCCGCCGAAACTGCGCGCCCAGGCCAAGGTGAACCGCCAGGCCTCGGTCGAACTGCCCGGATTCGAGGATACCGAACTGCGCAAAAAAATCAGCGATCACAATACGCTCAGCTTGAACCTTTTCAACGAACTGCTCGACGCCGGAGTCTGCCGCGAACAGGCGCGCGGCGTCCTGCCGCAGAACATGATGGTGACTTTCTGGGGCACTGTGGACCTGAACAACCTCCTGCATTTCCTTGATCTGCGCGACAGCGAACACGCCCAGTGGGAAATCCGCGAATACGCCAAGGCGATCAAGCAACTGATCAAGCCGCTGATTCCTCATGTGGCGAAATACTTCGAAGCAAAAGGGCAAACCTGGTAAAATGCGTCCGCGAATCGCTTTGACAATGGGAGACCCCTCGGGGATTGGGCCGGAACTGGCGGTTCGCGCCGCACAAGCGCCGGAAATCGCTTCTGTCATGGACATCGCCATTTACGGCAGTCCGGACGTTCTGGCGGAGGCGGCCCGCCGTTTCAGCGGCGGCAAATTGCCGGAGGTCGTACCGGTCGGAGCATTGAAATTCACCGAGATTCCGGTGGGTCGGGAGGCCGCCGCCTGCGGCGTGGCCGCCCTTGAATCCGTCCGCGCCGCCGTCGAAGACGTACTGGCGGGGAAGCGGGACGCGATCGTGACCTGTCCCATGAACAAGGCTTCGGTGAATCTCGCCGGTATTCCGTTCACCGGGCATACCGAATACATCGCCGGACTCTGCGGATGCGAACGTTATGCGATGATGCAGTCGGCGGACGGTTTGCGGGTGGCTTTTGTCACCACCCATATTCCATTGAGCCGGGTATCGGAGGAAGTGACCGTGGAGCGGATTGTCGAAGTCGCCCGGCTGCTGTATAATGTCGTCAGGAGCGAAGGCGTGACCGATCCCCTGCTGGCCGCCGCCGCGCT
>CALABZ010000428.1 GCA_937888615.1 uncultured Lentisphaeria bacterium | reverse complement strand
TGAGCGTACCCTCTATGCGCTTTCCCTCCGCGTCAATGACAAGGATATCCTCCTCGCGCATCCCCTCGTACGACATGCCGGACGGCGTCACCGACAAAGTAGCGAAAAATCCCCGACAAACCGACCATGCTCAGTTCCCGGATCGACTTCGTTCATTACGGATTTCGTTCGTCCATATGCAACCCTGTCATTCACCGGGCGGCATAACTTCAACCCGGCTGAACTGCTGAAATCCAACCTCATAACCACATCGGACAAAGACACGATTCGGGAATTTTTCGCTTTTTTTCACTCTGCCTATTGACATTTCATGCGGAAACCGATATAATATTACCATAACTGGATTAAACCAGTATTAAACCATAGGGTTTTGATTGATATGACTGAATATCCGAAATATGAAACCATCCCGGAAAAGATTTTCCGCCTGATTGCCGCGAAAATACAATCCGGGCAACTCCGCGCCGGTGACCGGCTTCCCGGCGACCGGCAACTCGCCGAAGAATATGAAGTCGGCCGCAGTTCCATGATCGCCGCGCTGCAGCTTCTCCAACAGAAAGGCTATATCGACCGCATCCCGATGCGGGGCAGTTTCGTCCGCCGGAACGTCGAAAAAATCACCGGCGAAGTACGTATTTTCGCCCCCCTGCCGGAAGCGGTCATGCTGCCGGAACAGATCGGATTCGCCAACTTCGTTGCCGAAAACGAAATGCAACAGGGCATGATCGCCGAGGCCAACCAGCGCAATTTCAGCGTGACGTTTCGCCATATGGAGGACAGTGCCGATCCGCTGGTGCTCCGCCGCCAACTGGAGATTATTTCCGAAAGCGCCGATGCGGTAGCTTTCATCGGGCCGCAGTTCATCCATCTCCGGGAACAGGTTATCCAGCAAAGGATTCCAGCGGTGATCGTCGAACCGAATCAAATTTTTCATTCCGAAGAACTTCCGAGCATTTCCTACAACCGTGAAACCGCCTTCTCCATGCTGGCGGACAGGGTCGCCCGGGATGCCCCGCGCACGTTCGAATTTATCTATCTGGACAATCCGACCGTTTCCGCGCGGTTGGACCTGGAATACCGGATGAAAGTATTTGAAAAATATCTGATTGCGCGAAACATCGAAGTCAAGTATCACGCATTGCCGTACGTCGACCGGGTTTCTCCGGAACTGGTCGCCGGACTGGAAAAAATCCTTACCGGCAGGGCATTGCCGGACGGCGCCTGTTGTCCGCATTTCCCGGTCGTCATGGCGGTACAGGAGATCGCGTTGCGCAAAAATCTGGGGTTGGGGAAGAAATTCCATGTCTTCGGTTTTACCGGGGGCGGTATTTTCTCATTGACTTATCCGTTCGTACCGTATTTGCGCGTCCCCTGTTTCGAGCTGGGACGGCTCGCCAGCGAGATGCTTTGCGAACACGTTGTTTCCGGCAAAAAACTTCAATCCCGTGTAATCGACGGAACCATTTACGAGGGCGGCAGATGAAAACACTTGAACCCTATATCCCTATGAACGAAATCAGGCCGGACGAGTTGCTCAAACTTGTCAACCAGGTGGAACCGCACCGGACATTTCCGGTTCAGAAACGGAAAGAAATACCCGGAACGCTTTCGCTGGCGCGGGGGTTTTCCCTCACCGGCGTTGACGGACCCGCCGCTGACGATTTTCGCCATTTCCTGCGAAACTGCATGTTGGTACGCGAATGCGCCGGCGGCGTGCCGATCGACTGCCGCCTGAGGCCGGAACTCGCCCGTCCGGGACGTTACGAAAACTGCCGCATGGAAATCCGCCCGGCCCGAATCAGGATCGAGGCTGAAAATGAAGCGGGGCTTTCCCGCGCCCTGCTCTACCTCGAAGACGCTATGCGCCGCCGGAATTCACCGAACCTGAAATTCGGCGTCATGCGCGATTGGACCTGCCAGCGCCTGCGTATTTCACGATCCCCCATCGCCAGTTACCGCTTCGGCGGCGGGTGGGAATTGTTGCGGGACACGAATTTTTATCCCGACGAATATTTGAATCGGTTGCGCCGGGCGCGAATCAACACCATCTGGGTGGCGGGCCTTTTCCGCGAAATGATCAAATCGGAAGTCCTCCCCGAAATCACCGGGAACGCCGACGAGAAAGCGCTGGACAACCTGCGAATACTGACCGAACGCGCCGCGCGCTACGAGATCAAGGTCTTGTTTTTCTGCATGGAACCGCGCGTGCTTCCTCCCGACCATCCGGTGTTCACGCGCCACCCCGAACTGCGCGGTACCGTTTGCGGCGAAGGGGAAAACAGTCTGGCCATGCTCTGTACCTCTCAACCGCTGGTGCTGGCCTATCTGGAAGAAGCGATCCGCAAATTGTTTACCCAAGTGCCGTTACTTGGCGGAATGCTTCAGATTTTCGCGGGGGAACGCGCCACAAGTTGCCGTTCGATCGACGCCTATATGGGAAGCGGTGACCGCCCCTGCCCGCGATGCGGCACAATGACGCAAAGTGAAGCGCTGGCAAAGCTGATTACGTTTCAGTTTGAGGCGATACGGCGCACCGCGCCCACAGCCGATTATCTGGTCTGGAGCTACGGCATCCCGGTACATGACTTCAAGGTCAAGGAAGAAATATACAGTGCAATCCCGCGGGAAGTTGTTTGGCTCGAAAATTTCGAACACGGGGTCGTCAAGGAATTTTTCGGCAAAAAAGTCACCAATGAAGAATATTCTCTGAGCTGTACCGGGCCCGCCGACTCTTTCCGAATCATGGCACAGAAACAATCGCCCGCCACCCCTTCCGTCTGGCCCAAGTTCCAATTCGGCAATACCTACGAAATGCCGCTGGTCCCCTATATCCCGGTCCCCTCGATGGCCTGGCGCAAGCAGAGGATCGCGCGTCAGCTCAAGTGTTCCGGCGCCCTGGTTTCGTGGATCATCGGCGGAGGCGGCGACCTGATGCTCCATGCCTTCGCGCTCGCCGGAAGCGGCAAAGCGATGAGCGAGCCGCGCTTCCTTGACGCGCTCGCCGCCACGCTTTACCCGCCCGAAGCTGTGGCTCCGGCGGTGAAAGCCTGGAAAATCTTCGACCGCGCGTTCCAGCAATACCCCTGCGACAAAAGCATCTTTTATTACGGGCCGATCGCCCGGTCGCCGGGATACAAGCTGTACTTGACCGGAGACATTCCACTGATTGCGCCGAATTACAACTGGGGAATTGACCCGCGGCGGGATATTCAGGAATACGCCACACCGACCGGCAAGTACTGGACGGGGGAAACCTTGTCGCCCATGGAAATTGCCCACCTTTTCCGCAAAATCGCCGGGGGGTTTCGTAGAGGCGAGGCATTGCTGGAACACCCGGCGCTGGGGCAGTTGCGCAATGTTGCGCTGGCGATGACGATCATTCTCGATTCGGCGGCCAATGTCTACGAGTTTTATGAACTGCGAAATGATCCGGCGCGGCGACAACGGCTGACGCAACTCCTGCAAGCCGAAATCGTCAATGCCTCGGCCATGATGCCCCTGCTGTTGCGCGATCCCTACATCGGTTTCCAAAGTGAACTGCTCTATTATCCGGTCAGTGTCCCGATCCTCAAAGATAAAATCCATCATACCCGGCAAATGCTCAAACAATTAAACAGGAGAACAACCAAATGAGAAAGAATTTTACACTTATTGAACTTCTTGTAGTGATAGCGATCATTGCCATACTCGCAGCCATGCTGCTCCCTGCCCTGAACCAGGCCCGCGACAAAGCCAAACAGTCCAAATGTACCGCCAACCTCAAACAAATCGGCAGTGCGGTAAACCTGTACGGCGGCGACAACGACGGCTACGGCCCTTTCATGAACGCCTACAGCACGCTTCAATACGCCTGGGACGCTAGCGGACGCAACGGCTGGCTGTCGCTGAATGACACTCATAAATTCGACATGGCTTTAATGCTGGTCGAAACCAAATATACTTCCGTAGGCACCTTCGAGTGTCCCGCCTATCCGCTCAATCCATCCGATCCGACTTCCGGCACATTCTGGATGGACACAAAATACTATTATAAACCGTCCAACGGCCATGTGGTGCATGCGTCGTACCTGATCAAACCCACTGAAATGTACAAGGGATTCGCCTATTATAATGCTCTTGCCAAGCCCTGCGTCGCCTACAAACTGGGTGCCCGCTCCGGTCTAGCTCTCGGCTCCGACCTTACCTTCGGCCCCAAAAATGAACAGAAAGGCAACCTGATGAACCATAAAACCGGGGCCAACGTCGTTTATGAGGACGGTTCGGTCATCTGGTATACCCGGCTCATGGAAAAAAGCCTCGCATTGAGCGGAAGCGGCGGACTGGCATATGGCATCTGGCCGAATCGCGACCGTATGATCTGGTTCCTGGGAGCCATCAGCCGCAACAAGGTTTCGGACGGAGCCTCCACCCTCGGCACCCTGACCCAGTTAAACTGACCGAACAGAAAGGAAACAACACATGAAATACAGAATCGCCGCCGCCACCCTGTACCTGATGGCCGTATGCTGTATCGGCGCGCCTGTCACCGTATCGGCTCCGCCCTCTCCGTCCCCGCCCGAAAAAACGGCGGCGGCCGATTTGAAACAGTATCTGGACAAAGCCCTCCCCGAGGGATTCACCGAACCACTGACGTTTCATGTGGGAGCAACCACTTTCGCGAAAAAATACGGCCTCGGGCCGGACACGTTGAAAGACGACCAATACGTCATGCGCCGCCTCGGCAATGACATCATCCTTATCGGCGGCGGCACCCGCGGAACTCTTTATGCCGTCTACCGTTTTCTCGAGGACGCCAGAGGCGGAATCCGTGCCGGTTCACGCGAAACCCTACCTATTGCCGGAATTCGACCGGACCGAAACCCCGATATTCCTGTCGCGGATCATCTACCCCGACAACCGTTCTCCAAAAACCGACAACGGACGTTTCGCCATCCGCAACCGGCTGAACAACTACGGCGACCACCCGATCACCGCCGAATACGGCGGCGCCATCCGTTTCGGACGCCCTTATATGGTGCATACCTTCGACTGGTACATGCCGGTTCGGGAATATATGGCCAAGCACCCGGAATATTTCTCATTGAGCGGCGGCAAGCGCGTCGGCGGGCAATATGCGGGCCAACTCTGCCTGAGCAATCCGGCGGTGGCGGAAATTTTCATCACCAAACTCAAGGATTACATCGTTCAGGACGAGGAAGACGCGCACCGCCTGGGAATCGACCCGCCCCGGCTGTATGATATCTCGCAGAACGACAATCCGGTGATGTGCCAGTGCCCCGCCTGTCAGGCCATCATCCGTGAAGAAGGCGCCAACTCCGGGCTGATCATCCGTTTCGTGAATAAAATTGCCGCCGCCGTCAAAGAATTCCGTCCCGACTGCAAGGTCAGCACCCTCGCCTATATGATGACCGAACTTCCCCCGCAAAAAACCAAACCGCTGGAAAACGTCGTGATCCGACTGTGCAATACGGCGGACAACAAAACCTCGTCGGTCCTCGCATCCGAGCAGGAACCCTATCGCCGTAAAATCCGGGACTGGAGCACAATCTCCAATGAAATCTATATCTGGGAATATTCGGTCATCTACGGCCCCATGCAGCCGCCGTATCCGAGCGAATACTTTCTGGGGGACCTCTTCAATTTCTATGCGTCGAGTTCCGTCCGCCATCTTTTCATGGAACACGAACTGCCCGAAAAAGCCGACATGCACGCACTGAAAACATGGCTCGAAGCCCGTATGCTGGAAAATCCCGCCGCCGACCGCGACCACCTGACCCGCACGTTCATGGACGGCTATTACGGCGCGGCGGCGCCGTGCCTGACCCAATATCGGGAACTGCTTCGCGATTCGGTGCGGCGTCACCACAGTTTTCTTTACGCCTTTGTGGAAAGTACCACTTATCTGGACCTGGATACCGTCCTGAAATCAATGTCGCTATTCGATCAGGCGGAACAGAAAGTCGCCGACAGCCCCGAACTCCTGCGGAGAGTCCGGCGAGAACGCTTCAACCTCGAACAAGCCGCCGTGCTCCGTTATCGCAAACTGACCGCCGAATGGGCGGCAAACGGAAACGCCCCGGAGAAATTCCCCTTGAATTATCGGGAATTGCTCCAATGCGTGGAATCACAGTGGCGCGAGAACATCCTCGCCACGACTATTCCCAAATTTCACCCGGAACTATTGAACGAAATGAAGCAGTTCATTGATTGTTACGCCGCCCTGCCCGAGACCGTCGGCAAGCCGAAGAAGTTCAAGCACTGGAAACCCGGCACTATTGATATGACGGTCGATCTCGCCAAAACATTCCAACATAAAATCGTCTCCGATCCGGATTCGGAAGCAGGATTCGCCGTCTTCGTGGACCTGGCAAAAACCGCGAAAAAAGGAGCGGTCCCGCTGGAAACCGGCGCTTATTCCGTATCAAGGGCCCTCAATCTGGGAAAAGGCCTGATCAACCCCAATTCAATTCCGGGACCGGGCTACAACTATTATCACTGCATGACAGTGAAGCCGGAACTGTCGGCCTATGTTTATTTGCTCTGGGACTGGCGGCTTCAGTTCACGCTGGACAGCGCCGCCGCGCGTGGTGAACAACAGGAATACAACGTCTATATCAGCGCAAAATTCAGCGGTCAACCCTACAAGTTCAGCTCACCGGATGCCCCCTATGGTATTTTCATCGACCGCTGTCTGCTGGTCCCGAAAAATTAACCCGCGTTCTCGTTTCCGGAAATTAAGCAGTATTTCCATCCACTTCATCAAGGCTGTCGGCATATACCGTCGGCCTTGATTTTTTATCTGTATTTTTTTCGACAGGGGGTTGACAAAAGATTCGACCGATTGTATAATTACATATATACGCTAACATGTTTACATAGATATATTCACTAAACGGAAATACAATGGCGAACAGCAAGACAACCAGAAGCTCCCTGCGAAGCGTGGCCCAACGCGCCGGACTTTCAGTGACCACCGTCCATCAGGTACTGAACAACAAGGGCAGTAATTTCATTTCCGAAGAAACCCGCAAGCGGGTTCGCCAGGTCGCCGAGGAAATGGGCTACCGTCCGAACATCGGCTACAAACTGATGCGCGGCGAAAAAACCCGGATCGTAGCCGTCCTGGCCTCCACCGAACACCTGCGGCGCCGGAATCCGTTCACCGAGCTGATCGTGTCGCTGGTGGACCGCCTCGACAAGCTCGGCTATGTCACTTATTTCAGCATCCTCCAGTATTCGCCGGAAAGCAACCTGAAAAAAATCCGCGAACTGCTGGCGCGCGGCGCCGAACACTTCATCATGGTCGGCAATCCAATCGGTTTCGAACTGCTTGAGGAGGAAATCGCCAAAGCGCAGCGGACGCTGGTCGGCTGCGGCAATGTATTCCAGCGCCAGGTCTCCCATGAAACCGTGAAGTCCAAGGTCGATATCTTCCGTTTCTTCCTGGACCGTGGTCACCGGAACATCAAATGTCTTTGCCAGGAATCGCTGGTTTATTCGATTTACGGATACCTCGAGGCATTGAAAACATGTTTCCCGGAACTCCCGGAAGCCGAACTGGTACAAAAGTTCATTTACGTATATCCCGACCCCGACATTCACAACGTCGATATCAGTGAACAGGAATTCCGGCAGGGGATTGACTCCACCCGGAAAATGCTGGCGGAATATCCGCAAACCGACGCGATTTTTTACGCGAACGACACCATGGCGCTCGGCGGCGTCAAATACCTGTTCGGCAACGGCTATAAAATCGGCAGTGAAATTCTGGTGGCAATACTGCCTGCCGATCAGTTCCATCGCCTACGATCTGGAAAAAGTGAAGGAACAGTTGCTGAAACATGCATTCGACGATGAGCCATGCCATGAAATCATACCAACTATAACTTATATCAGAGAATAAAATAGGAGCATTTCCCATGAAACAAAAACGGAAAATCAATTTCACACTTATTGAACTTCTTGTAGTTATAGCAATCATTGCCATACTTGCGGCCATGCTGCTGCCGGCGCTGAACGCGGCGCGGGACAAAGCGCGCCTCAGCACTTGTACCAATAACCTCAAACAGATCAACATGATGACAATGTTCTATTGCGAAAACAATCAGGACTGGTTCCCCCCTTACAAGGGACCGCAGAACCCGAACGCCCTGACCACTACTGTTACCTGGAATTACTTCATTAACTACGAGGTCAACAAAGACTTCTGGATGAAGGGACCGAATGTCAACAAACCTTTTATTTGCCCCTCCTGGCAGCAGACACGGCAAAAAACCAATTACGGTTACAACCAACACGCCTCCAAGGTGAAATACAGTTCGGTCAAACGTCCCTCCCTGCGCCCCCTGGTCGGTGACTTCTGGCGTGCCGACGGTACCGACGTGGTCTGGCTGGACCAGTGGTTCTGGTCGCAGGATACCAATACGGCGCGAGTCCAGGAACAATTATTACGCCACAACAACCGCAGCAATCTGCTGTATATCGACGGTCACGTCGGTACATTCGATTATTACTCGCGCCCCCACCCGAACGCTGTCAATATCGCGACCGACTATTCATTCTGATCATCCAACAACTGAGGAACCCATGAAAAAACTTCTCCTTTATTCGCTCTTGTCTGCCGCCGCCCTGCTCGCCGCCGACGATTTCAGGAAACTTCCGTCCATGATCAAGGCCGCATACGGCAATTTCCATTTTGAAAACGACGGCGGAGCTGGTCTCAGGAAATATACGGCCGATTATTTCGTTCCGATGCAGAAAGCCGGGTTCAATGTCGTCGATCTGAAAGCACACAACCGTACAGGTGATGAAACCGTACTGAAAGACGGCTTGAAACAACTCGCCCGGACGGTAAATAATCACGGCATGGTCCTGACGGTTTACACCTATATGCCTTACCAACGGAACCGCGACTCCAAGCTCCCGGCGGTCATCAACGCCGAGGGACAGGAAATCAGCAACCGCTACAATCTGCTGAACTATGAAGCCTGGAAAAATCTTCTGAAGAGCACTTATCAGATGGCGGAATACTCGCGCGAAACGCCCATTGCCGCCGTAAAAGTCGACCTGGAAGAACTCTGTCACAGCGGTTTTCTGATCCCATACAACGATGAAGAATGGGCGGAATTCAGCGCCCTGCACCGGCTTGATCCGAAAACGCCGCGTTCCGAGCGCCGGAAGCTCCTGGAGCAGAAAAAGTTGACCGAAGCCTATGAAAAATGGATCGAAGACAAACTCGCCGCCATCGTGGTCCGCATTCGCCGGGATCTGCACACGATCAATCCGCAACTGCACCTCGGCATGATGCCGGGAATCGACCTGCTCCTCTATCGTGCTTTCATTCGCGAGCTGGGAACCGCCGAAATGCCGGCGGTCATTGATAACTGGAGCCTGTACAACGGTCACGGTTATGGCGCGGACACGGAGGATAGCGTCAAATTGGCGAAGAGTCTGAACCCATCCAATATCGCCGTCAGCTGGGTGCGTTACAATACCTATAAAGCGGCCTGCTTCCCTTCACATATCTACCGCACAGCCTGGGCTGGAGACGGCTGGTCGGGCTGGGAACTCCGAATGTTGAATACAAACCAACAGGGACTTCTACCCTATTATCGTCTGCCGCTGGGTGAAAATCCCGCCGATTACTGGCAGGCATTCAAAATCGCCAACGCCGCCATCGACCGCGATATCGCCGAGAATTCCGCCATTCACAACCGTCTGCCACTGGAAAAAATTTCCCCTCTGGTCCCTGAACTAAAACTTGATGACGTCACCATCCCAAACCTGATCCCGAAAGGCGACGGCAACGGTACACCCCAATGGATGGGAATGCGCGAACGGCAGATTTTCTACTTCTACGGCAAGGCCGGCGAGCCTGTCAAATTTGAAATTCAGCACCGCGCCGGACAACGTCGCCCAAATGCCCTGATTTACGCAATAATGGATATGGACAAAAAAATCCTGCGCCGTGAAAGCGTGGCCCCCACCGAACACACCACTTTCGAGCTCTCCCTGCCGAAAACCGGCGTCGGAGCACTGGTCGTCACCGGCGGCAACGACGGGCTGGCATGGTATGGCGTCAAAATCCACAGCAAATACCTTGCGCTTCCGGCGGTCAATGGTTATTTTTTCTTTAACTATCCCTATTCTGTATACAGTTATTCAAATGATGAGCCGCTGATGTTGTCAAGTAAAGTGAAACAGGTATTCGAATTGACGATCGACGGCAAGCCCGTCCGGTTGACCGACAAGCAGGTCGTCAAGTTGGAACCGGGCCAACACGAAATCAAAGTGGAAAAGCCCAAAGAAACCCCGAAGGGATATTATACACAGGATATCTTCTTCCGTTCGTCGCCGGAAAACCCGGTCTACCTGTCCGATCATCCTGAGCGAATGCTCATTCCCGCGGAACGCTGAAAAAGGCGTTCGCCGCACCACGGACGGAATTGCCGATGCAAATTTCGTCCGCATTCGCCAAATCCTCAAGCCCCAGGTCCGCCTCCTCCGCACCGAGTTGGCGGATCTGTTGTTGCCGCCAGATGCCGGGGAGGAGACCATTTTCGAGGCGCGGCGTCCGCCAGCGCCCGTTCTTTTTCAGGAACAGTGAACTGATCGCGCCTTCGGTCAAAAATCCGTTTTCGTTCAGGAACAGCACCTCGCCGAACCCTTCCTGAAGCGTCTGCCGGAACTCACGGTCAAAAAGCGACCGACAAGTCGTTTTATGATAGAGAAACGGGTCATCCGAATGAACCCGGCATGACGACAGCTTTAAACGCACTCCTTCCCGGTTCCAACCGGGACGGGGCGGAAAAATCTCACAGGTCACGCCGCCATCGCGCGCCAGCGTCAGCCGCGCCCCGGAACATCCCGTTTCGAGCGGCGGATTTTTCCGCAGTTCCGCGGCGACTTGTTCAAGCGCGGCTCGTACTTCGTTTTCACGCCATGGCCGCCCGAAATAGAGTTGGCTCTCACGCATTCGCACCAGATGTTCTTCCATCCCGATAAAGCCGTCGGTCCGGTCCCAGCCGATGGTTTCCAACACTTGAAACTCGGGCACGGTGTAGTTCACGTAACGGCTTTTCAGGAGGGCTTCGCGCCATTCGCTTTCCGGTTCGGAGTCAAGGACGATGCCGCCGCCGATGCCGAGGCGGCTTCCAGCCTGGGTCGAATACACGGTGCGGATGGCGACGTTCAGGCAGAAGGATTCAACGGAGAGAAAACAGCCGACGCTTCCGCAGTAAACGCCGCGCGGACTTTTTTCGTTTTCGGCGATAATCTCCATCGCGCGGATTTTCGGTGCGCCGGTGATCGACGCCGCCGGAAACGTTCCCCGGAAGATGTCCGCCAGCGCAATCCCGGACGGCAATTCACCGTGCACCGTCGAAATCATCTCGTGGGCCGTGCTGTAAGTATCGACCCGGAACAGCGGATCGACCGCCACCGATCCCGGACGGCAGATGCGCCCGAGATCATTGCGGACCATGTCGGTGATCATCAGGTTTTCGGCGCGGTTTTTCTCATCGTGCGCGAGGTAACGGCGCATGGCGCGGTCACGGGCGGAGTCCGGCTCGCGCCGGGCGGTCCCTTTCATCGGCGAACTTCGAATCGCGGAGCCGGAACGTTCCAGAAAGAGTTCCGGGGACAGCGAAAGCACCCGCCGCCCGTCAAGGTTCAGAAACGCCGCATAAGGAACCGGGTGGCGCGACAGCAGGTTCAGGAACAGCCGTTCCGGTTCGTCTATGGGGTTCGGGCAGAAACTGCGGAATGTGAAATTCGCCTGATAGATATCTCCGGCGATCAAATGCCGCCGGATTTCATCCAACGCCCGCGCATAGGCCTCGCGGGAAAGTTCGGGGGCGAAATCGATGCCGGGGGCGAAATCGTTCAAGTACGGCGGCTTGATCATGACGGGCGGCTCCGGGTAGAGGGCAAAAAGACAAAGCGGCTCGCCGGATTCCGGCTCGATGACCCGGAAATACGGATCAAAGGCCGGGGCCGCTTCATACGCCATGAACCCGGCGGCGGTCATTCCCTCCGTCAACGCGACCTCGAGGCGGGCGACCGCGTCCGGCACTTCGTCCGGTCGTTCCGCACGAATGATTCCGGCGGGACGGCGGAACACGCCCCAGCGCGGGGCGTTGTCGGAGCCGGGCAGACGGCAGAGCGCCGTTCCGTCCTGTTTCATGATGTCGATCAGTTCAGCCGGGGTCATCGCAAATTCCTGTTCAGCAAAGACAGGAATATACAGCCGGAGCGCGGATTTATCAAGACGCGCCCCGGCGATTCGCTGCTTTTAATTGCGCCGCGTACTTTAATCGATTATATCCCCGTTCCTGCTTTTTCACTTCAAGCGGATAGCAAGTTCGAGCAGTTTCAGCCGCGCCTGTTCCATGGCCTCCATGTTGCCATCTATACCGGCGTCGATGATCTGATCAAGTTCTTTTTCCTGCGCGGACATATCTTTACCCTGTTTCTTCTGTTCCATGATACGCTGTCGGCAATACGTCGCCAATTTGTAATCCAGGAATCCGCGATACCATGCCTCCTGCCGCCGCGAAGTCATAGACGTGCCGTAATTGAAATCGCAGTAAACCGTACCGTAATCCGCTGAATTGCTTTTACGGGGAAAAACGTCATATGCATTAAACCCGTCTCCTCCGGCCATCTGGTCGAAATGCCAGTAGGAGATAACCGCGGAAATGCCATCCTTTAAGTTTAGCCAAGCCATTCGGCGGTAGAGACTCGGAGAATTGATGCGTTGCAAGATATGGTAGGTCCAAATTTCGCGACCGGTATCTTTGGCCCATTTCACAATTTTCGGTGTTGTTCGCCCCCGGTATAATTCGAGAATATCATAAACCTCCGCCAGTTTTTGCAAATTTTTCGCAGTCAACGCATCTTCCTTGATCTGGGGATTAACCATGGTTTTCACCTGCGGATTGATCTTTTTGATCAATTTGGCAGCTCGATACGCCACTTCCATCCGGGACCCCGGCTGCTCAACATCCCCATGCGGTTCATCGCAGCAATAGAGTATCAAATGATCTGCATCCAAACCGTATTCCTTTTTCAGGTGCGCTGTCAGGCCATTCAGGAACAGTTCAAATGCCTTCTCCCATTCCCGGCTCCAAGGGTTCAATTGGGATTTATTATTTTTTTTCATCACCCAGTTATGATCGAATGCCACATAAAAAATGATTTTCATGTCAGCCAGTGAAACTCCGGCCTGCCGATATGCGTTGATTTTCAGATCGAGGTCTTTAAAATCCTGTTTGATGATGTTCCCTGAC
>CALABZ010000427.1 GCA_937888615.1 uncultured Lentisphaeria bacterium | reverse complement strand
CGGGGTAGATCTTGGATACATTCCTGATTGAAACCTTTGCCATGGAAATTCTCCTTTTCGCGTGTTGATGGGGGGGTCAGCCTTTGACGCCGCCGAGCATAATGCCTTTGACCAGGCGTTTCTGCATGAATATGAATACAAGGATCATCGGGATCACGCTCATAGCCACCGCCGCCATCAGCAGATTGGTCTGTTGTCCCTGCGAACTGTCAAAGGCCAGCATCCCGATCGGGAGGGTGAATTTGTGCGGGCTTTTCATCAACACCAACGGCCAGAACATAGTGTTGTAGTTGCCCATAAACGTAAAGATGGTCAGCGTGACGATGGCTGGGCGGGACAACGGCAGGATCACGTCCCAGTAAAGCTGCCACTTGCTGGCGCCGTCGATTTCGGCGGCTTCGTCGAGCGAGGCCGGGATGTTCATCATGAACTGGCGCATCAGAAACGTGCCGAACGCGCTGAACGCCGCCGGCAGGATCAGTCCCGGATAAGAATCCACCAGACCGAGCTTGATCATATTCTGGTAGTTCGGGATCATCATGACGAGTCCCGGCAGCATCATGGTGCCGAGGTACATCAGGAACACCGCGTCGCGCCCCTTCCACTTGAGCCGGGAAAAACTGAACGCCGCGAGACTGCTGGTGAAAACCTGGAGAAATGTCACCCACGACGCGACGAAAATACTGTTCCAGTACCAGTGCCCGAACAGGATGCCGTCGAGGGTGAAAACATCGTAGTAGTTTTTCCATTGGAATGTCTTTGGCAGCCAGTCGTCGCCGCCGATTTCGCCGAGCGTCTTCAAGCTGGCGAGAATCATCCATGTAAACGGCAGCACCATGGTCAACGCGATGATGGCCAGCACGATATTCAGGAGGAGCATCCGGGTGGTTTTGCTGAAAACATATTGTTTGATCATCTTTAAATCTCCTTCCCTTAATCGTTCGTATAGCGGTTGCCGAATTTCCAGTTGAACAGCGTCACCAGAAAAACCAGCGCGAAGAGCGCCCACGACACCGCCGAGGCGTACCCCAGCCGTCCGGTCGAAAACCCTTCGGTGTAAATATAGTAGCTCAGTGTGGTGGTGGCTCCGGCGGGACCGCCCTTGGTCATGGCGCGGGCCATTTCAAAGCCGCCTTGCAGTCCACCGATTACCGCCATGATCAGGATGAAAAAGGTGATGTTCGAGAGTTGCGGCCAGGTGATGTTCCAGAACCGCTGCCACGGGCTGGCGCCGTCGATGTCCGCCGCCTCGTAAAGTTCCTGCGACACGCCGGAGAGCCCCGCCAGGTACAGCAGCATATTGTTCGAGCCGATGGCACCCCAGAACCCCATCAGCATCAGCGCCGGTTTGGCCCAGTTGTAGTCGGTATGCCATTTGGGAGGCGTCAGCCCGGCGGCGGCCTGGGCGGGGAGATCCCAGACCACATTGCTCAGCCCGGTCAAGATCAGCGCCATCACCAGAAATGCACCGCTGATGATGACGGCGTCCGACAATCCATATTCCGCGGTACAGCGGTAAGAACGCCCGATGACCAATACGGCGCAGACGGCGAGAAGTCCTCCGCCCAGCACGATCCAGGTAAGGACCGGCAGGTTGCTCCAGAACCCCATCAACGCCAGCGCGATACCGAAAATTGCGGAACTGATGATCAGACTGATGGTCCCGCTGTCGCCGTCCAGCCAATGCCGGATTTTGCGCCAGAAGCCGAAGCCGAGCAGAATCAGTGCGCCCGCGACCATGAGGTAGGAGATGGCATGGGCGCCGCCCTCGGGGAATTTCGCCAGAACCGGCGAAGCGGCGTCCAGCAACGGGCGCAGGGCGTTGTTAATGGGGCCGTTTTCGGGGCTGTAAAGTTTTTTCCAGAGGATGTAGGTGCTGATCCCGGCGGTGAAGTGCGGAAAGTAGAAAAGCGTCCGGTAAACGGTCTGTCCGACGCCGCAGCCCACGATCAGGATGATGCCCAGAATGCCGGTAATCAGCATCATGGTCGCGGTGGCTTCCATACCGACCAGCATCAACGCGCTCAGCGACACGATCAGGATGACGGTGCTCAGGCAAATGCCCCAGACCCGTCTGGAGCCGCCCTTGAAGTCGTTGTTCAGCAGGATTGCGGCGAATAGACTGCCGGCGATGCCGAACGGAATACCCATCATCAGGAAGAGCGTATTGCCGAGATAACGGAAAAAGTCGGGGTCGGAAAAGAGTTGCATGAAGTTGCGGAATCCGATGAAACGGACGCTTTCGGTCTTGAAAATGTTGTGCATTTCAAGGTTCCAGTCCGTAAACGCCATGATCAGACTGATGACCAGCGGCACCGCGGTGAATGCGAGGAATCCGAGGATGTTCGGCAGCAGGAACCCGACGCCGGTGGCGATTTCGCGAATGTCTTTTCTGTTAATCATATCTCTCTACTCCTCCAACATGCCCCGGGAACGGTAGTAGCCCAGGTAAAACGGGTTTGCGATCAGTTTGGCGGGGATTTTTTTGCCCTCACGCTTACACTCATCGATAATTTTCTGGTCGGTCACGCCTTTTTCCCAGCGGGCCCGCAACTCCGAGTTGTCCCGGATGGTGTCGGCGATCCCCATGTTGTAGCGCATCTGGGCTTCGGCCAGGGCTTCTTCGGCGGTGGCCTGTTCGCTGAAGTATTTGCCCATCGCCTGGGTGGTCCAATTCGTGCCGAGGAGGTTGAAATAGGGGGATATCGCATTTGAATAGGAGCATTTCAAGGCCCATTTGAGTTCCGCCGAGTGGACATTGCCCTCGTTGGGGCGGGGACTCAGGTATTTGGGATTGCCGACGGCGTAGGAGGGGTTCGGCGGCAGGCCGTCGGAACCCTCGATGATATATTCGTTGTATTCGCGATCGGCCAGGAATTCGAAGAACAGCCGGGCGAGATCCTTGTGTTTGCTGCCCTTGTACATGATGACCGAACGGGCCGACACGATCATGTTTTTGAATCCGTACATCGGGTACTGTGAGGAGCAGACCGTGAGCGGCTCCGAAAGCTCACGGAAACGGATCAGCGCAAAGCGTCCGGCGATGATCATGGCCAGCTTGCCGTTGATGAACTGCGAATAATTCATGCCGCCGTAGCCGCCCGCGTCGTTGGCGGACGCGACATCGGCGGAGGTTGGAAACAGCCGGTCCTTGTAGGTCCACTTGTAAAAGAGTTTCAACGCCTTCTGCGTGGCGGGGTTGTCGACGGTGGAGCTGGTCAGGGTTTCGTTGTAGAAATCATATCCTTCACTGCGGGTGATGCACAGCAGGAATCCATCCTGCCCGGTGATCGACTGACCGAAGAAAAGGCGGGGATTCGGGTTATCCGCGTTGGCCTTTTTGACGTATTCGACAGCATACTTTTCGAATTCTTCCGGGGTCCATTCCTCGGGCGGCGGCGACATGCCGTATTTTTTCAGCGTATCCACGTTGAACCACATATTATATACACTGCCGTTGCACAGATAAGCGTATTGTCGGCCATCGAAAACGAACAGTCCGTCGAGTCCGGGGTAGGTATGGGAAATATCGTAATGGCCTTTGGCCGCGTAGGGGGTCAGATCCTCGGCCACGCCCATCGAATGAAAGAACCGGGTGACTTCGTACACATCGATCACATCGCCACCCACGCCCGACACGGCGTGAATCATCGACGTCTGGGGACTGCTGGGGTCGAGGCGCAGTTCAACTTCCGGGCGGCCCTTCTCGTTGACATGTCCTTTGTCGATCAGCCATTTATGAAAAAGGCGGATCTGTTCGTAGCGTTGCGGATTGGCGTCGCTTTTCCAGTACAGGACCGGCACTTCTTCCTGCTGTTCCGGTTGGATCAGCCAGGTGTAGAACGACGCCGCCGCCAGGATCAGGGTTATGATTACAAAAAGCCGTTTCATTGGAAGCTCTCCCTTTTAATCAATTTGCCGGGGTACAATTTTCGCGGAACCGATCTGGTTTTGCGTATGATCATATCGATGGAGTCGACCCCCATTTGAGGAGAATCGCACAGCAGGGCCGTGACCGTCGGGTTGGTGTAAAGCGCGTAAATGGAGTCTTCGCAGCCGATGACGGCCAAATCTTCCGGAATTCGGAATCCGATCCGCTGCAGCGCTCCCAGCGCGGCGATGGAGCCGCTCATGCTGTCGAAGAAAAGGGCGCTCACGTTGCGGGTGCGGATTTTGTCGATGGAATTGTTGATAATCCGCACGGCGGCCTCCAGTGAACTTTCCCAGGACTTGACCGAGTCGGAAAGGTACAGACAGCCGACGCCGTGCTTGCGGGCTGTTTCGCTGAATCCCTGGAGACGCAGTTTGTTCATGTCGCTTTCCGGTTCATTCCGCACGAAACAGATGGATTTGTGCCCTTTGGCGATGAAAGACTCCGCCGCCAGTTGCCCGGTCTGGTAGAAATCCGGTTGAAGAACGATGATTTTCCGGGAGAGTTCGGGATAATTGAAACTGCAATCCTGCAGGACCACCGGAATTTTCAGGGCATTCAGGAATTCAATGGTGCGGGCGTCATAACGTTCGGCGCCGGTGGCCAGGACAATACCGTGAATCTTGCTTTCGTTCATAACGTCGATGATCAATTGCACAAGGTCGGTGTTCTGTTGAATCCGGCAGATGATCAGGTCCGCCTTCACTTGAAGCGCGTAAAGGTTGAGCGCGTGCTCCTTGTGCCAGAGGTTTTCCGAGAAGTAGTCGACCGTGATATACAAAATTTTGTATTGGGCGCTGTGTCCCGGACGGCTCACCTGCGTCTTGACCTTACCTCCGGCCACAATCCCGACCCCGGCGCGGCAATCAACAATCCCGTCGTCCATCAGGTCGTGCACCGCTCTCATCACCGGTGATTGCGAGGCTCCGAACATGCGCATCAGCTCCCGTACGCTTGACAACCGGGTATGAGGCCGGGCGTTCAGTGCCTGTTGCTTCAGTTGTTCCTTGATTTGCTCGTATTTCGACATCCGCTTAACCTTTTTAGCGTACCACTGTATTAATACATTATACCTCAAGTTCCGGGAAAATCAATACCATTTCCAAAAGAAATCGAAAAAAAGTCACATCCTGTCCGATTCCCCTGCGGGCAACCGGCGGCAAAGTCGGAAAATACGGGAACGGCGGCTTTGTTCGGCGATTTCCCAATTCGGCTGTTGAAATTTTTCTGCTCCCGGTGTATACTGTGGATGATATGGACAATTGGCGAATCACAATTGCCGAATGGCTGAACAGTCGACCGCCGGCCCCGGCGATATCCGGGGTAGATGACAGTGCGGTGGCCCCCTTATTGCTTCGACTCTGCGAAAGCAGCCGCGGCCGGCCCCGTCTGGCCGTCTTTCCCGTGCTGACCCAGGCGGAAAGAGTCTACACCGTACTGGCGACCTGGAAACAGGAATTCGGGCTGGAATTGAAAGTGCTTTATCTGCCCGAAACCGTCGAACATGGACATTTCATTCCGGAAAACGAGGCGGAACGCGCCCGTACCCTGTATGAATCCCTGCATGAGCCTTACGATCTGGTGATCGGTTCGATGGCGGCTTTTCTGGCGGCGGCCCCCCACCCGGAGGATGTCCTCGGCAAGGA
>CALABZ010000426.1 GCA_937888615.1 uncultured Lentisphaeria bacterium | reverse complement strand
GTGCCGAGCACAGCACCAATGGAAGTGGCAATGCCTTTCACAAAAACACCCGCCAACATTGCGATGCGCGGCATAGATTATTCACCTGCTGGGCTGATAAACACATTCAATAAGAGCAAAAACGGCGGTGATTTTCTGGGTTTTCGTGGTCATAACAGAATCCTTTTCTTTTGGGCTAGAGACCGAGAACGGAGATCGACAGCGTTTTATTGTCGCTCCAGTTCGGCGCTCCGGTTTTGGTGGCTTCGGCTTTGACAGCGCCTACCGTTGTGCCGTCATCGCGCTTGAGAAGAGTTTTTTCGTTCGGCTCGTAGAATTCGCGGTAGACGATATTCTGAGCACATCCGGCGGTGACGGCAAGCATCACCGCCCCGGCGACTGCGGCTGTGAACCGCATCATTTTCACTTCGCACCTTCTTTCTTTTTCCGGCAGACCGCACATTCACACGAGCTCGTCCATGCCGACCAGCCGAAGAGCTGGCAGACGTTCCCGAAGCGGCGTGCCTGATTCATCACGATCCAGCGACGCGGATTGTACCAGCCGAACTGCGCCTTGGCGACGGCATAGCCGTTGCGTTTGAAGCGGTCGTTGGAGGCGGCAAATTTTTCACGGCTCTGATCGCTTTCGTGCCACTCTATGTCGTGGATGAACGCGACGACAGCGAGGCTCGGATGCAGAGCGGAAATGGCGTTTCTCAGCCATTCGGGAAATGCGTCAGGTCCGATGCCGTTGTAGATGGAACAAAGTTCCTGCATATTGTACTTGCCGATGATTTCACGGTTTTCGAGCTGAAACTCTTCGGAAAGGCGTTTCAGCTCTTTGATTTCTTTGAGTCGGTTCATAATCCTCCCATGAGTTATTCGACGGTCTGCCAGACCAGCGGGCTGACAAACACACCGTCGTTTTTGACTTCGAGCAAATTGCCGTCCACTTCGGAAACGTTGAGGTCGGCGGAGATGTTGTATCCGGTCACAGTGACGGCGACGGCGTTGCTTCCGGCGTTGTCGGCGGCATAGGCGTCCACCAGATCGGTCAGCTCAATGAACATTTGCGAACCGTACGCCATGGTGAACAGAACCCCGACGTCACCAGCCTCGGTATCGGTGAACACGCCCGTTCCGGCTTCTTCGGCGGTCACCACGTGACGGTTGACGGCGTTGAGGAATTTATCCGCGCCGTTTCCGGCAAAGTCGACATAAGCCGTGCCGGTCCAAATCTTTGCGATGCCGTCGGCATTGATGTAGATGACTCCCTTAACTCCGGTGGCGGGGAACTCATCGACCAGTTTGCAGGGGAACGAGAACGGCGTTGAGCCTTTGTAAATTTCCCCGGTGTCGGTCAGAAAATAAATCGCGCTTTCGTTTTTGGTCTGAAGCGCCGCGTACTGTGCCGCCGTCGCGGTAAAGAAAAGAACTTTGTTGGCCATGATGAATCAACCTTTCTGTGTTTGGTTAGAGGGACTGCCATTCGCCGCCGTCGTCGGTGGTCGAATCATTGCCATTGTAGTTGAGGAGAATACGAACGGAGGAGCTTTCCCCCGGCGCGGATTTGACTGCGAGTCCGAGAAGCACACCACCGGACGGGGAGAGCGCCCCGGAATTCCAGTAAACTGCGCTTCCGACCGGAAACGACAGCCCGACGGTTTTAGGGAGATCGAATACGCCGGAGAGTGCGAGTGTGCCGAGTTCCCCGGCTTGAATCGGAAGTTTTGCCACTCCGATCAGGTTGCCGAGCCGGACGACTTCTCCCGACTCGATGTCGCGGTTCGGCGTGAAATCGACCGATTCCGCCCGTTGGACGAATCTTGCTTTTGGCATGTGTTTTGCCCTTTCTATGGGGTTGCAAGTGTGGTGATTTCTTCGGCTGAGAGCACCCCGTTGTACAGCCGGAGATCGGCAATTCCGCCGACAAAATTGTTGGAGGCGGTCGCCCCGGTGATCCATGTCCCGACACGGCAGAAGGAGGCCACCGTGTCTCGCTGGAGATTGTTGGCGGTCATGAAAACGCCGTTGACATACAGCTTTTCAACGATCCCGTCGTTGGTGACGCAGTAGTGATTCCAGACGGTCTGGTCAACTGCTCCGGCATCGGTCAGGGTTTGGAAATCCGTACCGCCTCCGCCGACCGTCCCGACGGCATTTTCCGCCAACAGGGAAAGACCGAAGGTTTTGTTCGCCCCTTGCGAACCGTAGGAGAAGATGCACTTGTTGGTCGCAACCGGTGCATCGCTTTTCGCCCATACCGCAAGGGAACGTGAATGCATCCCCTCCGGCAGTCCCAACGGAGAAACGGTGAGGAAACTGCCGCCGTCCAGTTCCAGACAGGCGCGTTGCAGAATCCCGTCATACACATAAACCGGCGCTCCGGTCTTGGTGATGGTCTGTCCGGTATCGGCGGCGGTTGCATCCGTCGAAAGCGGCAGGCAAAGCACCAGTTCATAACCGGTCTGAAACTGCGACGCCCACGCCCAGGCATACCCGTTGGAGGTTTTGATCAAAACCTGTCCGGGCTGACCGTTGCCGGGATCGAGAATCGGACTGCGTTCCAGAGAGTAGCAGTCCGTTCCCCGGTAAATCCGGCATGTGTCCCCGGTGAAGTAGAGAGCGTCGGCGTCTTTGGCCGTCAGCGCGTCATACTGCGCCTGACTCAGCCGGATCATCGACACCCGGCGGTTCATCATTCACCGGCCGCCGGAGTGAGTTCCACGGCGGGATCAAGATAGACGTAGCCGCTGGCGGAGTAGAGTTGGTAATGGATTTTCACATCAATGGCTCCCAACTCGGTGATGTTGACCGGAATCACCAGTTTTCGCTGTTCCATTTCGGAATCGTTGATCCATTCCGCACCGGAATCGTCCAGCCACTGTCCCGCGACGGGACTGTAAAATGTCTCGCCGGTTCCGTTGGCGCGGGGGACCGTCAGCTGGACGATCAGTTTCCGGTTGAGGTCCGCGAGCGAAGTCAGCCCTTTGGCGGCCAGATGCAGTGTAAAGGTGTGCATCCCGGTTGCGGACGGCGTTACGGTGAGTCCCCGGAACGGAGCGCGTCCGAGCGACATGCCGCCCGATCCGTCCGCCGAACTGGTGAACTTGAGCACGGCGGGCGCGCCTCCGGTGCGTCGGGCGTTCCACGTGTCGCAGATGTAGTTCACTGAACGACAGGTGTAATGGCCGGAATCGATTTCATTGGCGCAGATGAAGTTGTACCCGTTCCAGATGTTGGTAGCGGTATCGCCGATATTGCTTTTGAGCGCACCGTTGGACGTGGCGACATAGATGAATCCGGCGTCGGTGTAGCGCGATCCCACGGCGGGATCGTCCGCGCCTCCGGTGACGGAGGCGTTCTCCTTGCCCAGCGTCAGCGTCCCGACTTTGAGTGTGGTTGCTTCGGCCGCAAACAGCGCGTATCCGGGATAGTAGCTCTCCAGCGTTCCGATGTCGGCGATGCACCGGCGCAACCGGATCGTTCCCTTGAGATTGCAGTTGCGAATCTGACAGCCGTAGCCGTAGAGCGCCACGCCGTGCGGATGGTTGACCGTGACGCCGCTCACGACAACCGGCTCCCATGCGCCCTCATTGTAGCTTTTTTCCGAAAAAGAAAGTTCCAGCGCGGAAAAATACGGATACTGATTGAGGTCGCCGCTTCCGTATTTCACCCAGTCGTAGTAATTGCCGTTTTTCTCGCTGTCGACGCCGTCCGTTTCGGCCATGTTAATGGTGACGTTTTTAACCGATTTGCTGTGACCGGGAATGGTGCTGTTGCCCCAGCCGGAGATGGAAACCGCGCGGCCGTTTTCGGTGATCCGCCAGCATTTCGGCAAGTTTACCGTGATGTTTTCAATCTGAAACTCCCGGCTGCCGTGACTGCGGATCATGCCCTGTCCGATGCTGTACATTGTCGGGTTGTCCGTGCCGAGCTTGCGCGTCTCAATCGCGGCGGACATATTCCGGAGCAGACAGTAATCGTTGACGGCGGAATAAAAAAGGTTCGGGATGCACCCCCACGAGCCGTTGACCAGAATGTGGAAGTGGATATTCTGATAATCGGTGTACGCGCCGCCCCATGAGCCGTTGGAAAAATTGAGCATCGTTCCGCTGCCCGGACCGTAGTTCCCGTCATACTGGCTGGTGGTGGCGAAAACTTCAATCCCGGAAACGGAGATGAAACTTGCGTTGTAGACGTTGACCGGATTGTTGCTTTCGCCGTAGTAATCATCGCCGCCGTTGACGACGTTGACGATGCAGTCGTGCATGGAAAACACATGCGCCGTGTTGACGTGCAAATACGATTTGCAACTGGAACTGTTGGTCGATTCCGTGAACGTCTCAAGGTCGAGATTGACGCCCTTGGCTCCGAACTTGCAGTGTTCGATGGAAATCTCCGCTGTATAATCTCCGGCCGGAAACTTGAAAATCGGCATATAGGCCGGAGTGTTGTCCCGGAAGAGGTAAATCCGGTGGAGCATGAACGTTTTCCCCGCCGTCAGGCTGAAGGAATATTCGTCGCCCCACGGTTCCGTGCCGGTGTCGGCGCGGATGTTGGCGTATTCGGCTTCGTCAGCACCCCATGCCTCCTGTGCGATGGTTGGCATCAGGCCCCAATACTTGTCGGTGTTCTTCGGCATCCCGATAAACAGAATGTTCTGAACATCGCCGTTGCTTCCGCGAGGCAGAAGCGCCGATGATGTTTCGGCGGTTCGCCGGATGATCCACGCGGTGTTGTTGCCGAGATCGGCGATGTTTTCCGGAAACACATTCATCGGCGTTTCCGGGGACGCGCCATCGCCGTTTTCAGCGGCGGACGGGTTAAGATATTTCAAAGTGAAATCGATGTTGGAAAAAATCATTTTCGCTCCTGATGGTTATACAATCGGGTAATTGGTGGTCGAATCGGAATCGGCTTCCGGGATGGTCACTTCCGGCATTCCGGCAAGGCCGTTCCCGGTTCCGCCGCCCGAAAGCGACGGCGAACGGAGCAGATTGGCGTTGACCGTGTTGAAGGCGAATTCAGCCAGTGGCGAATCCTCCGAACCGGTATTGACGGTCAGCCAGACAAGCTGTCCGCCCTGAATGCCCAAGACCTGTCCCTCTTCGCCGAGGGAAACGCCGCGCACGGTGTCGTTGGCGACAATCAGGATGGCCGGTTGAACGGTGGGGAACGATTGATCGTCAAACCCGCGCCCGTCCGCGCCCGGTTCGCCTGAAACGCCTTGCGGCCCGGCCGGTCCGGTGTAGCCGCGCAACCCCTGTTCGCCGGTTTCCCCTTGAATGCCTTGGATACCCTGTTCGCCCTGCGGTCCGGTCTCGCCGATATCACCTTTGGGACCTTGTTCCCCGGTCTCGCCTTTTTCGCCTTGGATACCCTGAATTCCTTGCTCCCCTTGCGGTCCGGTTTCGCCACGGTCGCCCTGTGGCCCCGTTTCGCCGGTCTCGCCCTGAATTCCCTGAACACCCTGAATTCCTTGTTCACCCTGCGGCCCCTGGGCTCCGGTTTCGCCTTTTTCCCCTTGGATGCCCTGCAATCCCTGTTCGCCGGTCTCCCCCTGAATGCCTTGGTCGCCCTTTTCACCCTGCGGTCCGCGGAATGGGATTGCCGCCGACCAGTCGGCATCAACATCGGAGAGTTTTACATAGAGATTTCCAGTAACTGTATCCATAAAGGAAAAATTGGCGGCGGCGTCATCGTGAGCATCGCGTTCCGCCAGCGTTCCAGCCGCGTCAATTGTAAAGGCTTCGCCGCGTTCTCCCTGATCGCCTTTGATTCCCTGCGCCCCGGTCTCGCCTTGAATTCCCTGAATGCCCTGCGGCCCTTGATCTCCGGTCTCGCCTTTTTCGCCGCGTTCGCCTTGATCGCCTTTCGAGCCTGCGTCGCCCTTTTCGCCACGCGGTCCGATTTCACCCTGCGGTCCCCGAAATGGAATCGCCGCCGACCAATCGCCCGATGCGGCGGAAAGTTTCAGGTACACATTCCCGGAATCAATGTCGAGAAATCCGAAATTTTCCGCTTCATCGTCGTAAGCGTCCCGATCCGTAAAAGAGCCGGTCGCATCAACCCGAAACGCAAGCCCGGTGTCGCCTTTCGCGCCCTGAATTCCTTGAATGCCCTGTTCCCCGGTGTCCCCTTTTTCCCCTTGAACACCTTGGATGCCCTGTTCGCCCTGATCTCCGGTCTCGCCTTTTTCGCCACGTTCTCCGCGTTCCCCCTTCGGCAGAAGCATCGGAGCGGACCATTGTCCGTTTGGCGTTTGGGCATTCCGGAAACGCCAGTAAACATCCGAGTCGTTTTGACTGACATGCCACGACAGACCGTCCACACTGAATTCCGAGGCGAATCCGGCATTCAACAGCGAGTAAATCTGAGTTTCAGAAATCGCATCGTCACCGACTGGAACGGGAACTCCGGTTCCGCCGCGCCGGTTGTGGACCGCCAATCCGAATTGCAGAATCGCGGACGGCTTGCTTTCGCCGGCATCAATTCCGATCAGCTCCGCACCCAGCGAGACGCTCTCCTGTGCGCCGATTACGGCGACCAGCTCTTCCGTGTTCGTTTCATCCAAAATGACATGGATTTCATTTTTGGACACGGAAATATCGGTCGAAATCAGCTGAGGTGTTTTGTCCGGATTCCACACATTGGAAACCACCAGCTTCCATGTTTTCCCTTCCAATTCGGCGGTCGGATACGGAAGTCCGGTTGCGTTGAAGATTTTCAGGATCAGTTTTATCGGCATTCCCCGGAAAATCATCGGGAAAACCGTGGTCGCCTTTTTGGAATCGTCAATCAGTGTGGTCGAAAGTTTATTGACCAGCAGATTCGCTGTGATCTCTTCCATGCGCGCTCCTTTCCATAATCCGGTCGATTTGTTTTATCACCATTTTTGAAGTGATCGCCTTGGTGCATTCGAATTTGTCCTTCGCATCTTTCTTGTGCGGACACCAGAGATAATCGAAGTGATTGAATTCGCACCGCATATCGTTCCAACAGCCGTGGCAGACGGTTGCGTTCTGGACGCGGTACGGCGTTTCAAACTCGTTGACGGGATCGGTGAAACCGGAGATGAGAATCACCGGAACACGGCAACACCACGCCAGCCAGCTCAAGCCGGACGAAAGCCCGATGAACATATCGGCATTCCTGATGAGGTCGATCCGTTCCTGCAACGGCAGACTTCCGGTGAAGTCCTCGCATCCCCACGGAATGTGGTTCCATGTGAAATCGGAGCCGAATTCCGGCATTTTATCGATGCAGAGGACGCGATAGCCCTTCGATTTGAGATAGAGAATGGTTTCGCGCCAGCCGGAGGGATTGTTCCAAAACTTGCATTGGGAGCTTGCCATCGTTGCAATGCAAACGTATTTCTCC
>CALABZ010000425.1 GCA_937888615.1 uncultured Lentisphaeria bacterium | reverse complement strand
TGAGACGAAAAATCGGGCGGGCGGTTTCGGCCATGTCGGATTGCCGGAATCGGTTTATATGCTGGCGGATGCTTTCCGCTGGGAAATTGAGCGCGTCGAAAACGAAATTATTCCAGTCATCGGCGAGAACGGCGTGGTGGCGGGCATTCAACAGACCGCTGTGGGTTATTTTGGGGGGGAGAAAAAAATCGAGTTGTTTTTCCGGGCCTCCGAGGCGGAGAAGAACCCGTGGGATTGCATCGAAATTATCGGCGATCCGTCATTTGTCAGCCGCATTGATGGGGGAATCAACGGGGATACGGCTTCGGCCGCGATTGTCTTGAATTGTGCCGCGGCGTTGGCGCGCAGTTCCGCCGGGCTTCATACGATGGCTGATTTTCCGGTTCCCTATTGGAATATTCAGTGAATTCCTTGAATTCTCGAATAACTGTGCTATATTAAAATTTCACTGATTATTATACGAAAGGACTTATCAGTTTGTTAAAAATTTTTAAAAAAATCACCGGTCTGCTGAGCGGCACTCCCGACTCAACATCCACCCAGAAAGCCCCCGGACCGAAAACGCCACCGCCCGCAGCATCGTCTGCAGCCGCGGAAGAAGAAAAAAGAAAAAAGAGAAATCGGACAAAGCCCCAGACGAAACCCCGGACAAAATCCGAGGAGTTTTCTACAGCCGAATCTTCCGGCAAGAACCCGAAAAAAAACCGAAAAAAGAAAAAAAGGTCCGATTCCGAGTCTCCCCGGGAGATCGTCAAGGAAAGGCCGAAACGCCCGGATACGCTTGATGTTGTGCCGGCAAGATGCGTTTCAGAGACCTGTCCCTCCATGAAGATATTCTTTACGGACTCCAGGATCTTGATTTCAAATACTGCACGCCGATTCAGGAAAAATCCCTGCCGCCCCTGTTGAAGGGTTCCGACCTGACCGGCAAGGCCCAGACCGGGACCGGAAAAACCGCCGCATTCCTGATTGCGGCCTTCAATCATATTCTGAACAACCCTGTTCAGGATGGTAAACCGGGCACCTGCCGTGCTCTGGTGCTGGCCCCGACCCGTGAACTGGCGATCCAGATTCACAAGGACGCCGAGGCGCTCTCCTGTTTCACCGGATTGAACAACCTTGTGATTTTCGGCGGCATGGACTATAAGAAACAACGGGATCGTCTGGAAAAACCGGTCGATATATTGGTCGGGACGCCCGGACGCATCATTGATTACAGCCGCAGTGGCTTCCTCAATCTTTCCAGAACTGAAATCCTGGTAATTGACGAAGCCGACCGGATGCTTGACATGGGATTCATTCCCGATGTCCGCCGTATCGTCAGCCAGCTTCCGCCCGCCGGCAAACGCCAGACCATGCTGTTCAGTGCTACCCTTGATCCCGCCGTCATCCGGCTGGTCGATAAATGGCTGGTTAACCCGGTAGTGGTTGAAAGCGAATCCGAACATTTGGTTACCGACCTGATTGACCAGCAGTTTTACGTGGTCACCCGCCGGGAAAAATTGCCGATGCTGCTCTGGATTCTTTCGCATGAACAGTACGAACGCATCATTATTTTCGGAAACCGTAAGGACCGGAACGAAGACCTGGTCAAGCATCTTGCCAAATACAATATCTATACCGCGCTCCTCTCCGGCGATGTGCCGCAGGAAAAACGCATGAAAATCCTTGAACGTTTCCGCAAAGGCACCGAACGCATCCTGATCGCTACCGACGTGGCCGCGCGCGGGATTCATGTGGACGATGTGTCGCTGGTCATTAACTACGACCTGCCGGAACGCGCGGAGGACTACGTTCACCGGATCGGCCGTACCGGTCGCGCCGGACACAGCGGCAAATCAATCAGTCTGGTTTGCGAATTCGGCGGTTATGTCCTGCCGGAAATCGAAAAACTGCAGAATACCGAATTTCATTGCGTGATTCCGGAGGAAGATATGGTAAAAATGCCGTCTTCTTTTGAATGGCGCGACCGCATGGCACTGCGTGAAAAAGAAGAACATGAACGGCAGTTGGCCGTGAATTCACCGGTAGGCAAGGCCGAAGCCGCTGCCATGATTGAGGCTGAAAACGAACTCCCGCAGCCGAAAAGCGATTCAAATCCCCAGTAATTTCCGGGCATTCCGATAGAAGATCAACTCCTTTTCCTGTTCAGTCAGGGGAAGGCGGTTGATGAATTCGACATCCCCGTCCTGTTTCCGCCAGGGACTGTCACTGCCGAAAAGAATCCGTTCCACTCCGTGCTTCCGCACGATTTCCATGAATTCAGCATCGGGCAGCAGATTGCCGACGAAACAGCAATCCATGTAAAGCGGCAGACCGACAAGGTGCTTTTTCACTTCATCCCACATATTCCAGGAACCCAGGTGCGCCAGAACCAGCATCAATTCCGGGTGTCCGCGGTGAAATGCCGCAAGCGAAGCGGGATCGGAATGATAGGGAGGGGGGAATCCAATGTCGACGCCCGCATGGGTCAACAGGAACATCTTATTATCGATCAGGCTTTGCCAGATTGGTTCCAAGGTGGGATCATCGAAGCGGAACTGTTGGTATTCGGGATGCATTTTGATGCCGCGAAAGCCGTGTTCCGCCAGCCATTTGATATGTGTGGCGGGATCGGGTGTCAACGGATGAATCGACCCCAGCATGGTGATGCGGTCGTTCTTCAGGTTGTAAGCCCAGTTATTGACGCCGCGGACATTGTCCGGCTTGTTGGCCAGCGGTAGGCCGACGGCGTGGTCGATTCCACAACGGTCCATTTCTTTCAGCAACCCGGCCAACGTACCGTCGGATACGGGTTCGACTCCGAATGTGCGGCCGCGCTCCATCGCGCGGTCCGCAATATTCTCCGGATAGAAATGAGTGTGAAAATCAATGATCATTGCAGAATCAGGAATTCTGCAGCGGGTCTTCCTTGATGATTTCCTGAATCCAGTCGAGGTCACGGAAAAAGTCGAGGAAGAAAGACTGCATCATGATTACCAGTCCCTGTTCACCGAGTTCGCATTCAAAACGTTGATCGCCGAGAGCTTCGCGGACACTCGTCTGGTCGAAGATGATATCCGAGGAGAAATATGGCAGCAGATCGCCGAGGAAACGGGGGATCACGTCATCGCCGGGCGCGGCCTCGCGATGTTCGATCTCGATCCCTTTCAGGCGGAGGGTACGGCAGACCGCATGGTCGATCATGCTGGTGGTGACCGGTTTGTCGCCGGTTACATGGTAGGTCTTGTTCGCCACCGGTTTCTGGAAGATGGCGGTAATGACCTTCTGGACATAATCAATTGGAACGAAATAGACGCGTTCAGAGGGAATCGTGTTGAAATGGGCATTGATATCGATCCAGTCGCGGGGGTCGAGTTTCTGCTTGAAACACTGGTTTTTCTTGAGTTTCAGCAGAAATTCGAGAATGCGATAGAATGCCAGGGGGCGACGGATACGGCCGTCCTTGACCCGTCCGGTGATGATGGACGGACGGTAAATCGTGAACGGAATACCGGAGTTGCGCACCAGAAGCTCGGCTTTGAATTTGCTTTCTTCATACGGGTTATTGAACCCGTTGTCGATGGCGCGGTCTTCCATGGCACGCCCGATCAGCTTGCCGGCGACGTAAGCGGTGCTGACGTAATGGAATTCTTTGACGTTCAGGAGCTTGGCCAGCTTCAGTACATTGACGGTGCCGTCGTAGTTGATGCGGAATGTTTTGCCGTCCACGTCTTTGCCGAGGTTTACGTCGGCCGCGCAGTGGAAAATGATTTCAACACCTTTCAGCAGTGGATTTTTCGCCAGTTCGTCGGGATTGATGGTAGTGACGTCGCCGTCGACCACGTCAATGCGTTTCATCAATTCCGGCAATGCTTCCGTACAATCGTCGAATGCGCATTGTTCGCCCAGAATTTCCTCCACCCGCTGACGGGCGGTACGAACCGAATTACTGCGGGTCAGGGCCACGATTTCATAATCTTTACGTTCACGCAACAAAGCCACGGTAAAGGCTCCGCCCACCAATCCGGTTATACCTGTCAAAAATATCTTAGGCATTCAATTCTCCGTTTTATTGTAGTCTATATGATTTAATGGTTTCATTTTTTTCAATAGGGAATAAATTATTTTAATCTAGAACGAAATAAGGAAAATACAAATCGGATTCCCTGAAATCAGGCGAAATATCGCAAAAATTTATTTTAAAACAGTTGAAATTCGACAGGAAACGAGCTAGATTTATTAGCATTGTGTTTGCAATTTAATCTCATACAAGGAGCAAATAATGGGACAGCAACTGAAGAAAATCGTCAAAAGAATCCGCCGCCGGGCTTATCTGGAAAGATGCAAGCTCAAGGCACACATGGCCGCAAACGCCAAGTAAGTGTTGGGTGAATAACGACAGCCTGCCGGACTGAATTTCAGTTTCGGCAGGTTATTTTTTTGCTGAAATCATCTCTTTCAGCCACAGCCCGCAGGAATATTCGGAGAGGGGAGCTACCGGACATTTGGCAATGGTGAGGTCGGCTTCGTCTTCGGGAGCCGCAATTTCATAGCCGATATTGCGCAGGATTGTCCGCAGCGGCGAATCCGGCGACAGGGAAATACGCGGGGCGGGGACCGCCGCGTAAAATTTCTTCAACGCTTCGGGATCGGCGAAGCAGACTTCCGGTTTTAAATAAATTCCGGCGTGTTCCGCCACTTTGCGCCGCACTTGAATCATCAATTCCAGAACATCTTGCGCCGTTGCATGACCGCGGTTCAGGATGAAGTTGGCGTGGAGGTCGCTGACGGTCGCGTCGCCGACGGTAAGTCCTTTGCAGCCGGCCTCATCGATCAATTTGCCTGCGGATTCGTTTCCGGCATTGCGGAAAAAACAACCGGCATTGAGTCCACCGGGCTGGGTTGTTCCGCGATTCCGCAGTTCACCGGTAATGCGTTCCTGTTCATCGGGCGCGGCGGGGGGGAGCTTGAAAATAGCGGCGGTGACGACGGTTCCCGCCGGAATCGAAGTATGGCGATACTCCCAGCGGAGTTCGTCTTTCATCAGGGAACAGGATTCGCCGGTCCGGTCGAAACCGCACACTTCATAGAGGAAATCGCTGATGGCGGCCCCGTGCGCTCCGGCATTCATCATCAGGAGCCCTCCGACCTGTCCGGGAATTCCTGCCAGCGGAGCCAGTCCGCCGAAGCCGTGTTCGGCACAGGTTCGGACGAAATCCTTCCAGCGGACTCCCGCCCCGGCGACGATCCGGTCCCGGGCGAAGCAGATACGGACGAAGTTACCGTGATTCAGGCGGAGCACCAGCGCTTCCGGCAGGGCATCCGCGCCCACGGTATTGGAGCCGTTGCCCAATACAAGCACCGGGATATGGCGATTATGACAGAAATGGAGCAGGGGGGCGAGCACAATATCGTCGCCGGGTTCGGCGAGAACGGGAATGGTACCCCCCGCTTTCAACGAGGTAACCTCGCGCCACGGGACATTTTCCCGGATGGAAAGACCGGGGAATTCGGCTTTCAGGGCGGCAAGGATACTTTGTTGCATAGACTATCCTTTTTTATAAACTTCGTTCGGGTCGAAGACCGGTTTGGAAATGACTTCCGCTTCGCCGTTCGGCTGCAGGCGCCGGAAAAAACAGGAGGGGTGTCCGGTGTGGCAGGCGGCGCCGCCGACCTGGTCAACTTTGAAGACGACGGTGTCGTTGTCGCAGTCAACGAGGATTTCCTTGATGATCTGGACATTGCCGGAGCTTTCGCCCTTGTGCCAGATTTTCTGCCGGGAACGGGTCCAGTAGACGGCGTGGCCGGTCTTCAGGGTTTCCTTCCAGGATTCTTCATTAATATATGCGAGCATCAGCACCTCGCCGGTTTTCCAGTCCTGGGCGATAGCGGGGAGCAAGCCGCCGCCTTTGGCGAAATCGAGTTCAATCATGGGTCATATTCTCCTGTTTTTGTTCCAATGAGCAAGATACACCGAAGCGGGATATTTTTCAACAAGAAATAGATGATATTTTAATAAGGGGTGTTGAATTTTCCGGAAAATGGAATAGCTTCTTCCAATAACAAATCGATTTTTTTGAGGAGTCATAACATGCATATGAGAAAATTTCTGCTTGCCACTTTGATATTGCTGTGCACCTGGGGGGTTGCCGCCGCCAACCTGCCTCTGGAGCAAATCCGTAAATTTGCCGCCGAAGCCACTCCCGCCAGATATCCCGACGCCGACCGTATCCTGATCAGCGACTATCAGGTCAGCGAATACAATAAGGAAGGGCTGGGTACGACGGTGGATGATTATTATGAAAAGGTACTGACCGAAAAAGGGCGCAGGGAGGTCCGGACGCTGGACCTTTACTTCAATACCACATACTCGAAGGTCGAGGTGCCGGTGCTTGAACTGATCCGGCCGGACGGCACCGTCGTGCCGGTGGACGTGGCGGCGAATTCGAAGGTAATGACCGAGCCGGGGCAGATGCAGTCCAATATTTACGACCCCAACCAGCGGATACTTCAGGTGTCGATTCCGGAGCTCCGCATTGGCGACATCGTTCACGTGGTCAGTCGCGAAACCACGCTCAAATTGCGGATCCGCGGGGTCTGGACCAATTTCATTACGTTCCAGTCCACCACGCCGATTCATTATTATGAATATGTCGTCAACGCCCCCGCCGAACTGCCCTTGCGCAGTAAGGTCGTGAAAGACGAGGTAAAAGGCACGGTCACATTCGGCGAGGAAAAAAAGGACGGCCGGATCATCTACACTTGGACCGCCCGCAACGTCCCGCAGATTTTTTCGGAACCCGCCATGCCGCCGATGTATATGGTGGCGCAGCGGCTGCTGGTGAGCACCGCCGGGAATTGGCCGGAAATTTCGCGCTGGTACTGGGAACTCTCTGCTCCGCATCTGGAAAAGACCACCCCTGAAATGAAGGCCAAGGTGGCCGAACTGATTGCCGGCAAAAAGACTGAACTGGACAAGATCAACGCGATTTTTCAGTTTGTGTCACGCGAAGTCCGTTACGCGGGGCTGACGCTGGAGGCCGACGCGCCCGGTTATGAACCGCACGACGTCAATATTACGTTTGAGAAGCGCAACGGCGTTTGCCGCGACAAGGCAGCGCTATTAACCGCCATGCTTCGTATCGCCGGAATTGATGCCTATCCGGTGCTCTTTTTCAGCGGACCGAAGAAGGACGCGGAAGTCCCGAACAGCTATTTCAATCACGCGATTACCGCCGTCAGGCTGAAGGACGGCTCCTATATGCTGATGGATTCGACCAATGAGACGACCCCGGAAATCTTCCCGTCCTACCTGTCGAATATGAGCTATCTGGTGGCGACCCCGAAGGGCGAAACACTCCAGACCTCGGCGGTGATTCCGCCCGAAAACAACAGGCTGGCGATCCGGACCACCGGCGTGCTCGACAACGACGGGACGCTGTCGGCCAGTTCCACGCTGACCTTCGGCGGGATCAATGACGACATGTACCGGGGGGCGTTTTCAAGCTGGAAGCCGGAACAGGTCCGCCAGTTTGTCACCCGCCAGCTCCTGAGTGTGTTCCCCGGCGCCTCGGTGACGGAACTGCGGCTGCTGCCCGAGAACCTCAGCGATATGAGCAAGCCGCTTCAATTGGAATTGAAATATTCGGCGAAGAATTTTCTGATCCGTGGAGACGGACAGGCGTTGTTCCCTGCGCCGTGGATCGGGGATGGCTTCGGCGCGGTCAATTTCGCGCTCGGGTCCACTGGCCTGAAAGAACGCAAATACCCGATGAAACTGTTCTCGACCTGTGCCACAGAGGAGACGTTCACCTTGGAAATCCCGAAAGAACTGAAACCTGAAATGCTGCCGGAGTTCGGCAAGGTCGACTCGGCGGTTTTTGACTGGGATCAGCGGATCGAATTGAAGGACGGAAAGCTTTCCGGACGCAACTATACGGCGTTTAAGCATACGGACATCACGCCGGAACAGTATCTCGGACTGAAAACGTCGTTGAGCAATGTTGAGTTCGAAGATAAAAAGATGCCGATTTTCAAGATCGAAATCCCGGAGGCGGAATTGCTCGGCGAGGCAAACTCCGTCTATCTCGAATGGCTGGTCGATTTCCGCCTCGAAGGGCCGATGAAGTGGACCCAGGCCGAAAAGGTTCGCAAAAAAGTGTTGCGTTTCGGCGGGGTTCGCACCAATTCCGAACTGAAATTTCCCTATAATCCCGCCTGTGTCGAATTAAAACTGGTGGAGGCAGCCGTGATTCAACCGGACGGCGCCCGGCAGGGCGTATCTGAGCGTGAGGTCAATGTCATGGATGCCGGTTGGGTCGGCGCCGCGCCGCGTTATCCGGCGGGGAAGATCATGGTGGTCAGTCTGCCCGGAGTTCAGGTGGGCAGTGTGATTGAGTACACGGTGGAATACCGGGTGAAGGATTTGAGCCCGTTTTTCATGCTGGCTCCATTTCAGGGGAGCGACCCGATTTTGTATAAGAAACTGACGATTACGCGCCCGCACGGCGCCGATGACCGGTGGGGACTGCATGGGACCGGCGAGGACAACGGCCTGGTTTATACGGTCGGCGGCGACGATAACAGCAATTCCTTCTCCTGGGAGGTTCGCAACGTTCCCGCGATCAAGCCGGAACCGGCGCTTCCTCCGACCTGGCTGATTGCTTCAAACGAGCAAATGGCCGTGAATGCCGCCCGTCCCGAAGCGTATGCGAAGACCGTTCAGCAGGCGTTGGCGCAAAAGATCACCCCGGTCGATGTATCCTGGCTGAAATCCACGGATACCAAGGGGAAAATCCGCGAAATCCGCGATTTTGTGGCGAAAGGCATCCGTGATGCCGGACCCGCGTTCAACCAACTGCCGTTGAGTTGTCTTACCCCCGCCGACAAGACCTTGAGTGACGGCTACGGCAACTCCGCCGACCGTGCCATCCTGCTGGCTTCGCTGTTGAAGGCAGCCGGAATAGACAGCCGTTTCCTGCTGGCGTCGGGATTTCCCGATCTGGCGGCTTTTCGTCCCGGGAGCAATCTGCTATTCATGCCGGGGGCTTACAATCAGGTGCTGGTGGCGGCGGATGGCGTTCTGCTGAATGATACCGACCAGTATGCCGCATTGGGTTCTACCCCGTACCGCGGCAATCTGGCGCTGGACCTCGCCAGCGGCAAAATAGAAGCTATTAAAGGCGATGCGGATTCGACCGTCATCCACTACGATATCATGCTTGGCGAAGACGGCGGCGCGGTAATCCTGGAAAAACGCAGTTACCGGGGCATGGCGTTCGCCGCCCGCAACCGCCTGTACAGCGAAATGACGCCGGAATTGAAAAGCCGTCATCAACAGAATATGACCACCGCCATTTCTGAAAACGCCGTCGTCGTGACGCCGTTGAAAGTGACTCTGTCCGATTCGGAATGCGTCGAGGAGTTACAGGTGAAAGTGGACCGTTTCGCGGTGCGGAACGGCAAATATCTGCAATTCAATCTGCCCGGCAATATCGCCGGTTCCCTGATTCGTCCGTTGCCGGAGAAACGCGAATATCCATATTACATTTCCAGTGACAATCAGGTTTGCCTGACGTACCGGATTCATACCGCCGACGGCTTTGGCGTTCGGGGCCGGATGCTGCCGCCGGAACTGGATTGTTCCTACGTTCAGGTCCGCAGCAGCGAGGATCGGGACGGGATCGCGATTGAAGTGAAGGCGAATTTCACGCCGGTGATCTTGTCGACGATGGATTATCTGGCGTTCCGGGCGGTACAGGCGAAGTTGGGACATCCTGCCATGAACGTCGTTCTGCTCGAAACTTACGGTAAAAAATGACCCGCACCAGACTCTGGCAGATTCGAGTCGGCCTGTTGGTACTGCTGACGGCCGTGATATGGATCGCGGTCTGGCTGTTCGGAAGCAAGCCCGCATATCGTTCCTGGAGGGAAATCCGGGATTCGGGCACGCTTCGCGCGGTTACGTCCTTGCCGGTGGAACAGGTTCGCCCCCAACCGGAGGTCCTGACTTCACAGAAAGAATACGCGATGCTGGAGCGCTTCGCCCTCGATAACGGACTGGAACTCTTGGTATTCCGCAAACGTCAGGATCAGTTGGCCGAGGCGTTGCTGCGTGACTGGGCCGATGTGGCGTTCGCGGAACTGGGGCCGGGTTCCAATAAATCCCCGCGCCTGACCGAGATTCCTTCCGGATTGGGCACGGTCTGGTGGTTGCCGCGGTCCGCGGAAAACCTGAAGCGGAATCTTGAGGAGTTCGTCCGCGACAAAGGGGATACGTTTAAGCCGGATATCGCTGTTGACGATTTGCCGCAGATCGTCGAAAAACGCATTTTGCGGGTGTTGACGTTGAGCACTCCGCCGTTGTATTATATCGAGCAGGATGATTTCCACGGTTTCGAGTACGAATTGGCCGCCGGACTGGCCGATGAACTGGAGTTGAAACTGGTCGTCCTGACCGCGCCGGACCGCAATGCCATGCTGGAATGGCTGAGGGAGGGGCGCGGCGATATGGCGATGGCCGACCTGCCGCAACCCCGACTGGACCTGTCGTTTTTCATTCGCCAAAATTTCTGGGAGCGGACGGACGGGAAAGGGATTCTTCCAAGCCTTGAGAATTTCGATGAACTGACGAGCCCGTCTGCTGTCCAATCGGATATGGAGGGGTTTTCCCTGCTGGAGATTACCGGATTGCCGAAAAAATATGCATGGTTTTTCCGTCAGTCCAGTCCCGGCCTGAAAAATGCCGCCGATGGTTATATCAACGGATTTCTCGGCTCGGAGCTTCAGGACCGCTATTTCGGACCCGGAATCCGCAAATTCAATGGCTTGAAATCGCAATACAGACTGGAACTGACGCCCTCCGGGCTTCGGCTTTCGCCGTTCGATCGCTGGATTCGGAAATATGCGGGCGAACACGGGTTCGACTGGCTGTTGATTGCCGCCCAGATTTTTCAGGAGAGCCGTTTCACGCCGAGAGTGGTGGCGACGGACGGCGGGATCGGGCTGATGCAGTTGATGCCTTTCACGGCCAGGGAAATGGGGTGCGAGCATCCCCTGAATCCCGAACAGAACATCAAGGCCGGGACCGGTTATCTGGCCAAGCTCTACAATCGCCTGGACGATGAAATCGAACCGCGCGACCGGCTTTGTTTCGCGCTGGCTTCCTACAATGGCGGGTTTGGCCATCTGGAGGATGCCCGGGTTTTGGCCGGGCAGCTCGGATTGAACCGGAACCGCTGGCAGGGTAATGTGGAAAACGCCTATAAATTGCTGGAACGCCCGGAATATTACCGGCAGGCCCGCTACGGTTCGTGCCGTTCCGGCATTATCATTCGTTATGTGAATGAGATCATGACGCGCTATCTTGAGTACACGCAGCTCAACAATGACGCGCCCGCGAAAATCAGCTCTCTATGACCACCGTGGCGACGGCGTATTTGCGCTCATGGGAGATCGACACGTGGATGTGCTTACAGCCCAGTTCGGAAGCGGTGGTCAGGGCGGCGCCGGTCAATTTCAGCTCGGGCGCGCCGGATGCTCCGTTCAGTACCGAGATATCCAGCCAGGCGCATTGCTCGCCGATGCCGCACCGGAGCGCTTTGGACAGCGCTTCCTTGGCACACCAGCGCCCGGCATAGTATTCAACCGGGTTGTTGCGGGCGGCGGCCTCGGCTTGTTCGGCTTCGGTGTACACGCGGTTCATGATGTTTTTACCGTGGCGCTCCAGCATTTTGCGGATGCGGTCGATCGAGACGACGTCGGTGCCGAGTCCTGAAATCATATATTCCTGCTTGATTTTTCGTTAAGATTGACTATAGTTGCTTTATATAAAATATTACAGGAAACATCAAATGTCAACGTTAAGAGCGCGAATTGTCATTACCGGCCTCGGTTTGACCGCCCCCAATGGCAATAATCTGTCCGAATTCCGCCACAGCCTGCTGAACGGCATTTCCGGCATCACTGCGATGGAACACCGCTACATCGGCACAGTTCCCGCCGGGTTGTGTACATACGATCCGAAAATCTATCAGAACAAACGTGATGTCCGCAACGGCACCCGCGCCGGTTCGATCGCCATCTACTGCGCCAACGAGGCTGTGCGCGACGCCGGACTCGAAGTCGGCGACGGCAATCGTTCCCGGATCGGCGTTTACGTGGGCATCACCGAACACGGCAACGTGGAAACCGAGCAGGAAGTCTACAACCTGAGCTGTTTCGACTACAACGTCGATTTCTGGAGTCATCACCACAACCCGCGCACAGTGGCCAACAATCCCGCCGGGGAAGTGACGCTCAATATGAAAATCACCGGTCCGCACCTGTGCGTCGGCGCGGCCTGCGCCGCCGGAAATTGCGGCATGATCTACGGAGCCCAGCAGTTGATGCTGGGGGAGGTGGATTTCGCCATCGCGGGGGGCGTGTCGGAAAGCCCGGGTTCGTTCGGCATTTTCGCCAGCTTCCGGAGTCAGGGGGCTTTGGCCCGGCATGAGAATCCGGCGCAAGCCAGCCGTCCGTATGACCGCGCCCGCAACGGTATCGTGATTTCCGAGGGCGGCTGTCTGTATGTGCTGGAACGGCTGGAGGACGCCTTGAAACGAGGCGCGAAAATTTACGGCGAGATCGCCGGATACTGTATGAATTCCGATGCTTCGGACACGGTGTTGCCGTTGGCGGAGCGTCAGGCGGAGTGTTTCCGCATCGGGATTGAGCGCGCCGGAATTTCACCGGAGGAGGTCGATCTGGTGAACAGCCATGCCACCGGCACCAACGCCGGGGATATTCAGGAAGCGGTGGCCATGCGTTCGGTTTATGCCGGGGGAGGGCGTTTTCCGTATATCAATAACACCAAAGGATTCATCGGGCACGCGATGGGGGCCGCCGGAGCGCTGGAACTGGCCGGAAACCTGCCAGCGTTCGAGGATGGAATCGTCCATCCCTGTATGAATATCGACGATCTTGATCCCGAGTGCGACATGCCGAACCTGGTCTGCCGGGAACCGGTTCAGACCGCGGGCATCCGCTATATCGCCAACAATTCATTCGGCATGCTCGGCAACAATTCGGTGCTGATCGTCCGCAAATACGAAGGGTAGGGGACTGTGAACCTGCTTCTGCTTCATGACGAGGATTTTACCGCGCCGGATCGGGCGCTGGTCGGTGACCGCCGCGCCGAACATATCCGCACCATCCTGAAGGCCCAGGTCGGCGATGCCGTCAAAGCCGGCCGCGCCAACGGCCTGATGGGACAGGCGGTCATCGAATCCGACACGCCGGAGGGGATTTCCCTGCGGGTGACTCTGGATACCGCGCCGCCGGAACCGTTGCCGGTAACGCTGATGCTGGCGATGCCGAGGCCGATTGCGTTTCGCCGGATGTTGCCGTGGATCACGACGTTCGGCGTGAAAAAAATTCACCTTTTCAATGCCTTTAAAGTCGAAAAAAGCTACTGGACCAGTTCGGTGTTCGATGAATTCCATGAACTCATGACACTGGGGCTCGAACAGGCGCGCGACACCGTTTACCCGGAAATTGTCCGGCACCAGCGTTTCAAAATTTTCGTCGAGGACGAGGTGCCGGGGATTATCGCCGACACCCTGCCGCTGGTGGCGCATCCGGGCTCGGGCGAAACCTGCCCGGCGGCGGTTGACGGGCCGGTGACGGTCTGCATCGGGCCGGAAGGCGGCTTCACCGATTACGAAATAGAACTATTGCTCAAACAGGGATTCCGGGCGGTGGGACTGGGGACGCGAATTCTGCGCTCCGAGACCGCGGTGCCGGCGATCCTGGGGAGATTGCTCACATGAATGACAAATTGAACGAACTCAAGAAACTCACCACCGAAATCTACGACCTGAGAATGTGCAACGCTTTGCTGGAATGGGACCAGCAGGTCAATATGCCCGCCGCCGGAAGCGCCGCGCGGGCCGCGCAAATGTCCCTGCTCAGCCGTTCGGCCCACGAACTCGCCACATCGGACAGAATGGGACAACTGCTGGAGGACTTGAAGCCGCTGTACGTCGAACTGCCGCCGGATTCCGACGATTATTGCCTGCTGCGCAATGTCTACCGGGATTATGAGCGTGAACGCAAGGTCCCGGTGGAGTATGTGAGCGAATTCACACAGACCACGGGCGAGGCGTTTGCCGCGTGGGACCGCGCCAAGGCGGAGAATGATTTTGCGTCGTTCAAGCCGTTGCTGGGCAAGATCTTTGACATGCGCCGCCAATATGCCGGATTCTTCGCGCCGTACGACCATATTTACGATCCGTTGCTGGATGACTTCGAGCCCGGCATGAAAACGGCCGACGTGCTGGCGGTTTTTAAGACACTGCGTGACGAACAGGTCAAGCTGTTGCATGACATCGGCGTCCGGCCTCAGGTCGATGATTCGTGCCTGAATTGCCATTGCGGCGACGAGGGACAGTGGGCGCTGTGCCGTGAAGCGGTCAAGCTGATCGGTTATGACCTGAACCGCGGGCGCATTGACAAGGCGGAACATCCGTTCACCACCAATTTCTGCCGCGACGACGTTCGGATCACCACCCATATTTACGAGGACAACGTGATGTCGGCGGTTTTCTCATCCCTGCATGAAGGCGGGCACGCGATCTACGAACAGGGCGTGGCGAAAGAACTCGACCGGATCCCGATCGGCACCGGCGCTTCGCTGGCGATTCACGAGTCGCAATCACGGTTATGGGAAAATCTGGTGGGGCGTTCGCTGGAGTTCCTCGGCTGTTTTTATCCGCGGATTCAACAGCAGTTCCCGCGTCGTTTCGGCAGTGTGCCGCTGAACGATTTTTACCGCGCGGTGAACCGGGTGGAGCCGTCGCTGATCCGGGTCGAAGCGGACGAAGCGACTTACAATCTGCATATCATGCTCCGCATGGAGCTGGAAATCGCCATGCTGGAACAGAAAATCACCGTGGACGACCTCCCGGAAATCTGGCGCGAAAAAATGCATGAATACCTCGGCGTGACCCCCATGAACGATACGCAGGGCGTTCTTCAGGACGTTCACTGGGCAGGCGGCATGATCGGTTATTTCCCGACCTATGCGCTGGGAAACCTGATTTCGGCGCAGGTATGGGAAAAGGCCGCGGAGGATTTGCCGGAACTGAACGCACAGATTGCAAGAGGCGAATTGACCCCGTTGCGCGAATGGCTGACGGAAAAGCTTTACCGTCACGGGGCCAAATATTATCCGTCCGAACTGGTGCGGATGATTACGGGCGGGGGGATTGACCCGCGCCCGTACCTGAACTACCTGAACCGGAAGTACCGCGCCATTTACGCTTGACGGTCATTGATATTTTCAATGAGCGATCAGGACGACCCGGTCGCAACTGATCCGGTCGGGTTTTCCCGGTTTACCGCCGTAGGTCGGTCCTTCGAATTTGATCGAAGCATAGACATCCCATTGTTTATCGGGATAACCTGCGACATAAGCTCCTTCCAGCGGGAATGTGGCGAACCATGACTGTGTGAGCCAGAAAACGGATTCGGAGGTCAGACGGGAAGTTCCGATTTTATAGAAATGGTATTTGTCTGGCTTGATACCTTTTTTCTCGATTTTGCTGTTGAGCAGCCAGACTTTGGTGACGGCGTCATAGGTGCCGGCAGTGACTGGAAGTTCTGAAATCTCGCGACGGGAAGTTTTGCCGACCGCTGCATCTTCATCTGTCGCCAGATTACGGAAAGGCAATACCTGATGAATCCGTTCCGGAGAAATCCGGGCGAATTCTTTCGGCAAAGGCTTGACTTTTCCCTGAGCCTGCAAGATTTTCATACCGAATAACTTATTGAATTCTTCCTCGGTAACGGTGCGGCGCTTTTCGGTTGTGAATTCAACAGCTTCGCGATAGCCGTTTTTCAGTCGCTCGATCAATTCATCCAGGACGAAGGGGCATTTCAGACCGGCGCGCATGATTTTCTGCCAATTTTCAAGAGTGGCGGCATCAAGGGCAACCCTCAATATTCTTATTCGTGTGAGAATAGTCGGATTGCCGGTGAGCTCCGGCATGGTCAGGAGGGTTTCGAACTGTTGCTGCCAGCGGACCAGATTTTCCGGTGTCAGATAGGTGAACATGGCGCTGGAAGGATGCCAGGACATTGGTGTTTTCATGGCTTGGACGCAATTTTCCAGCGCTTCCATGTAGAGGCGGATTTGAGGCGCAGCGGGACCATAGTAAAAATCGAGATATTCGGCAATTAAATTTTTCGGTTCGAGACTAATATCCCAGTACAGCCGTGTCAGCAGCCAGCTTTGAAGTTCCGAAAAATTCAGGCTCCGGTCAACCCATACATCGTGTTCGAAGAATGCGCCAGTGGCTCCTGCCTGATGGATCAGTTGGGTGTCGTGGACGAGTTTTTTCACGTTTGCCATGGGCAGGATCGGGCCATAGGGATTCGGATAGTACCATACCCATACTTTATCGGCGATCCGGCACCAGCGGCGGAGGTTGTTGAGCGTATCAAGATTGGACGGCGCGTCCAATGTCTTGGAAAAATCGGAATCGATCGGCGCGAAGACGATGATCAGGTGTTTCGGCAATTTGTTGACTTTTGGCGGAATTTCGCTTTGGTCTTTGCGGTAGGCCAGGGTTCGGACATAGGCATCGGGATACACCGCGGTTATCTGGGGGACTGCTTCGATCAGATAATCAATCAGCGGGCCGCAGGGAGCATGGTATTTCTGCTCCAGTTTTTTGCATTCGGCGCAATGGCAGAAACGTCCGGGTACGTCGTTGGCCGACACATCAACAACCCCTGTTCCCCCGAATGTCGCCAGGTGGTCAAGCAGATGCCGGGTCAACATTTTCCGCATTTCGGCATTACTGAAACACACTTGCATATTGTCAACCCGCTTCCCGTTGGCTGAAAGACTGAAAAACTCGGGATGGAGCGCAAAGAGGTTGCGGGTTTTCGGCCAGGGTTTGTGATAACCCTGGAACGGAGTTTCGCCTGGGCTCATGTAGAACAGCAGAGAATGGACAAACGGGCCCCGGGATGGATAATCCTGCTGAACTTCTTTATGAAGACGTTCCCGGACATTGAGCCGGCCACGGGTGAGAAAATCAACTACGCCGGGGAATTTCAACGGATAATAGGTATTCGTGTAGTGTCGGGCTTCGAAGCTTGGTTGACGGCGAATATTCATTGCAGAGATCTTAAGAACGTCTTCTGTTGGAATCCGATTATCACCGCGAACTGTGTACCAGCGGCAGCCCAGGATTTCAAGGAAATCATAAACTGCATAAAGTGCCCCGTTGGCGCCGCCTCCGCATAGATACAGATTGCCGTTCTTTGTTTGAATGTGATATTCCTGCGGTTTATACTTTGTGTTGTCGGTGATGATGTAAATGCCGGGAGTGGTTTCCGTTGACTGGTCGATGGAGCGGATTTCGAAGTTCGCACCGGATATTTTCTGCAAATGCCGTGCAAGTTCCTGAGCTGCGAAACCATTGGAATCACTTGGCCCTGTCCGGGTAAATATCCGATGTTTGGTATTTCCGTTCTCGGACAGCATAATATCGGAAGCATGAACCGTCCAGACGGCGAACAACAGAAGGAGGATCGGTAAATTTTTCATCAATAACCTGATAATTCATTGCTTATTTTGGTATTTTGGAGTTCAATTTTCGCGTAATTTTTCACATGGGCGTCAAGCAGCAGTACATTGGCGCGTTGGTCATGGATATAGGCGACTTTAGCACCGGCCCAGTCCCGCAGATACCAGCGTCGCAAAGGCATCGAGTCGAATTGGGTGTTTTCCAATTCCGATATCTGCCCGCGAGTGGCAGGCTTTTTGACGGTGGCGTATTTCAGGAACGGGCGTGAATTGACGGTGTCGTAAACGCCGCCCAGGAAACCGCTGTAGCAATAGCTTATTTTCCATGCCTCATATATGGAGCCTGGAGTTGCCCAATTTGCACCTCCCGCTCCCAATCGCGCATCTGCCGTTTCCATCGGACACCTAAATGTCTGAAACTCTGTGCCCGGTTTGTTTTTCGTTATGTATGGGATCAATTTGGAATACCATGACTGTGGCGCATTGTTGATGAAGCAGATTGGAATGACATAGCCGTCGTAATCCGTCGCGTACATAGCCGAAGAAAGGCCAAGTTGTTTTAATTGATTGATGCATCCAGTCGTCTTGGCTTTGTCTCGTGCTTTGCTCAATGCCGGAAGAAGCATCGCTGCTAGAATGGCTATAATTGCTATAACAACCAATAATTCGATAAGTGTAAAAATCGTCCTTCTTTGCTTCTTTTTCATTTTCCTAAACTCCTTTATTGTGTTTTGCCTTGCCTATGGTGGCGGCCGGGATTAATTCAGGCCGGACCAGATTTTCGTAGCAGTGAATGGGTTGACCGTCGATCAAGGTTTTCAGCAAATCCAGTGACGCGTCGATCAATTTTTCCCGGTTCGAAAAAATATTCGATATCCCGGGGATCGGATCAAACCATAGATACGGCGCGGTCAACGATACATCCTCCGGGATGCGGATTCCCATCTGCAGCAGATATTTCATCAGGGTGTTGACATAACAGATATTGACGGCGGTGATGGCGGTGATTTTGCCGCTGCGGATTTCAGGAGCCAGTTGCCGGGCCAGTTCCAGCATTCTGGTTTCATGGGTTTCTGTTGTAATGCCGCCGATGTCGCCGTATTCGGACAACACCTCAATGCCGGTCAGCATGGCCGCTTCCCGGAAAGAATGACTGACGTGGGCGTCATAGATATCGCTGCTGCCGTTTCCCCCCAGCGGAGTGATCATCACGACGCTTTGGTGGCCGAGGCTTTTGAGCTTTTCCAGCGCCATCAGGAAACCGTAGCGGTAATCGATGTTGACCATCGGCACGTCCACCAGTTGAGTCGAGAACGGCACGTCCATCAGCACGACCGGGACTTTGGCTTTGACTGTATTGACGACTTCGAGGTGAGGAGTTCCGATGATGGCCCCGTCCACCAGTCCGTTCAACAGCGGAGGACATTGGAAGCCGTCCTGCTGGAAATAACAATAGGGAATCACGAATTGTCCGCGTTGCTGGGCCTGCCAGGCCAGACGGTAAACGTCCGCTTCCTGGTCCCGCGCATGTTTCGGGACTATATCGAGCATGTGGACGATATGCATGATGACGCCGGTTTTGCGGCGTTCTTCGCTACGGCTGGCGCGAAGACCCCGCGCCGATTCGCTGGGGGTATAATTCAGCCGGTTGGCGATGTCCCAGACATGTTTGCGGGTTTTATCGGAAAAACGAGTCTCGCCGTTGAGTACGCCGCTGACGGTGGCGAGGCTCATATTGGCGTGATTGGCAATGTCTTTTATGGTGATGCGTTTTGTCATTTTTTTTGAATTTAGAATGTTTACTTGAAACGTTACACTAACTAAATTATAACGCGTCGGCGGCGTTTTGTCAATAGCGGAAAATTGAAATTATGGAAAATTTTTTATGGATATTTGAAAATGACAGGGCCGGATGTATTTTAGACCATCGGAAAAGGTTCGAAACCGTAAAATACCGGAGGTTATCATGAAGAAGTCGCTCTTGCTGGTCGTGTCGTTGTTTGCCATTGCGTCAACGTTGGTTGCGGCTCCGCCGAAAATAACCGACGAGGCAACGGCCAAAACGTATTCCGAGGCTGTCTACAAACTTTTTTGCGCCGGGGACTATAAGGCGTATGCCGATCAGCTCCCGGAAGGCCTGCTGAAATATGTTACCCAGGAGAATTATCAGAAAAGCAGCGAACTTCTCGCTCAAAAACTGGGAAAACTGAAAGGCTTGACCTATCTTTCCACGCTTCGCCAGCCCGGCCTGAATATTCTGGTGTGGAAATGCGAGTATGAATCCAAGGACGGCAAAAATTTCGATTGCCTGGTCACGACTGCGTTCACGGTGAAAGACGGGGCGTGGACCTTGGCCGGTTTCCGTTTCCTGTAGAAAAAAACGTCCGGGGACTTGAGATGCCCCCGGACGTTTTTAATTTTGCCGGACGTTATTTCTTGTAGCGGGATACGGCGACTAGTTTCATGAGTTCGCGCTCGTATTCGGCGGCGTCTAGCGGCAGTTCCACTTCCTTTTTCAACAGGGAAGAAAGCAGCATGGCATTGCCGAGTTCAAGCTCGTTCATGGCTTCGAGGCCTGTCACCAGCGGTTCCTTGTCGTTCAGGATGGCGTCGGCGAAGACCGTCAGTACTTCGGTTGCCGAAATATCGTTCGATGGCACCGGGATATTGACATCCCAGGTCGAAAGCACCGGGAAAATATCAGGCGATTTGGCGATGATTTCGCTGACGTTTTGCTCTGTACGCTTGAAGCTCAGGACGCCGTCTTCCAGCACCAGGCGTCCGCGGTCGCAGGTCACTTCCAGCCGATTGGTTCCGGGATATTCCGCGGTGGAGGTGATGAATACCGCGGTCGGCCCGTCGGCGAATTCCATATAAGCAGTAACTTCGTCCTCGACTTCGATATCATGGTATTTGCCCAGATGGCAGAAGGCACGGACTTTGTTCGGCATGCCGAAAAACCATTGGAACAGGTCGAGCTGATGCGGGCATTGATTGAGCAACGCGCCGCCGCCTTCACCGCGCCACGAAGCGCGCCAATCGCCGCTGTCGTAATATTTCTGGGTGCGCAGCCAGGTGGTGATGATCCAGTTGATCCGGGTGATTTTGCCGAGTTCGCCGGATTCAAGCAGTGCCTTGAATTTGCGGTTCGCAGGGCTGGTGCGGAGCTGGAACATAACGCCGAATTTTTTGCCGCTCTTTTTCCAGGCGTCCAACATGCGTTCGGCGTCGGCTTTGTGGACGGCCACCGGTTTGTCGCTGATGACGTGGATTCCAGCCGCGAACGCATCGATTGCGATCGTGGTGTGGGCGTAATGCGGAGTGACGATCAGCACCGCGTCGATCAGCCCGGACCTGAAAAGCGAGTGATGATCGTAGAATGCCGGAACGTCATAAAGTGCGGCGACTTCATCGGCCACCTCTTTTTTGATGTCGCAGATGGCGGTGATTTCAAGGTTTTTGGCTGCTTTGGCCGAAATGGCATGGCTTCTGCCCATTCCGCCCACGCCGACGATACCGAGTCTGATTTTTTTCATGATTTCCTGTAGGTCAATAATTGAGGTTTAATTTTAGAACGCATCGGCGAATCGCCTTTGCTTTTGAGCCATTCAATGATTTTGTCGTTCTGGGCGTCGAGGTTTTGCTCGATCATGGCAATGCCCGGCTGCCGGAGTCCGCTGAGCACGGAGTCGAAGATCAGCAAATGGAAATCACGCCCGTTCTCAAGCCCGCGGCGTGACGCCGCCTGCAAAAAAGGCCCGGCCCAGATGGCGTAATCCAGATAAATGCCGCGGCACGGCTCCGCTCCGCCGAAAATCTTTTCCGCCGCTTCTTCCATGTGAACCGCCGTTTCCGCTTCGTGTTCCCATTCCATGAACAGCCATTCGGGCGGAACCATGATTGAATGACGGATGGCCAGCTCGAAAAACTGGAGCTGGCGTTCCGCGATATAAGGGTAGCGGGTGGAGTTGCGGGTGGAGAGAAAGGCGATTTTATTTCCGGCGTGGCCGGTCAGCCATTCCAACCCGCCTTCGATGCCATAACGGCTGTCGGTGGTGATATAGTCGTAATTGCCGAAAACACGATGCAGGAGGAGTTGGCGGACGCCCGCTTTGTCGAGGAAGTCCATCGCCATCAGGTGCTGGTAGTCCGGCCGGTCCCAGATTACGGCATTGCCGCGGCGGGCCATTTTGTTCAGGTTCATATTGAGGTCCGCCATACCGCACAGCATACAGTCGGCGTGGCGCTGGATACAGGAAGCGGTGGAGCCGGGGTCCAGGAAGAACGCTCCGGCCTGGAGGCGGTCGAAGTTTCCAACGATATAGACCGTATTGATCGACTGCGGCGTTTCCACGTCATCGGCCACATAAGTACCGGCTCCCTGACGGGAATAGAGGAAACCGTCCTCAAGCAGTTCCTTTATCGCCTGGTCGATGCTGCCGCGCGAACATTCATAACGCTTCATGAATTGATGGCGCGACAACAGTTTGTCGCCTTTTTTCAGGATGCCCGAACGGATATCATTGAGAATCCGTTCTTTCAAGGCGGCAATTTTTCCGACTCCGCGCATATGTCTTTTCCTTATGCCGATTCATCTTTCTCTATTTAATATAACATGAAATCCGGAAAAGACAGTAAGGATAAGAACTAAAGTTGCACACTTGCCATTTATTTATGCTTGTATAGTTGCCTGGTTGCTCATTTGTATGGGGTTTGGCGTCGGGCCCGTCCGTCGTCGTTTTCTCTCCTTCATCGCATTTTTGCCGCAGTTCTGCTCCCATCAGTTGCGGCCCCCACCAGTGTTTCAAATGCAATTACGTTCTTGCATAATCTCCCCGCGACGACGAACGGGCCCGACGCCAAATTTTTAATTCACCCCGTACAATTGAATCCGGCAGCCTCCAGCAGTAGTGCTCGTTCCGGCAGGCAATCAATGGCGGACATGATTTTGCGGCGGACCGGAGCGGTAATCCGATTTTCCGGCAGTTCCTTCAAGGCCAGCAGCGCAAACAACATTTCGCGGTGTTCCGGGAGATGGTCGATTCCCGGATGCTGTTGCAGCAGTCCATCGATTTGTTGTTGAAGCCGGGGCAGGGGGATGCCAAGGTATTCGGCCAAGGGGGTCCAATCGGCAAATGTTCCGTCCGCTTGTTGGGTTGCCAACAGTTTCATCAAAAAATTATTACCGTAAAGCGCCGGTTTTTCGTGAACCGCCGCCATCAGCTCCTGGTGGTTGCCGTAGTGGCGGCGGTGTTCGGAGCCCAGGATCAACGGCACCATCCGAAAAGCCGGATAGTAACTGGCCAGTTCCGCCGGAGTTTTATGATGAACAGTCAACAGCGGAGCATCGCGGGTCAGAAGTTTGAATTCTTCGCCCAGCGCGGCGGCGCTTTCCCTAGCTTTGGTGTCGCAATCTTCCAGAATATTGATTTCCGAAGCCGCCCGGAGCAGGGGCAGACGATTGTCCGTACTGCGTTCAATCGGTGCTTTGATGCGGAATTTGCGGTTGCGGAGGCTTCCTTCCAGAATGATTTGCGGACGTTCAGCCAAGCTTTTTATCTTGAAAAACAGCGAATAAACATCTCCTTCGAAAATGGCAGGAATAAAGGACGGAGTTTCGATTTCGGCATTTTCCGCGCACAGGGTGACGTCTCTCACCGGAATCTGGATGATGCGGCTGAGCTGGCGCAGGATTGTTTCCGCGATGGAGCTTTCCTCGTGGAGAATTTCGCAGTAGCCGCCGCTGTATTCGCTGAGAAATGACAACGGCGATTGTCCTGAACTGCTGCCGACCATCAGGGAAAAAATGGCGGAATTATTTTTTCGACTGCGGATATAATGAATCAATTCATGGGTGTTGTACACTTCGCCATCGGAAATCAGGATGATACTGCGTCTGGATCTTGGCTTGCGGGGAAGCTTGTCCACGACTTTCAGAATCTGCAGGAGTTCGGTTCCTTCGAGGTTGGGATGGGCGTTGGAGAGCATTTCCAGCGCGGCGTTCAGGTTTTTGCGGTTATAAGGGAGGGAGGCCGGCGACAGCATTCGGCAATCGCCGCCGAACGTCACCATGTTGAAGTAATCTCCGGGGGCCAATGCGCGCAGGGCCAATTCCATAGCTTCGAGGGCCTGTTCGAAACGGCGTGGCGTCATTGACGTGGAGGAGTCCAGCATCAGAATGATTTCGGGGTTCTTTTCCGGGGTGGATGGGGATTCGAAACCGGCGGAGAAAATCAGCCGTCCCGCGGCGGCGGTACTGCCGGGGCCGGTAAAGGCCTGGCACTGCGACTCGATTGTTTTTTTCAGGCGCAGTTCCAGGATCAGGTCGCGGTCCGGGATACTGCGCGGGAATCCGAGGGAAATCCGGGTGATACCGTCGAGTTCCCGGCTGACAATCTTGTGCGTAGGCGAGTAAATCCGCAGGATCTCGCTCATCGCGACGTCGAGACTCAGTTGAAAAGAATAATGAACCGATTCATCCCACAGCGGCGACGGTACCGGATTGTCGGTCCAGTTGTAGGTTTGCGGGACATAGCGGGGCGCGAGCGCGAAAGGCAACCTCAGAATGGCGTGGGAATCATCAAGTTCGAGGGGCATTTGCATCCGAATGGTGATTTTCATCTGCGATCCGGCGGGAACATTGCCGAGGGCGAGTTCGAGAAGATTTTTTTCTTTCAGCTCGAGCTTGCAGGCGGCTCCGCTTTCCTCGATAATCCGGTCGTAATCATTTGCCCGGTCCGGCAGGGCGGAAACGCTGTCACCGGCATCGGAAGCCTCGAAACCGGTTACGACCGCGCGGTTCGGCAGCGGAAAGCAATAAAGAATCTCCACATTTTTGTCTTCACGGTTATGGAAATCAAGTTCAAATATCAGCTCAGCCAGAAAATTCTTGATGGAACCTGAAATGGAGACATGTTCCAGGGCAACAGGATATTTTTGTGGAGGCAAGTAGGAAATATCGTTATTGTTCGTCATCGTCCTGTTCTCCTTTGATAATTTCGATGATGAAATCGCGGATGGCATGAATTTGCTGGTTGCTCAACAGATGCTGCGGTATATTCAGTTCAAGTCCGTGCGGCAGGTTGACCCGTTCGAACCGGGGACGCTGCAGTCGCGGCTGTGCCACCGGCAAAGCGAGATGGCGGTCCGGCTTTTCTTCAATCAGGTTCTTGATTTGGATCAGCGGGGTTCCCTGCTGTGACAGTTCGTGGATCAATTTGAGCCGCGTCAGGTGTTCCTCGGTATAATATGAACCGCGCCTGCTGCCCAGCGGCGGCGGCAGGAGTCCTCTCTGGATATAATACCGGATGGTGCGGCGGCTGATTCCGGTTTCCTTTACGAGATATTCGATATTATACATTCTGAAACTTTCATTTATTTGACATTTATATGACAATAATATGACACCATGGCAGCAAAAAGTCAATACCCTTTGTCAAAAAAATGAATAAATATCATCGAAACCCGGCGGCAGGGATCGCGGACATGGAAGCGAATGGCCCTTGGCCGGATATTTATCGAGCATCATGTGCAGGTTTTCAATCCGGTCTTCATGCAGGGCTTTCGTCGG
>CALABZ010000424.1 GCA_937888615.1 uncultured Lentisphaeria bacterium | reverse complement strand
CTTTTTTTGTGGACTTTTTTCAGTATCGAAGAGGACAACAAACTGACGGCCAGCCTGAACTTCTTCGGCGACTGAAAAAAGTCCACAAAAAAAGGGCGGAATACTGACATTCCGCCCTGATTCGTTGCTGTATAATTATTTGGTAACTTCTTCCAGTTTGACATCCTTGAGCAGGAGAGCGTTTTTCTCGCTGCCGCGATAGTTGGCCAGAACCATGATCGAAGCCTTGCGGGTGTCTTTCCACCACTGTTTCGATGAAACACCCCTTGCCGCTTCGCCCTTGATGACCGCGCTGAAGGTCTTCCATTCGGCGGGAACCGGAGCATTTCCGGCCAGCGAATACATGTACATGCCGCCGAACAAGTGCTGACGGACCGCGGTACCGGCGGGATAAGCCTTTTTCATCTTTCCCGCCAAAGTGACTTTGGCCGTGCCGTCTTCCTGTTTTTCAACGCTTTTTACGGCTACGACACTGCGGTTCGGCAGATCGGCCAGTTTGCCGGACTCGTCAACCTCGAACGCAATGGCGAGAACCCCTTTATCCTTCCAGCTGGCGCCGTCCTTGATGATAATCACCACGTCCCCCACCTTGACCTCGTTGGTCAGTTTGGTTTCGCTCTTGCTTACATCCGTAACTTCTTCAGGAGCAATCCGTTTCCCTTTCGCATCAAACGGGATCAGCCCCATATAGAAACGACCCGCTTCAGCATCCGGGGCCACCCGGACCTGAGCCGACAAGCGATAAGTCTTGGCCGGATCGATTTCCACCATTTTTTTCGTCCGAATCCGAATGTCGCCTTTGACTTCGACAGCCTTTGAGCCATCGGCTTCGACCTCGGTGACCGAACCTTTGCCGCCGAATCGGACCCAATCCGCAGCCTGATCCCCGGTCAGGACACTTTCCGCGCAGAGCAGGGAAGCACTGGCGCAGAGAGCTGCAATGATTTTGTTTTTCATGGACTTACCTCCTGTGTTGTTTCTGCGATTTTTATTCCATATCGCATGTTATTTTTTCGCCGGAAACTTCCGACAAGAAAAAATCGGGCACAATCCCGGGAATTATTTCCTCAAAATACGCTCAAAATACCTTAAAACACTTTTTATTATAGCCGCCTTCGGGTGCTTTGTCAATGTTGAACGGCAGAAAATAGCCGATAACCTGCCGCAACCAAACATTTCCGCCATTTTTTCCGTTTTCCCGTCAAAAGACGATTGACATACCCCAATTTTAATGTATAATAATTATATACATTTTAACATTAAATAAAATGCATATAAATGGATAAAAAAACAAAAAAAGCACGAAAATTGATGGAGCTGAAGCGGTTGGTCCTGAACAGCGACGGAATCCGCCGCTGTGAAGCCGCCAAGTTGGTCGATCTCGACATCCGCACCGCCTCGGCCTATCTGGAAGAACTGGTCGGAACCGGACTGCTCCGTTCCGAAGTCGAACCCGGCGGCGGCAAAGGACGCCCCGGAACCCTTTATTACCCGAACCGGGAAAACCTCTGTTATCTTGGGTTGGTCATCACCGCCACGCTCGATGTAAGGCTCTGCATGATCGACCATCGGAATCAGGTACTGGGCAGCACCCAAATCTGTTTTGACCGGGTGTCCAGCAAGCTGACGGTATTTCAAAAGGTGCTCGAACTGGTGCGTCATTCGATCCGTTCCCATCCGGAACGCCGCCTCGGCGCCGTCGGCATCGCCATTTCGCGCTGGCTTCAGCCGCCGCTGGCGTCCTATGACCTCTATTCGGGCATGGTGGATTTCCTGAACCGCGAACTCGGCGTACCGGTCTACCGCGATGTCAACATCAATATGCTGGCGTTTCAGGCGAGCGTCCATTATCAATGCCGCAATGTGGCGATGATCCACCCCGGCAAAGTGATCGAATTTGGACTGGTCATCAACGGTTTTCCGGCCTCGAATCTGTTCGAGCACGAAGACTGGCTGGCGCACCTGCCGGTAAACCCGAACGGACGCAAATGCTATTGCGGACAGCGCGGCTGTCTAGAAAGCTGTGTGACCGAGGGAGCCATCGCCGAAAAACTTCACGAACTCGGCGTCACCGAGTCGGCTCAGTTGAATGACGAAGTCGGTCAATACCTCGGGCTGGCCTGCCGGGAAATCGCCGCCATCTACCACCCGGAACTGATCATGATGCATGTGTCGGAAAAACATCGGGAAGCGCTCTGCCGCACCTGCGGACTTTCCGAGCCGCCTCTTCGATTTCAAGACCATACTCTTAACGTGGAAACGGGAGCCGCCATGCTGGCCGCATTCCTCTCCACCAAACAGTTTATCAAAGGAACCCCAGGAGATTATTCGAAATGAGCAAATTATCGGAACTGGCCGTCAACGGCGGCGACAAGGCTGTCGGATTCGCCTTCAAAGGACGTGAACAATTCGGCGAGGAAGAGAAAACCGCGGTGATGGAGCTTTTTGACGAAAGCATCCGCAGCGGCAACGCCTTCGGTTACAACGGTCCGCAGGAGGAAGCCTTCGGACGGGAATTCGCGGCATTCATGGGCGGCGGCTGGGCTGACGGCGTGAACTCCGGGACGAACGCGGTTTATGTGGCATTGCGGGCGCTTGAGTTGCCGCCATTCTCCGAAGTGGTAGTCAGCGCCGTCACCGATCCCGGCGGCATCATGCCGATCGTCATGCTCGGCTGCATCCCGATGGTCGCCGACACCATGCCGGGCAGTTATAACATCGGCCCGGAACAGGTCGAAGCGGTCATCACGCCCCGCACCCGCGCCATCGTGGTGGCGCACATCGGCGGAGAACCGGCCGACATCGAGGGTATCATGAAAGTCGCCGCCAAATACAACCTGCCGGTCGTCGAAGACTGCGCCCAATCGCATGGCGCCGCCGTCAACGGCAGGAAAGTCGGTTCTTTCGGCACCTACGGGGCATTTTCGCTGATGTTCGGCAAGCACTTCTGCACCGGCGGCCAGGGCGGAGCCGTTTTCTGCGGCAACGAGGATGACTACTGGCGCGAACGCCGCGCCGCCGACCGCGGCAAGCCGTTCAACCTGCCCGGCCACACAAACTCCATCCCCGCCATCAACTGCAATCTCGATGAACTGGGGGCCGTCATCGGTCGGGTCCAGCTCCGCAAGCTACCTTCGATCATCGCCCGCAAACAAAAATTCGTGCAAATGCTGAAGGATCGCGGCATCGGCGAACTGGCCGGAATCGAAATTCCCGAAATCCGTCCCGGCGTGGAACACGTCTACTGGTGGTGGCGGCTGAGCGTCAACGCCGACAAACTCACCGTCGGCAAAGAGGAATACTGCGCGGCATTGCTGGCCGAAGGCGTTCTATTGAACCCGAATTACTCCGCAGCCATGCCTTTCACCTTCGAATGGTTCCAGGACCGTCCGAACAAGTTTCCGTGGAACAACCCCGAATACAAGGGCAATCCCGCCATCGAATTCGAATGTCCCAACGCCAAGGCGGCCATGACCAGGCATTTCAATCTGGTCATCCATGAAAGCTGGAGTGAAAAAGAAGCGGACGCCATCATAGCGGCCTTCAAAAAAGTAGACGAGGCTTATCGTGATCGTTGATATTCATACTCATATAACGTATGACCGTTTCCCCGAATTCAGCCGTACCATGCTCGGCCGTGAACCATTCACGGCCGACGTTCTGCTGCGGCGCATGGACATGGAAGGGATCGATCATTCCGTACTGTTGCCGCTCGCCTCACCGGAATGCCTTGATTATTACGGGGTATGCGGCAACCAGGACTGCATCGAAGCGGCACGGAAACACCCGGACCGTTTCACCGCATTCTGCTACATCGACCCCCGTTCGATCGTCAATTACACGGACAACGGGCTCGCCAAGCTGATGCGGCTCTACAAGGAACTCGGCTGCAAGGGAATCGGAGAAATGACCGCCTCCCTCGAAATGGACGATATCCGCTATCAACGCCTGTTCTTCGAGGCGGGCGAGGAACAAATGCCGATCATCTTTCACTTCAAGCCGCAGGGTTCGACCAGCTACGGCGCAATCGACGATCCCGGTTTGCCGCGAACCGAAAAAGTCGCCGCCATGTTTCCGAAAACCATTTTCCTCGGACATTCCCCGTGCTTCTGGAATGAGCTGGACGGCAATCTGTCCCCGGAACAGCGCAGCGGCTACATGAACGGTCCCTACTCGAAAAAGGGCAAGCTCTGGGAGCTCTTTGACAAATATCCCAACATCTATGGCGATATCTCGGCCGGAAGCGCTCATCACGCACTCAGCCGCGATCCCAAAGGATATGAATTCCTGGAGAAATACCACCGGAAAATCTGTTTCGGCACCGACCGCTTCACCGGCCCGGACGAACCGATCCCGGCCATCCTCCCTTACCTGAAAGACGGATTGAGTTCGGGCAAGCTCTCACAACAAGCCTACGACGCGATCATGTCGGAAAATTTTCTGAGGATCATCACATAACGGCATAGACTTTTTCCAGCTCCAGGAGCCTTTCCTTGATCGGTAGTCCCGCGCCATACCCCACCAGTTTGCCGTCCGCACCGATGACCCGGTGACAGGGAATGACGATCGCGATCGGATTGCGGTTGTTAGCCATGCCGACGGCGCGCATGGCGCCGGGGTTGCCGATGGCTTTGGCGATGCCCCCGTAGGAACAGGTTTTGCCGTAGGGAATTTTCAGGAGTTCGGCCCAGACACTGAGCATGAACGGAGTTCCTTTCGGGGCCAGCGGCAGGTAAAACTCCCGCAGGCGTCCGGCAAAATAAGCGTCCAACTGGGAAAACGTCTCGTCGATAACCTCCGAATGTTCCCCGTTCTCAAAGCCGCCGCCGAACTGAAGCCCGGCCAGAGTACCGTTTTCTTCCGTCACAGTAATCGGACCGAAAACCGTCATGCGCGTCTGTATCATCCGCCTCTCCTTGTTTTTGACATAAAATAATACCGCATCCGCCATTTGTCAAGGAAAGTTTTTTTACGATAAACAGCTTGACTTTCACCTCATTGCTGGCATATTTACCCTGATATAAGAAGCAGTTTTTGAACCAGGAGCCCAGTATGTTGAAAGATTTCGTCCGCATGGCGGTACCGGCATTCGCCATGATTTTTTCGTTTTCCTGCAGCGGTCCCCAGCCATCACGCCACGAACAGTCGATGCTTGATGATTACGACTTCATGGTTCACACCTTAGGCGAAGTATTCCCGGCGACAATTCCGGTCAAGGAGTCTTACGGCATTGACGTTCCGCAAATCCTCTTCCAGTCGCGGGAGAAAATCAACGTCGGCATGACCGAAACCGACTTTGCCCGATTCATCGACACCACCCTGCGTTCCTGCAAATGGAAGCACATGCACGTCAATCCCCGCCTGTACGGACTTGATGAAAAAAGCAGAGTCCGTAAAATGCTCGGCAGCAACGTTTCGCCTGAAGCCATTCGAAAAACCCATGAAATTTATGAGTCGATCCGCGCCAAACAAGTTCTGGCCCCGAAAACCATCGACCTGACTTATTTCGACGGTGCCTATTACAGCAAATACGATTTCACAGTCAACGGCGCCGTCTACAACCGAGGGCTGAAACTGGTCGCCGTCGATGGACGCAAACCGCTCGAAATCATCGCCGGATATCAGGACCTGCTGGACAGTTTCGATTACCGTCATAAGATATTCTATGCCGACACGTTCAATACCGGAGCCGGCGCAAACTTCTACCGGTTCATGCCCGTGCCGCAGGACGGGGTCCGCAAATTTGTCTTTCAATCAGCCGACGGCAAGGATATCGGAATCACCGTCGCCTCCGCCGATAGCGTCGTCAACAAGACGCCGGAAAACAGCTTCGCCGCGCTCGGACCCCGGGTCGTCTACCTGAAGGATGAAAAAATCCTCTACATCCGCATCCCCGCCATGAACGAAGATGATATTCCGTTCTATGACAAGGAAATCCATAACCGGATCATAAGCCGCGACATCGCCGCCGTCGTTCTCGACGTTCGCGGCAACACCGGCGGCAGCGATCTGGTCTGGCAGCGGATATTGGAATTCTTCGTGCCGAAACTGGACGTATCCTTCACGTTGATAACCACCCCCTCCCCCATCGCCATCGAATTCATGCGCCAGGCCAGGACGGCGCTGACCGGACAACGTATCCTGACCAAAGGATTTCCGCTGTTTGTTCCGTATCTGGGGTTGAACGAAATGCCGTCATACACCTTAAACATCAACTCGAAGGTCCAGGGGGGCAAAGACTGTCCCGTGTATATCATCACGCACGATGTTTGCGCATCAACCGGCAATCTTCTGTCCGTAGCCGAACGCAGCCCGCATGTCACCACGGTCGGCCTGCGCAATCCCGTGGCGCTGGGCATGGCGACGAACGCCTTTTTCTTTTCGCTGCCGCATTCGCAACTGGTAATTTCCCTGACGCTCCAGCTCGACCTGACCGGCTGTGAAAACGCCGGGGATGTAATGCACACCGAAGTCGATATGGAGGTGCCGTTCACCGCCGAAGAATTCATCGCTTACCAGAACCAGGACAATATCAAGAACCTGCCCGATTATCTGGTGAACCGTGACCCGTTTTTCCGGAAAATCCTCGATTCCCGCAAAGCGCCTAAGATAGAAAAGGAGTCCGAAACGGAAAAGCCGAAAGAAGAAAAACCGGCCGCTAAATAATGGTAAGTGCAGAACTTCAGTTCTGGAGGCGGAACGCGCGCGGCGTCTGACCGTACTCCGCCCGAAATTGACGGGTGAAGTAGTTACTGTCTTGAAAACCGCAGGCAAGCGCGACTTCACCAATGCTTTTGCCCGGCAGCATCAACATCAGCGAGGCCTTGGCCAATCGTGCTTTCAGAAGATAATTCCCGGGCGGAACTCCGGTCAGTCGCTTAAATTCAAGACGGAAATTAACCGGCGACATTTTCACAAAAGCCGCCATCTTTTCGAGGCTCCACTCCTCCTGGTAACGCTGTTCCAGCGCCGCCAGCAGCAAACTGATCCGGCAGGCGTGGCTGTTGCCCCCCTCCCCCTCGCCGGCAGCCGGACGGGCATGGCGGAACAAAAACACAAACAGCCGCAACACATCACCCAACACTGTTGTCCGGGCGCCGGGCATTTCGCTGACCTCCTCGGCGATGATATTTTCCAGCAGCCGGACCGCTTCCGGAAAGTATTTATCCTCAAGCATCAGCACGCTTTTCCGGTCGGCCTGTTCAAGATTGAATAAAAGCTGGTAATTGGAAAGCCGCTGCAAATCTTCCTTGAAATAAGCCAGGAATCCACGAAACAGCAGGATGTTATAAATATTCAGCGACTGGGCGTTTTTGTAATAGTGCTCGCACTGTTCACGGATCAGGAAGATATTCCCGGCCCCGATCGGCATTTCCCGGTCCCCCACCACATGAAGCGCCTGCCCGGAACGGACAAACACCAATTCGAGAAAATCCTTGTGTATGTGCTTGGGAGTGGTGCGCCCTTCCTTTTCACGGCTGTGAAGGGCGGCCATCACGTGAATTTCCAGATTCTGCCAGCGCAACTGGCTTTTCAAACCCATATTCATATTTTAACAGATAGTGCTATTTTTAATTCAGAAAATCAAGGCAAAAAACAACCTTTCTGCTATAATATAAGCAAGATTCGTCAATTATCAAAAAGGATTGATTAAAATGATGAAAGATTTTTTTGCGACATTGGCCGCTCCCGGTGCGGAGTTTCGCGGAGCCCCTTTCTGGGCCTGGAATGCCAAACTTGAACCTGATGAACTGCGCCGCCAGATCCAGATCATGAAAGAAATGGGCCTGGGTGGATTCTTCATGCATGCGCGCGTAGGATTAAATACAAAATACCTGGGAAAGGAATGGTTCGATTGCGTCAAGGCCTGTATCGACGAAGCCAAAAAACAGGACATGCTGGCGTGGCTCTACGATGAAGACCGCTGGCCCTCCGGCGCCGCCGGCGGCATCGTCACCTCCGATGAAAAATACCGGATGCGGATGCTCGAAATGGAAACCCCGGAGTCGCCCGACAAGGCCTCCCGCGAAACCTACGACGCCGTCTTCGCAGCCGT
>CALABZ010000423.1 GCA_937888615.1 uncultured Lentisphaeria bacterium | reverse complement strand
CCGCCCATTCCCATATCATCGAGGCCCAGCAGGTCCCACGGGCCGGTGAACGGCGACGGTGCAGACATCGCGTAGGCTTGCGAGTAGCTGCCAAATGGAGTATTCCCGGAAACACTGTTGTAACTGGTAACTTGTGCGGGGGTGTAGTCTGTGGTACTAAAACAATAATACATGTACAACTCACCCACCCAACCGAGCGTCCCGATATTGGCAAAAAATTGTTCGGCATTCGCCACCCCGACCGCATCCCACGCGGTCGTATCGCCGTAATAGTATCCGTCAAGCTGATACAGATACAGGTATACCGTAGTGCCGTTGACCGTTTTCGAGTACCGTGCCAGCGCCCGGGTGCCGGTCCAGCCGAAACTACCGCTCTGAAAAGTCATCGGTACGTCGGCCAGGGCAAGCCACGCGCTGTCGCGGGTCCATGTCCCGGCATAATCAACAACCGCGTCGGCGGGGGTACGCATCAAAATCCGTTCCAGCTTCGCGTAAACGGTCGGGACAACCGTTTCACCGCCGCCACCCGCGGGGATGCTGTTGATCGCCGCCGCCAGCGTGGAGGTCCCGGCCCGACCGGTCCCGCCTTTGGCGGTAACGGCGCCATGCGCCGCCGCCACCTGTGAGTTGATCGTAGTAAGTTTGGTTGCAACAGACATTATGCACCTCCGTTGATGATCGCATCCAGTGCATTTTCGATATCGCCGAGCGCCGCATAGACGCCGCCGGATGTGATCAAGTTGTCGCTGTTTTCGGTGGGAACATCGTCAATCTCCGGAAGTTCCCCGCCGCCGCTTCCTCCGCCGGTAAGTACCTGAACTGCGCCGGTATGATCTTTGATGTACTCGGTAGCGGTGCCATCCGCGTTCTGCTTCACCCAACGCAGGTAATATCCCTCCGGCGGGTTTGCGGCGGTGGCAAAATCGGTTTCAGTTTTGAATTGCGAAATCTGCATAAATTAAATCTCCGTTGTTGTAACATCCCGTTACAAAATACAAGACTTGTCAACAGCATATTCATAAGACACTATCAGATAAAAAATTACGCAAAAAAAAACAATATTGTCATCAAATGCGATCGGTCGGAAATGGGATTTTGAAATCCCGATTTGCTTTTTGCAACTACGGGTGTAAATTGCATAGAAACAGGGGAGACGATTGAATTATGGCAATCGAAGCAAATCAAAACGGGGATTTTTACCGGCAGCTCTCTCTGCTGTTGAAATCCGGCCTGCCGTTGCCTGGAAGTCTGCGCAGTCTGACGGCGGGGTTCCGCTCGAAGAGTTTCCGCAATACCATTGAAAAAGTGGCCGATTCCGTCGATTCCGGACGGGAACTGAGCGACGCCATGCGGCGTTTTCCGCATGATTTCGACCTTCAATATGTCGAAATCATCGAGGCCGGAGAGAAAAACGGTACCTTGGCGGAAACGCTCCACGAAATCGGGATGTCGGCGCAGGCCGACCGGCAGGTGGTATCGTTGTTCCGCGACATTATTTTCTATCCGTTCATCGTGCTGGCGGTTCTGGTGGCGCTTTTCCTGATGCTGAATTACACGACCGTCTATCCGTTGCGGGATATTTTTCTGGGGATTTTCGAGGAAGATTTTTCCTCAACCAATTCTTTTACATTCCTGTTGCTGAATACTTCCGTATTCATTCACGACAATATCCTGGGCTTTATCATTATATATGCAGGACTGTTTCTGTCCGGGGTTTGGCTGGTAAGCGGCAAAGGAAATTCAACCAGAACCCTCTTGAATATCGTTCGCCATCTCCCCGGTTTCGGCGGGATCTTTCAGGAATTGAGGGATGCACGGCTCTGTATTTTCTGGAGCATGATGCTGAAACGCGGCATGTCCGAGGTGGAAATTTTCCCATTGCTGACCCTGTGCATCGATGATTCCGCCATGAGAAAAGACCTGAAACGAATCGGGAATGACGTCTCCAACGGCATGAGTGTCGGGGAGGCGCTGAAAAACACCCCCTCCATTTCCCCGATCATCGCCCTGACCTTCCGGCATGTCCCGGAAGAACGGATTGCAAGCGAACTGGAAGAGCTCTCCCGGATATTCCTTGAACGCGCCTCCACGGCCCTGCGGCGGATAGCCGTCATCGGCGAAGTCGCCCTGACGCTGATTGTTTCGTTCTGCGTACTGGCTTTCATCTTTTCCATGTTCAAGCCATTCATCAGAATTATACAATACATGGGATAAGCAAATCATGAAACTGGATTATTACAACAATCAATCCCGCGACCATATCCAGACCATGCTTTCCGACCATAATATTCTGGACGCCCTGGCCTATGCCATGCAAACCGGCATTCCCGCGGCGGATGTACTGGAAGCCTTTAAGGAAATGGAGGACAACAGTTTCTGGAACCATCTGCTTTTCCGTCATAATTGGGATTGGTCGATTCAGCTCCTGCGCGAAGGACGCCCGGTAAGCGAAATGCTGAAATCCCGCGGCGTCCCGTATTACCTGACCTGTGCCGCGACCGCCGCCGAGAAAACCGGCCGCCTCCCGGAAACCCTGCCGATAATCGCCGGAAACCTGCAGCTGCAGCGTTTTTTCGGCGGCAGTGTCATGACCTTGATTTTCCGCAATATTTTCTTGTGGCTGGTTATCATCCTCCTGCTCGTTTTTTCTTTCCTGACTGTTTATCCCAGTTTAATGAAACTCTTTTCCGACTTACTCGGCAGTGCGGAAACCAATCATTATCCATTCGGCTGGAATTGGGAATTTATAATCATTCTGCCTCTGTTGCTGGTGCTTTTTTTCTCATCCTTTGCGGTGGGACTCAACAGCCGGTTATTCGAAGGTCTTTATCTGCATTTGCCGCACTTCGGCCTCCTCGTCAAACGCCGTATCCTGTACGACTTGAGTGGAATCTTTTACTGTCTGCTGGCCAGCGGCATGGATATTTCGCAGGCGGCGCGGGTGGCGGCGGCTTCCGAACCGCGCCCGTGGCTGCGTCGAAGACTGAAAAATTTCGCCGCCCGTCTCGAAAAAGGCGAAGACTGGTTCGACGCCTGGGAACGGGAAATCCGGCTCCACACCCCGGTTTCACGTTGGATATTGGGGAGCGGTCATGCCAGCGGGCACCTGGCGGAAAGTTTCAACGAACTCCGGGACATCCTGCTGGATGAAAATCTCGGCTCGAACCGGCGGTTGAACACCTGTTTCAGCATCCTGATGATTTTCGTCAACGCCTCTATCGTCGGTTTCCTGGGTTTTGTGTTTTTTTCGAACCTCACTTATATCCTCGGACAGTTATGAGCAGAAAAAAAGAAGAAATCAATGAAGTTCCGCTTTTCTGCGACGCGCTCCTGAAACGCGCGGTGGACCTCGGCGCCAGCGACATCTACCTGCTGCCGGGCGCGGAGGAAACCGCGTTCCGTTGCCGGGTGAACGGAATTCAGCACGACCTGGACCGGGTGCCGGCGGCATTCGGCGTCCAGTGCACCGCCCGTTTCAAAGTCATGGCGGGAATGCTCAGTTACCGCAGTCAAATCGCGCAGGACGGGGCGATCCGCCACGTGCCGGGGCTCGGCAAGGTGGAGTTCCGGGTGGCCTCGATGCCGACGATCCACGGCGAAAGGCTCACCATCCGCCTGTTCGACCGCCGTTTCGGACAGGAATCGCTTGACGAACTCGGGTTTCAAGACGAAATGACCGCCACCCTGCGCGCCATCCTGAAGCGCCCGACCGGCTTGGTGATCCTGACCGGTCCCACCGGATGCGGCAAAACCACCACCATTTACGCCATGCTCCGTGAACTGCTGGTTCGCGAAGAAGACCCCTCGTCAATCATCACCATCGAAGACCCGGTGGAATGCGAGATCGACGGCATTTCGCAGATCAGTCTGCCCCGCGGCGACGCCGAATGGAATTACGCCGCCGCGCTCCGCTCCGCGCTTCGCCATGATGTGAAAACCCTGATGATCGGCGAAATGCGCGACCGCGAAGTGGTCAAAGTCGCCCTCGACGCCGCCCTGACCGGCCATCGCATCATCTCCACCTATCACGCGGGCGACATCCCGTCGGTGTTCGCCCGTCTGCTTCACCAGGGGTTCGAACCATTTCTGGTGGGGGCCGCCGTTTCCGGCGTGGTGGCACAGCGGCTGGTCCACACCGCCGACGGCAACGGTCGAATACCGATTGCCGCCGCCCTGGCGGTAACCGACCAATGGCGTGATTTTCTGGCGGAAGCCCCCTCCCCCGCCGCAATCCGCGACCGGATATCGGACACGCCCGAAGCCGATCTCGAATCGGTGGCCCGTTCACTGTCCGAAACCGGGATAATCCTGGAAAAGGAGGTATATTTATTATGATGATGAAACAGAAATCCTTTACCATGCTGGAAATGGTTTGTGCGCTGGTCTTGATGGCGGTGCTGATCGTGGTGTTCAGTTCGATTTCGTCGAAACTGGGGCAGGCACGGAACAGCTTTGCCAATGAAACCCGCGCCATTCTGGCCGTACAGAATACGGTTCAGCGCCTGAAGCTATTGAAAGACCCGGACCAGAAAAACGCCGAGCGCATTTTCCAGCAGGAAGCCGAATATGCCAAGGCTTTCACGCCCCGGATCACCAGTTCCGGCGATTCGCTGGAACTGGCATTACTCAATCAACGAAAAAATCCTGTCGTGGAGGTTCGCCTGAAATGCGCAAAATAGCCTATTACTCTCTGCTCGAAGTTCTGGCCGTGATCGGGATGATCATGCTGATGGGAGGTACCCTCTATACGGCGTTTCACCGTTACAACCGCGATTTCCAGCAAAAAAGCGTCGCCATTACCGGCAAGGAAGTCTTTCAGATTGCCCAGCAGTTCCGCCGCGCGGTCAACGACTGCACGACTCCGCTGGAACTGTCCGTACAGGAGGTTTGCACCGGCGACAAAGTCATTGCCGCGGTCGTTTCCGATCAAATCGAACTGCTGATCGACGGCAAATCCCGTTTTCTGAAGCTCCCGAAATTCATAACCGCGAAAATATCGATGGAGGAAGACAACCGTCTGGTCGTCCTGACCCTGACCGAAAAAATCAAGCCCGGAAACCAGCCCCGGATTTACCGGATCGCGGCCGCCGCAGGAGTCAAACCATGAAAAACGAAAGAGGCGCCCTTTTGCTCGTCGTCCTGATGATGACCGCCATTCTGCTGATCCTGACCAGCGTGGCGACCCGCATGACCATGCTCTCCCGTCATGCCAATTCACAGGTCAAGAAACAGCTTCAAACCGAGGCTGACCGCCTGCCGCCGTTGAAATGAACGTTTTTCAGGACAAATCTCGCTTTCCCGCTTTGCAATTCTTTCAATCTTGTGGTATGATAGCGTAATGATGTGATTGAAAGGGGTGGATGATGACCGTTTTTTTGCATTTTTGTAAACTCCAAATATTCCTGATTATTCTCTTTTTCTGTTCGTTTGTCCATGCCGAAAAATACGCTGTCGTCATTCAACTGCGCAGCGGCACCCCGGAATTGAAAGCCGAAACCGCCGCACAAGTCGCCGAACTCCAAAAAATCCTGACGGAACGCCATTATCAGGTGTCCATCGCCGACTCCGCCGCCGGAATCCGGGATTCGCTGTCCGGTATCGCCGCGAAAGCCGGAGCGAACGACGAACTCGCGCTTTATATTCTCGGTTATGCGTCGGTCAATACACGACGAATTTCATTGTCTACGTCTAACGGGCGCATGACCGCCGATGAACTGGCGAAACTGCTCGACGGCATAAAATGTCCGCAAACCCTGTATCTCTTCAACAGCGGCAGCGCGGCTTTGCTGGCCAAGCTGGCGGACGAAGCAAAAATCATCGTGTCCGCCCAGGACGATCCGGGACAGCTCGGCGTAGCGACGGTTGACGCGCTTGGCGCGCCCGCCGCGTTACCCGGCATTTTACCTGAAAGCCCTGCGGGAACTCCCGCCCGACGCCCCGCTGGAGGACGTTTTGGCGAAGGCCGGACACTATACGGAGAAGTTCTATCAGGATAAATCCCTCGCCCTTGCCGAAAACTCCCAGATTTACCGCCAGGGCAAACGGGTTTCGTACCCGTTCGACGGTTCGAATGCTTTCTTCGCCACGCCCGGCGGCAAGCGCACGGATTCCGCGCCGGATAAACCGCTCTCACTGCGGTTGGAACAACAGAAATTGGTCATTCACCCGCCGACACCGGAAACACTGAAAGAGTTGACGGACGCCGCCGAAAAAGCAAAACAATTCGCCGATTATCCGGCGTTTTATCTGCAACGCGAGGCTTCGTATCTGCTGAACCCGGACAAATCCGCTCTGGCAATTCAAATCGATACGTTCTATATCAACGACAAAACCGGTGCGGCAATGGTCGCCCCGGGAAACATCAACGCTTTCGGAAACTCCCGGCTCATTTACCCGGACGGCTCGTATTGCGAAATCACGTCCGGGGCGCTCCCGACTCCGCCGCCCGGCTCGATCCTCCGCCTGCGAAGTCAGATTCCGATCCCGCGTCCGAATCATTTGCCGGAATTCCAGGCTGTATATACGCCGCAATCAATCCTGCCGGCGTGCGGCTTCACCGTATCGTTCCCGGACACGCTGAAACATAAATTCTACAACCTGCCCGGCGAACCGGCCGTCACCCGGAAGGGTAGCCGCCTCGTCTATACCTTCGACCAACCCCTCCCCGCCTGTGAACTGCTTCCTCTCGACGCTTACCCGAATCTCGTACCCACGCGACTGGTCCTGACCACGCTCCCGAGTTGGGACGAATTCATGGACTGGGTCGAACGAATGACCGGCCGCGCCGGAGAAATGGACGCCGACGCCAAAGCCGTTCTGGCTGAACTGGTAAAAGGTGCAGACGGCGACCTCGACAAAGTCAAACGCATTTATGATTACCTGAATACCGTCCGCTATGTCACTACCCCGCTCGGCGCGGCGGCGTTCCGTCCTCAAACCCCGGGCGAAATGATTCGTAACGGCTACGGCGACTGCAAAGACAAGGCCAACGCCCTCTGTGCCATGTGCGCCGAGCTCGGCATCAAAGCCGAACGGGTGCTGGTCAACCGGGGGAGCAAAACCGACCCGTCTTTTCCCTGCTGGCAGTTCAATCATATGATCGTCTACCTGCCCGATCACAATCTCTGGCTCGACGCCACCGACAATCTGGCTCCGTTCGGCGACCTGCCGCCGGGCGATGCCGGTTCCGCCGGGCTGATCATCGGCAAACCGGTCCGCTTCGCCGACATCCCGCAGGCCAGACCGAGCCTTCTATCGTTGAACCTGACAGTCCGCGCCGACGACACCGCCACACTGGAAATTGTGCCGGAGGGACTTGGCCGGTACGACTGGGAACGGATGCTGATGCAGTGCCCGACACCGCAAAAACGGCGTTTCCAGCTTGAAACGTTTCTGGATGCCATTTTGCCCGGTTCGGAACTGATATCGTATGAATTGAAGCCGAAAATCCGTTTCGAATTCCGTTACAACGGTGGTCTGCCGTCAGTGCCGGAGGCGTTGGCGAAATCGTTCCTGCCATCGGACCTGAAACGCCCGGTACGGCTTTTTGACGGGCGCAAGGGAACGTTTGAATACCATCTCGTCTTCGCAAACAAGACATTCGATGAACTGCAATGGTCGAAAACCGCTCCGACCCACGCCGTCTCGCTCACGGCCTCCGGAAACCGGGTGGATTTTCGTTTTGTGCTGGAGCCCGCACCGGTCATTGAGCCCGCCGCTTACCGGCGGATTCGCGCCGATCTTTATGAATTACACCGAAAAATCAACCTTATCAGAGAAAGGAAATAACGATGATTGTCATAGCAGATATTCTGAAAGAACTGCCGAAAAAAATGCATGTGGTGTCTAATGAGCTTGGCAAAAAAGTGTTCGGTCAGGAAAAATTGATCGAAGAACTGCTGGCGGCGATCGTTTCGCGCGGACACTGTCTGCTGACCGGTGTGCCGGGGCTGGCCAAAACGCTGTTGATCAGTTCCCTCGGCGAAGTGGCGGACCTCAGTTTCAAGCGCATCCAGTTCACCCCGGACATGATGCCGAGCGATATCACCGGCAGTGAAATTCTGGAGCTCAACCAGAGCGCCGGTGCGCGTGAATTCAAATTTCTGAAAGGCCCCGTCTTCACCAATCTGCTGCTGGCCGACGAAATCAACCGGACCCCGCCGAAAACCCAGGCCGCCCTGCTCGAAGCCATGCAGGAACGCGCGGTAACGGTGGCGGGCAAACGTTACGAATTGAGCGAACCCTTTTTCGTGCTGGCCACCCAGAACCCAATTGAACAGGAAGGAACCTATCCGCTCCCGGAAGCCCAGCTTGACCGCTTCATGTTCGCGCTGAATGTGGACTATCCGGACCAAGCCACCGAAGTCCGCATCATGCTCGAAACCACCGACGAAAAAACGGTGCAGTTGAACAAGGTTATCACCCATGAGGAACTGTTGAAATTCCAGGACGCGGTCCGCTACCTCCCGATTCCGCATTCGGTCGCGGAGTTCACCACGAAAATCGTGCGAGGGACCCGTCCCGGCGGCGGCTTGCCGGTGGCTGAAAAATACATCCGCTGGGGGGCCGGTTCACGCGCCTGCCAATATCTGGCGCTGGCGGGAAAAGCCTTCGCCGCCTTTGACGGACGGCTGAACGTGTCCGATCAGGATATCCTGCGGGCCCTGCCGGGCGTCATGCGCCACCGCGTCATTCTGAACTACCGGGCCGAAGCGGACAACGTAACGCTGGAAAATATTCTGGAAGAAATCATTGCCGCCGCGAGGTAAAAACTTGGATTCAAACAGTATTCCAATCAGCGAATTTCTGGATATCGAACTGCTGGCCCGTCTGCCGGAACTGGAATTGAAGGCGCGCTATCTGGTCAGCGGCTGTTATTCGGGCATGCACAAAAGCCCGTTCCGCGGCAACAACGCCGAATTCAAGGAACATCGCAAGTATATCCACGGCGACAGCATCACCGCCATCGACTGGAAAATCTATGCGCGCACCGACCGTCTCCATATCCGTTTATATGAAGAGGACACCGAGCTCTCCGCCGCCATTTTTCTGGACACAAGCCGTTCGATGGATTTCCAATCCGAAGAAGCGGTCATGAACAAATGGGACTACGCCGCCTCCATCGCCGCCGCCTGTATGCTCTCCATGCACAATCAGAAGGACATGTTCACCTTGAATACCGTCGGGGCCACTCCGGCGCCGTACCAGAAACCGGCCGGGACATTGCCGCATTTCCGGAAAATGCTGGAACGCCTGCGCAACCGCCCGGAATCCTCCGGCTGTGCCCTGTCTGAAACCCTGGCCGAGGCCGCCGCCTGCATGCGCCCCGGCACCATCGTCATCCTGATCTCGGATTTCTACAACGACCCGGCCGAGTTCAATAACGTATTCGACCAGCTTCAGGAGAAAAATTGCGAAATCCTGCTGTTCCACGTACTGGACCAGGCCGAACGCTTTTTCCCGTATCGTCGAACCATGTTGCTGCAGGACAGCGAAAGCGGCGAGAAAATGGTTCTCGCCCCCGACCTCGCCCGCAAGGAATACCTCAACGTGCTGGAACGACACATCGCCGGTCTGAATGAAGCCGCCAAAAGCCGCCGCGGCGACTATGTGCTGTTCACCACCGACCGGGTGCCGCTGGAGGCCCTCAGCACTTATCTGGCGGCCCGAAACCGGCGCGGCAGGAGGTTCCGATGAATCTTGCATTCGCCTCTTATCTGACGGGACTGGCGTTCCTCTCCGTCCCGATCCTCCTGCATCTGCTCCGGCTCAAGCCGCACACGGTGAAGATGTTTCCGTCTTTCTACCTGCTGACCCGGAAAATCGTCAAGCGCCAGCGGCGCAATAGCCTGCTCAAATATCTGGTCCTGCTCTGCCGCTGCGCCGCGCTGATATTTTTCTGCCTGGCGTTTGCGTGGCCGTATATGGACGATATCACACTGGAACCGGAACGGGCGCTGGTCGTAATCCAGGACGCCTCGTTCAGCACCGCTACGCCGCAGGTTCGTTCCGCGCTGAAACTGGCGCTTCAACAGGAGTTGAACAGTGTTTCCGCCACGGCTCCGGCGCTGGGGGCGGTCGTGACCGACCAGGTAAGCTGGAGCGGCGAGTTCACCTCGGACCGCGACGTGCTGGAAGCATTTTTCGGTCTTCACGAATCGTCACAAATGACTTCCGGGTTTCTGACCGCGCTGTATCAGGCGGACAGCCGTCTCGGCACCATTCCGGCCAAATATAAGCGCATTACGATCATCACCGACCGGCAGGCCCTGCCGTGGCGGCGTTTGCCGTCCTATGAATTTCTCCGGCACGCCGACGAAATCCGGGTGCTCCCCCTCCCCCCGGTTCCGCCGCGTCGCAACGCCGCCGTCATTTCCGCCAAGGTCGAAACGCCATATACCGTGCCCGGAGCCGAGCTTGAACTCACCGTCCGGGCGGCCAATTTCAATGATACCGCAATCCCCTGTACGCTGAAAGTATTTCTGGAAGACGAGCTGAAAGACACACGCGAAACCGTCCTGCTGTCGCATTCGGAGAAAACCGAGTCGTTCAAGTTGAAAGCTCCATCCGGCGAACCAATCGCGCTCGGCGGCAAGGTGATTATGGAAACGAAGACCGATGACCTTGAACTGGACAACACCCGTTATTTTGCGGTCAATCCGCTCAAGGCCCCGGACATTTACCTGACGCCGCGGGGCAACGGTTATGACTTCACCAGTACGGCCCTGTTCGACGGCGCGGTGCGCGAGCTTCCACTCGACCGCAAAACCCTCGCCGAACTGCCCAAAAAACCGGCCATCCTGATCGTCCGGGATTGTGCGGAACTGGGTTCCGACGCCGCCGCCGGGCTCGACGCCGCGCTTGAGAATGGTTCCGGCATCGTCCTCGTCTATCGCGACAGCAGGGACATGAGGGCTTTGTTCAAACATTTCGGCATCGAAATCGGAAAAAACACGATCCGCCAGACCGAGCTTGAAATGGTCAACTTCGACCATCCGATTTTCCGCGAATATCTGGAGGTGAGCGTCGCCGCCTGGTTCGATATTTCATTTTTCAACGTACCGGAGTTCTCCCCGCCGCGAAACGCCCGGATCATCGCCGCCTTTAACGGTGACCGCCCCGCCGCCATGGAAATGAACCGCGGCAACGGTAAACTGATCGTCCTCGCCGCCCCCATCGAACCCAATCACACCAATTTCCAAACCTACGGGGCATTTCTGCCGTTCTGGCGCGAACTGGTGCAGTACTGTTCGAGCAATGCCCGGCCGGAGGATTCGTTCCTGACGGCTTCCGCGCCGCTCCGCCTGCCGGAAGGGGAATTGAAACGCGACAAGGCCGGGGTGTTCAAGCTCGGAGACCGGGCGTATTGCATCAACGTCAATACCGGCGAATCCGATCTGACCCCGATCCCGGATGCATTCAATTACAATGCCATAATCATCCCGCACAACTCCGAACCGGAACATGAGCGCAAACTCGACCGTCTCGCCGGGAGCAAAGATTACAAGATGCTGATGCTGGTGTTGCTGCTGGCTTTTGCTCTCGTCGAAACCCTTCTTTCCAACCGGACGGTGAACTGATATGAAATCCGTAAAAAAACAATTCATTTTTTACCGCCTGTCGCATATTTACCACGACGGCCTGAAATTCTGGTGCTGGTGCGCAATTCTCGCCACGCTCCCGCTGTTCCTCGCCCATATCTTCGACACCGAGGGAAAATACTGCCTGATTTTCAACATCGCCGGGACGGTTCTGGTCCTGACCGGGCTCGCAGGTTTCCTGATCCTGAGCATCCGCCGTTACGAAAAACGACAGGACACGGCCAGACGATTCGACGAAATGACCGGCTCGTTCAACCGTTTCGAAACCTATTTGGAGCTGGAAAAGTCCTCCCACCCCCTGAAAGAGGACCACACCGCCGATACCCGGATCTTTTTCCGTGAATACCGGCTGCCGTGGGGAACATTTCTGTTCCTGTTGTCGTTGGCGACGGCTCTGCTGTTCACAGGGGCGGACGCCGCCATGATGTCCCACGCCCGGCAACAAAACAAACTCTATCAGGAGCACAAGCAAGAAGCGAAAAAAGCCGAAGAAAAGAAAAAACAGGAAGAGGAACAACAGAAAAAGCTGGCCGCCGAGACCGCTAAACTCATCATCACGACCCCCGAGAGCGAACTCCGGGCCAAACCGCTCGACGAACTGGACTGGGAGGGGGCCGGGGAATCGCCGCACGGCTTCACCGAACTCGCGCTGTCGGTTTATGTGAATGCCGAGTTCCACTCGAATATTCCGCCGGAGGCACTGCCCGCCGGGGACGGACGCATTCGTTTCGGCGCGTTTCTGGCGCTGGAAGACCTGGAGGTGAAGCCGTTCGACCTGGTCAGCTACCACCTGACCGGCAAAGCATTGGTCGGGGGCGAACAGCGGACGATTCTCAGCGAGCCGGGTTTCATCGAAGTACGCCCGTTCCGCGAAGACGTGTTGACCGGCAAGGAAGACGGCAACAATGGTGCGAACCTTACCGCCGAGGGCTTGCAGGCCATCGAAATTCTAAATGCATTTCTCCGCGAACAACTTCGACTCAACAAGGCGCTTTTCGCCCTGAAAATCTATAAACTGAATCCGGATAAAACCAACCCCGTCGATACCGCCAAAGCCCTCGACAACATCACCGCCATGCAACAGGAACTGGCCGGAAACCTCGACAAATACTTGCAAGACCCGAAAAGCAGGACTCTTCCCGCCGATATCATCAACTATCTGGAACTGGCCCATCAGGACATGAACAACTGCGTCGGCTCTCTTGCCGGGCAAGATATCGATCAGGGTTCGAAGCATCAGCAGAAAGCCATAGCGAACCTGATTCAAGCCATGAAAAATATCCGCAAGCTGATGATAAAAGGTCCGCCCGGCACCCCGGAGATCAAAGACAATCCGTTCAAGGACAAACAGAAATTCAAGCCGCCGGAAATCGACGCCTCGCAGAATCCCCATAACCAGCTCAAGCAACTGGCCGAGGAACAGAAAAGCCTGAACAATGATATTAAAAAAGCGGAACAGTCCGGCGCCGGAGGTCCGCAGAACGAAACGGCCGACAAGCAGGACCGCATTCAGGAACGGACCGAACAGCTTAAAGCAAAATCGCTGACCGGTTCAGATTTTCAGGAAAAGCTCGACCACGCAATGGAAAGCATGAGCGAATCCTCCAACAATCTGCGGGCCGGGAAAAACGCCGCCGCCTCCCTGAAAAGTCAGAAAGCCACGGCCAACCTCGAAAGCGCCATGAAACTGCTTGAAAAAGAATCCAACGAAGCCACCCGCAAGGCCTTGGACGAGGCCCGGAAAAAGATGGATGAACTCTCCGACGAACTCAAATCCGGTCAGAAGGACGCCGGACAGGTGCGCGACGAACTCAAATCCATGCCGGGCGAACTCGGCGAAAAGGCCGGTCAGCAGGGCCGTTCCGGTACCATGGGCAACGCCGGCAAGCTCGGGCGGCTCGCCGAGCGCATCGACCAGAGCGCCGGGGGCAAGTCCGGTCCCGATTCCTCCCCCGCCCAACAGACAAAGCAACTGCAGAAAGAACTTCAGGAAATCAAGGACATGATCAATGAAATGCGCATGGATGGCATGGACACCGCGCAATTTCTGGAATCGGCGGCAGGCAAGCTTAACGAACAGTCCCGCCACCTGAAATACGCCGCGAAAAACCCGGAGGAAATCCCCCCGGCGGAAGCCAACGAGGTCATGAACGACATGAAGGAACTGCTGGAGGACATGGACCGGGCCCTGTCTATGCTTGGCGAACAGACCTCCGATCCCGCTTTGCGCCAACGTCTCGAAACAATCCGTGGAAAGATTCAGCTCGCTAACGGTTCCGCCTCTTCCGCCATGCCGAAGGGACGCCCCACCGCATACAAGGAAGTTTCCGACAATGCCGCCCACGTCGTTTCCCTGCTCTCCGAACTGCTGGTGGATTTGAAGCGACAGGTCCGGGTGTATGTTTTCGACGCCGGAGACGTCCCCGCCAAGTATCGCAAAGCAACCGCCGAATATTTCGAACGGCTCTCCAATCCCGACCCGAAGGGAGGTAAATGATGACGGAACAGATTACCGAACAGTTTCAATGGAATTTCCCCGGCGGCTGGTGGGGGCTGGCGGCGGCGGCGCTGCTGCTGGTCCTCCTCGTCGCCGTGTCCTACCGTTATACGGCCCGGGAAATCCGGCCTTATCAGAAGATCGTCCTGGCGACTTTGCGAATCGTCTTCTGCGCCTTGATACTGTTATGCCTGGTCAACCCGCGCATCGAAACCGAGCGGACTTTCACCGACCACGAGGATATGAAGATCGCGGTGATTTTCGATGAATCGGGCAGTATGCTCAAGCCCGACCAGTGGAAACGGAGCCGCCTCCGCGACGCCCTCGGCTACTGGAACGATCACGTGAAAAAGGATTCCAAGCACCAGACTTATGAATTCTACCGGTTCGGCAATGCCCTGCGCCAAACCTCCGCGTTCGATGAACCGCCGCAGGAATCCAATGCCGGGCAGACCAATTTTTATGATGCGCTCACCGACTGGTGCGGCCGTTTCGGGGCGGGGAAATACGGCGGAGTCGTCTGTTTCACCGACGGCATCGACACCTCGCTGACTACGCAGGATACCGCGTTGAACGCCCTCGACGCCGTCGGCATCCCGCACCTCGTTGTACCCATGACCAATGAATTGGCGGCTCCCCCGGATATCCGTTTCCGCAAGGTAGAGTCCCCCACCCATGTTTTCACCCACACCGAAAACGGCCTGACATTCCTCGTCCGCTGCAGCAACATGGTCCAGAACACCAAACCGAAATTTGAACTGCTGAAAGACGGCAATGTCGTTTACAGCGCCGAAATCCAGCCCGGCACCGGATTGCGCACCTTTAAATACCGTTACCCCGCCGCGCTCGCCGGTACGGACCGCATGACCGCCCGGATTACCGCCTCCGACCGGGTACGGGATTCCGTCAACTGGACCATTGAAAAAACCGAGGCGCAAGAGAGCGTCAATGTGTTGATGTACAACGGTGCGCTCGACTTCGGAACCCGCTTCATCCGCAATGCGTTTGCCGACGACAAATCCGTCAAGCTCGACGTTCGCTTCGCCAACGGTGTTTTTCCCGATCACACCCGTTACGGATCGCCGTTTCCGAACGCAGACGACTTGAAAAAATTCGACGTTCTCCTGCTCATGAACATGAGGCGCGGCGAGTTGCCTAAAAATGCCGAGAAGGATATTTACGAGTTCGTCCGCAACGGCGGCGGACTGCTGTTCGTCACCGGAAACCCCGGCACCGCCAGGGAATACGCCCAAAGTACCTTGGAAAAACTGCTTCCCGTCAAATTCGACGCCAACGCCCCCGCCGATCCCCGGAGCGACCCCGAAACCAGCCGGATTCTCCGCGAAATCGCGCGCGGCGTCTCCCCCACCCGCTTCGACAACGCGGTCCGTTCCCGCAAAGAATTTGCGTTCCGCCCGCCGCCGCTCTATAAGTTTGAGCTCACCGATCTCGGGCGCAAGAGTCCGATATTCAATCACAAAAGCAGCGACGGAAAAACGGTTCCGGTCCTGCCGGAATTCCAGGACGAGGCTCTGGTCGAGTCGCTGAAACCGGGAGCAAATCTGCTGGCATACCATACACTGAACGGCAAACAGAATCCCCTGCTGGCATATCAGAATTTCGGCAGCGGGCGCAGTATGGTGCTGGCGGCCGATCCGCTCTGGCGCTGGCGGCTGAACCTCCCAGCCAACGATCATTCCTACGAAATCTTCTGGAAAAACACGCTCTCGTACCTCGGCGCCGGACGCAATCGTCAGACCCGCTGGATCGTTCCCAATTTCGCCGCAGGAAACGGAGTCATGACATTATATCTCGAACCGGGACCGTTCATCACCGACCCCTCGCTCCTGACTTGCCGTCTCGAAGAAGCGGGCGGAGCGGAAAAGGAATTGCCCGTCACGTTCGAAGGAAACCGGATTCGCTGTTCGTTCCCAATCAAAAACGACGTCGAGTACACCGTCCGCGCCATTTATGATAAAAAGCCTGCGGCGGAACTCACCTTCTCCACACTGGCCAAGGATTCCGGCGAACTCGAAAGCCGGATTCTGGAGCCGGATCTGGCGGCGCTTGAGAAATTCGCGGCACTCCCGCAGGTGAAAATTGTCAGGGACGATGAACTGGTGCTGGCGGATCATTTCAACCGTGCCGACATTGAGCTGAAGGAACATTCTTCGCGCCCGTTGTGGCATACGCCGCTATTGTTCCTCCTGCTGGCCGCGGTGTATCTGTTGGAACTGATCCTCCGCAGGGTCTGGAAATTAATTTAGGAGATTATGCGATGAGCCGATTTTTTCTGCTGTTGTTTCTCGTGCTGTCGGTTTTGCCGGCCACAGCGGGTGATTTCGAGGCCGACCGAGGCAGCCGGATTTCGTGGGCCCGCCTGAAATACCCGGTCAAGGGGAGTTCGCGCTACGAATCCGACTGGGATTGGCACGCCCACCCGTCCGGGGACATGCGGATGATTGATTATATCCGCAGGAACACCACGGTCAACCTGAAGGAAGACTGGAACGTCGTCGATGTGGAAGACCTTGAAAAAATGTGCGCGTTTCCGTTTATCTTCGTCCACGGACAGCGGACGCAGAACATGTCGGCCAAAGGACGGCGCAATCTGAAAGAATACCTGTTGCGCGGCGGTTTCATCTTCGTGGACGACTGCGTCTGGCAGAAATACGATCCGTATCAGGATATGCTCTATCAGAGTTTTCTGGTCCTGTTCCGGGAGTTCTTCCCGGAGGTACAGATTCAGCGCGTCGGCATGGATCATCCGTTGTTCAATTGCTATTTCAAGATCAACTTTTTTCCGCATTGTCAGGGGAAGAACAACGGAATTTCACTGGTTACGCTGAAGGGACGACTGATCGGCATCGTCACTTCCAGCGACATTCATTGCGGTTGGGTCACGGAAAGCTGGTTCGGAGCCCGAAAAACCCGTGAAGCGCACCGCATGGGCGTCAACATTTATGTTTATTCCATGTGTTTCTGAGGAGCGATGGGTCCACGGTACTGGCGGAGCAACTGCCCCGGCGTAGCCTGGTAATGCTTTTTCAGCAGTGAATAAAGGTGGGTTACGTTCTTCATGCCGGTCATGTCCGCGATTTCCTTCGGAGTGTGGGCGGTATGCGAAATCAGCTCCATGATCCGGCATAGACGGCGTCCGGTCCGGTATTCGGCGGGATCAATCAGGTAATGTTTGCGGAATTGCCGCCTCAGGTGGGCCTGACTGTAACCCGACCGGCGCGCCAGCTCTCCAAGCGAATGCTCGAAATTCCGGTCCTCGTCGATGAGCCGCCTGTACTTCTCCACCACGCTCTCGGGAGTCGCGGACGGGACATCCGCCAGAAAGCGCGACATAACGGCGACGGTTTCAATCTCCGCGGCCGCGATATTCCGCGGCAGGTTCGAATCCAGCAGCCGATGAATCCGGGCAAACTGGTGTCGAAGCGCAGGCAATTCCTCCCCGGAAACCGCAAGGTCGAACGGCAACGGAAAACGATAACCGTTCCGTTCCCATACCGGCAGGTGTGTTTCGGGGTCATAGGCGAGCTCCGGCATATCCATCTGAATGACCCAGTTTTCGCGTTTATCGTTGAAACGGAAATCCGATTTCATGCCCGGCAGACGCAAATAAAGCGAGGGGCCCATGTCGCCATCGCGGTCGAACAGCAGTTTGCCGTCCGGCAGCCAGATCCGCGTATGCTCAATGCCGGAAATATACAAACCCAGATGAGGTCGAGCCACGACTTGAACGAAACTCTGGCGGTACCGATAGACGTTCGCCCGGAAAATTCTGACTTCGCCCATAAAATATCTCTTTTTTATAATAATTGTCTTCCATGTATAATATATTGCCACTTTTAATCAGTTCAAATTTATAATTTAGGTATTATAATAAAATAAAAGGAAAACGCAAAGTCTTAAACAACAATTTCAGGAGAACAATGATGGGTATCAAACTGGGTCTGGTCGGCTTGGGACGCTTCGGGTCGGCATTTACCAAATTATTCAAGGCGCACCCGCTGGTGGACCGAATCGCATTATGCGACTGCGAAAGCGATAAAGTAAAGCAGTTCCTCAATGATCCGTTCATGGCCGACAAGGTCAGCGAACACGATTGCTACACCAGTCTCGATGAAATCTGCCGCGCCGACCTGGACGCTCTGGTCATCATCACCCAACCGTGGCTGCACGCGCCGCAATGCATTCAGGCGCTGGAGTCCGGCAAGCATGTCTACAGCGCCGTGCCGGTAATTTCCCTGCCGGACGACGAAGAAATCCTGGACTGGAGCGGTAAACTGGTCGAGGCGGTCAAACGGAGCGGACGGGAATATATGCTGGGCGAAACCACGATTTTCCGGCCGCAGACGATGTTCTGCCGCCGCATGGCCGAAGCCGGTAAGTTCGGCGATTTCGTCTATGCCGAAGGGGAATATATCCACGACGTGGACGGCGGCATCAACGGTATCAGCAACCTGCGGGAAGTCCTTCGGACACGGACCACCGGAGTGGTCGGCAGTCAGTATCAGGCACTGGTGGACCGCTACGCCGCGCGGGGCGCAAAAGACAGCCCGATGAGCTACCCCACCCATTCGATTTCCGGCCCGCTCCATGTCATGAAAGCAAGGGCGCTGAAGGTCAGCGCATACGGGACGCCGAACACCAACAGCGACCCGTTTTTTGCCAAGAACGATTTTTCCAACGTGACGGCCCTTTACCAACTGGACAATGGCGTTTCGCTGCGTATCTGCGAATTCCGTGAAATCGGTTCGACCGATATCGACCGCTGTGAATCGGAAACGTTCCGCATCTTCGGAAAACAGGGCAGTTTCTCGCGCAATGTCTGGGTGGAAAACGGGCGCACCGCCCCCGGCACCGCCAAACCGATCATGGCGACCGCGCCGGAACCGTCCGAACCCGGTTCGAAATTCATCGAAATGACTTCCGGGGAAATGCGCGACCCCCTCCCCCGTGAAGTACAGGAAGCCTTCAAATACGCCATGAACCCCAATGCCGATCCGAACAGCGATTTCCAGCCGAGCGGCCATGGCGGTTCACACCCGTACCTGGTCCATGAATTCGTCTCCGCCGTGGCGGAAAACCGCAAACCGCTCGTTACCGTCGAGGACGCCGCACATTACATGGCGATGGGCGTAGCCGCCCACCGTTCGGCTCAGCGCGACGGCGAAATTGTGAAAGTGCCGGTCTTTTGACCGGCCGGCTCCGGCATCACCAGGAGTAGCGAACCGTGTACGTGATGACTTCTTCCGCGTCCGGTTCGAGTTTCACCAGCCATTCGATCGTGTTTGAGTCCACTTTCCGGCTGGGGAATTTTTGTGCCAGGATTTCCCAGGACGGCCAGCGGTAGAGCGTTTCGACCACGCGGATTTCGACCGCTTCCTTTTTCCGGTTGCGGACGGTGATTTTGAAGCTTTCCGTCAAGGTGTGATTTTCCTGCTTATAATCCGTCCGTTGCCGGTCGCCGACCAGGTCGAACGCATCGCCGGTATAGACTTTCACTTTCTCCCGCGCGGGAGAGTGGTCTATCTCGTTTTCGCCGATAAATTCCAACTGTTTATCGCTGTCCTGCCGATAGAACCGGATGCGTCCTTTCGGCAACGGAATACCGAGATTGTTTTCTTTGGTGTTTTCGAACTCACGGTACACCCATACTTTCTTATTCGCCTGTATACCGAATGATTGATTGTCGCGAATACTGTCCAAGGACCAGCCCCGATAACGGTTCCAATTTATTTTCGCGCCGTTGTAAATATACACCAGGCTGCTTTTGACACCGTCGGCATTAATGAATTCCACCTGTTTGGTTTCGCCGTCAAGCAAATCGGTTTTGCGCGGCAGGGAGTAAAGATGATATTCGTCAAATGTTTTTTCCGTCACTGGAGCCAGGGAACTACCGCCAAGCATCGCTGGGGCATATGAGATTCTCGGGATGTTGATCCCCTGATCTTGAATTTTCTTGACATCGCCCGCCATCAGTTTGATGACGGCGTCTTTGAAACTGCGCCCGCTCTGGTTATCCATCGTCACCCAGCCGGTCAACGTCAGGATATTGCCTTTCTCCGGCAGTACCAGATTATAATCCGCCGACCAGTTGAAACCGCCGCTGATATAACTCAACTCCAACGGCGTTTCGATTTTCCGGTCGCTTACCAGTTTCCAATGCAGTTGCGGCTTCAGAATAGACTCATCGCTCAACGCCGGAAAGACCGGCTGTCCCGGCAGGGAAAAACGCAACTTGCCGTCCACTTCAATAATGGGGCTGTTGTTGTTGGCGCGTCCCTGGTACTGCATATACTGATATTGGGGGCCATAGAGGAGCCTGGCCTTGGCGTTTGATAAATAGGGTGCGCGAATGATCTTACCCTGAACAATGCTCTTCTCACCAGTGGGGGCGGTGACTTCAAATTCAATTACCCGTCCCTCGAAATGCTGGAGCAACAAAGCTTCCGAGGCCGGATCATTGCGGTAATTCTGTTCCAGTACCCGTAGCGTACCGGTCGGCTCGCGCAACAATACCGATTCCGGTTCGAGATGTGCCGTAATGCCATCAAACACCAACGAGGTAATCCCCTTCGCCACCGGCAGTTTGATTTGCTCCCGGACCACGGCGAACTGCTGATTGTACAGCGTCAGTGACGGTTCCTCCGCCACAGCACTCCCGGCAAGCATAAACAGAAGAAACGAACAGGAAAACCACGTAATTCTCCGCTTGGCAGTCATTTTGTAACACCTCATGATTAAAGAGTTATACTGACCTGGCGTAAGCATCCCTCACCAACGCCCTGTTTACAAAATAACACAATTGGAAAGTTTTGCAAATGAAATCCGGCAGGAAAAGGTCGTTTTCATCGAGATGTTTTGATATTGCAATGGGGGAATCAGCAGAGGGGTTCTTCTCCGGTTTGGACCATAAATAACCTCAAAACCAGCCTGTTTTTTTGGTTAAACACAAAAACAAGAGTTTTATGGAACGATGGGTTTGTTGTCGTGAACCGGAGATAACAGCGTTTTCCATGCAGTCAAGCCGTAATCCGGCATAACCGGTCGTTTCAGACGCGACCGTCAGAAGTCGCGATTCAGGGATGAAGGAGCTGTGCAGAGGCCTC
>CALABZ010000422.1 GCA_937888615.1 uncultured Lentisphaeria bacterium | reverse complement strand
CTTCCGGTGGTGGCCGTGCGCGCCCTTAAGAACAGGGGCATGGCCAAATTCGGCGAGCTCCAGTTGCGTCTGCTCCTGGAAATGAAAGAGGGCAAGATCCATCGCGAACAGGCCCAGGAAGAAGTCGAAAAATACTGGATCGGTGCGCTTCGCCGCGCGGCGATCGAGGGCGATGTGGAAGGCGGCTCGCTGATGGCGGGGCAGTCCGTCGGACTCCTGAACAAAATCATGACCATTCGCGAACTTCTGGACGAACTCGTCACCGAGGCCGACGCCGAGCTGATGAAGCTCCAGAAATTCTTCGCCAATTAACCGAACCGATGAAGCCATGCCCAAGACCAGCAGGAAATACCGGAAAACCGCACTGACACTTTTCGCAGGTGTGATTTCCCTGTTAATGCTGGGAATCTTGTTTCATGGCTTCCGAACATTTCTGTATCGTTTTTTTTCGGACTTCTTTTATCCGTATCTTTCGGCGCCGGGTGATCTGGGCAGGACGATTTCCGACCAGACCATGCTGTTGCGCTCAAAACACGAACTGGTGACGGAAATCGAGAAACTGCGGCGCGAAAATCAACTGCTGATGTCGCGCTTCACCGTGGCTACCGAAGCCCAGATTGAAAACCGGGAACTGCGTCAACTGATCAAGTTGGAACGCAAGCCCGGTTTTCGTTACATCTATACGACGGTGCTGCTGCGCGATCCGCTGGACTGGCGCGAACGCTTTATCATCAACTGCGGGTCCGAGGACGGCATTCGGCCCGGCTCGGTCGTTCTGACCGGCAGTCGCGTTACCGAGAACGATACCGGCAGCATACCGGCGTTCTGCGGAATTGTCCGCGAAGTTTCCCGGCATACCGCCGAAGTCATTACCCTGGCCGGCGGGGAAGCCGCCGTTTCGGCCCGGCTCGAGTCTTCCGACGCGGTCGGGTTCATCAATGCCGATGCCGGTGCCGCGGCTCCCGGCGATATGCGGACCCGGTTGAATTTTCTGCCCGCAAACCGTGAATACATGGCGGGCGAACCGGTCGTAACCGCAGGTTTTGAGAAAGACATTCCGGCCGGTATCCTGATCGGCCATATCACGGAGGTTCTCGGCGGCAATACGGTCTACGATAACCGCTTATATGTCAACGCACTGGTCAGGCCGGCCGCGGATTTCGAGAATATCCGCTTCCTGGTGGTCCTGACCCGTCAATAGGGGCGGACGCATGATCGATATTTATTTTGCTTTGATCTTTCTGCTCGGTGTATTGTTTCAACTGCTCTGCGGCGGTCTGGGACTTTACCTGCCGGTGGTCGCGGTCCTGGTTTTTTATGCGGCCACGGTCGCAGGAATGGTACGGGGGATTATTTATGCGCTGGTGTTCGGGATTATCGTCGATATTTTCATGGGATGGAGTTTCCCCTGGAGCACGCTTGCTTGTCTGGCAATCGTATTTTTCGCCGGATTCTGGGGCGATCGCCAGATGCTTCGTCCGGCCATCGTCAATTTTTTCCCGGGGATGATCGCCGCCGCTATTCAAGGGGTGTTCCTGCTGCCTTCCCGGATGATCGGCGGCGGTTTTCTGTATTTTCTCTGGAACATCTGGCTCCCCGTATTTATCGCGGGAATCGTTTTCGGCGCGCTTTTCCTGCCGTTGATGGTGACGGTGCTGGATTATTTTTCATTTCTCCTGAAGCTGCCGCGTTACCAGGACGCCCGCAAACATTCGGAATCTCAGAAAAGCAGGTGGCGCTTATGAAATTTGCCACCGCCTCGATCCGGCTGGTAATCCTCGGCGGCGTGATCCTGCTGGGGGCCGCCCTGACGGGCATGGCGCTGGCCTCCGGACCCAGACCCACAACCAGCGGATATCGCGGCAATCCATCCGCATGATCCGGCGTCCAGCCCTTCGCGGGCGGATTTACACTTCCGACGCCCATATCCTGGCCGACAATATTCCGGTCTACAATATTTATCTTTATCTGGCCGAAATGCGTCGTCCCGGCTCCATGGACAAAAGCCTTGACCATATCGAAGAGGTCGTCAGCCGGCTCGCCGCCGCCATCGGGCGCGAAAATACCATCGCCCGCAAAGACATCATCCGCCACATCAATATCAAGCCCGGACTGCCGTTCGTCGCTTTCGAAAACCTTGACGCGCAGGAAATCGCCCGCGCCAATACCGTTGCTATGACCGCGGAGGGGATTGTCATCATGCCCGAAACAGCCCGCGTTTATCCATACGGCGCGCTGGCGTCGCATTTGATCGGCTACACCCGGCCCCGCGATCCTGCAAAAGCGTCCGACCGCCGCGATTATTTCTATTATATTCCGGACCAGGTGGGCATCAGCGGTCTGGAGCGGGCCTACGATCGGCTTCCGGAAGAAATCGGACTGCAGAATGTCCGGGGATTGTGCGGTATGCCCGGTTTTGACATCGTCCAGGTGGACAACCGCGGATTCGTCGCGCAGACTTTGCCCGGGGGCGAAACGCCGCTGGACGGCAACAGCCTGATCACCACGCTCGATTTCAGGGCTCAACAGATCGCCGAAGAACTTTTGGCGGAGCACAAGGGGGCATTTGTGCTGTTGAATGCCGATACCGGGGCGGTGCTGGCCATGGCGTCCTCGCCGACTTTCAGCCTGTCCGATTTCTCGCCGTTCCCGAACAACCCGAGAATCAATGAATTGAATCGGGATCCCGATCAGGCCCAGCTTAACCGCGCGTTGCTGGGCACCTATATGCCCGGTTCCATCGTCAAGCCACTGATCGGGCTGGCGATCCTGAACGACGGCATATCCCCCACCGATTCCATCGAATGCAACGGCTACACGCCCATCGGCAACAGTTCCATCCGCTGTACCGGGCATCATGGCGAGGTCGACCTGCAACTGGGCATCGAACGTTCCTGCAACGTCTATTTCAATATTCGCGGCATGGAGCTTGGGCTCGATAAAATCCGTTCCGTCATGGAGGAGGCCGGGTTCGGTTCGCCGACCGGCATCGAACTGGTGGAAGCCGCCGGGGTCATTCCCGGCAAAGCAGAGAAACAGCGCAGTTATCCGGGGGCCCGCTGGACCGCTTTTGATAATGCATTGGCCGCCATCGGGCAGGGGACCGTCAAGGTCACTCCGCTTCAGGCGGCCGTCTATGCCGCCGCGCTGGCGAACGGCGGCAGGGTTCTTCAGCCGAAATTGCTGAAGGCGATCCGCAGTCCGCAGGGGGCATTGCTTTACAGCGCCGCGCCGCAGGTCCGGCACCATTTGCCTGCTACCCGGGACCAGCTCGACATCGTCAAAGAGGGAATGCGACGGGTCGTGAATGCTCCGCGCGGCAGCGGACGCCAGGCCCAGATGAAACAGATCGTCCTGTATGGTAAAACCGGCAGCGCCGAAGTCGGTCCGCGCGACAACCGTCACAAAAATACGTTTTTCATCTGTTTCTGTTACTACAAAGGGCAAACCTATGCGGCCGTCATCCTGGTGGAAGAAGGGGATTCGGGCGGGAGTACCTGCGCCCCGTTGATGCGTCAGTTTTTCTCACGCTGGTTGGGCGTGGATTGAAGCATCGGTTCCGGCTGGGTGGGGGCCGTTTTGTTGCGGGACACCAGGGCTACGCCGCCGACCACCATCAGGGCGCCGAGAATTTTCAGGAAGGTGACGTTTTCATGCAGGAACGCCCAGGCCATGGCGAACGTCATCAGCGGCGTCAGGTATTGCATGACGTTGACGACTTGCAGGCTGACCCGGTTCAGGGCTGCGTTCCAGGCGTAAAATCCAACCGCGGTCGGAAATATTCCGAGGTACAGCACCAGCGTCCAGCCCGATATGCTGTGCGGCATGACGATGTAGCTGGTCCGGAACAGATTGATGACGAGCAGCGACACCGACGCGAAAAACATGACCCAGGCCGTAACCGCCATGTCATGATGCACCGTGACCAGTTTTTTCGACAGGATGGCCCCGAACGCCCAGAACGCCGCCGCCGCGAAAACCAGCAGGTCTCCGCCGAATGACTGCCAGGAGTAATGAAGTTCTCCCTGGCCGCTCAACAGCACCATCATACAGCCGACCGTGCAGACGGCAATGCCGGAAATCTGGGGGATGGTGATCCGAGTTCCGAAAAACAATCCGAACAGCATCGTCAGAATCGGCGAACACGACATGATCATCGAGGAGTTGATCGCTTCGGTATAACTCAGTCCCCAGAATACAAAAATGCTCATTCCCACCATCGAAAACTGGCTCAACACCGCCACCATCAGCAGATCGCGGAGTTTAAACGCAAATAATTCCTTGCGGTAAAGCGTCAGGCAAATGCAGAAAAGTACGATTCCGCCGATGGCGCAGCGCAGCAGCGAAAGCGTCACCGGGTCCGCCACTTGTCCGTTTTCTCCTCCCATCATCGCCCGCGAAACCACATACACCGTGGCCCAGAGAAATGCCGATATGAACGACCAGAATATCCCCCACCGATAATTGACGACTGTTTTCCGATCCATAAAGCCCGAACCTTTTTTTCGGACACTCCCTTTTCGGGCGTGCAAATTGAAGTTCGGGAAATATAGCGTGCGGCAATTTCTTTGCAAGCAGAAAGCCGGAAATTTATGGCCTTTTGTTGCCCCACAGGGCGAACATAATAAAAACCAGCCCAAGCATTTGCGGAAAAACGAGCAATGTGCTCCAGTAGAACAGCATACCCAGAAATTCCCGGTTCGAGCTTGACGAGTTCGCCGTCCCGGACAGGTAAATGTTCACGATTTGGATTGCCAGCGGCACCAGAAATAGTACCCAGCCGGCCAGCAGATATTTATGCTTTTTCGTCATATCCTTAATTTAATACCGTTACAGGAAAAATCAAATTCACCGGATTTGTTTTTACCGGAAAAAGAGATTTCGACGTTCAATATCGGAATAGGCAAGATATTAATCATTAATAAGATAAAAAGATATGAATATAAGAATAACGAACATGATATTTATCGATTTCTCATTGATTTTACATTGATTTCGAAAAATCCGGGACTATCTTATGTCCATAAAACTAAAGGAAGGGATATCGCCATAATGCAACCGGATAACAGCGAATACAAAGATCGGAACGAAGGCCAGCCGTTCTGTGATCATATCCGGGAATATTTCAGCTATCTTATCGACGAATACGACTTCCATATCGCCTCGCAGGAGGAAAGGCCGAACTCCGGCGAGATCATCTACCGGAATCTCCGGAACGGCGTGCTCCTGCGAATCTATTTCGAAACCGACGGCGGCAGCTGCTCAATGGGCATCGGACATCTTCGCAAAGACGGCAAACCGGAAAAATTGTTCTCCGCCATCGATCCCGGCGGAAACCGGATCGATTGGGAATTTCTGAACGTAAACGATGCCCTGACCTATGACAGCCCCGAAGATCATCTGCCGCCCACTTTTCTCGACGGCACCCAGACCGGACTTTACCTCGGCGAAAACGCCATGTGGGAATACATGGAGGACCACGCCCAGACCCTTCAGCGGCACGGCGCCTGTCTGTTGGAAGGCGACATGAAACTGCTGCCGAAAGCCCGGAAATCCCTGGTCAGGACACTGAAACGGGACGGCTGGAAAATTCCGGGGTTTTTCCAGTCGCTGAAATCCATGCTCCTCCGTGACAACATCTGACCGGAATCCCGTACCGTCATGCGGCGGCAGGTTCGGTTTTCGCATGGATTTTACGGCAAAATTCCGATTCCGGCTTGTTATTGACTCGCCCGTCGTTATATTAATAATGTGATGTCAACACAATCGTGGAGGGTTCCAATGGCGAAAAATAACAATAACCGCATTTTTCTCGTCACCGTTTTTATCTTTGCTATGATTTTGCTGCTGGCTTTGTTGATGACCAGCCGCGGCGCGGCCAAATATGAAGAACAGAAAACCGCCAGGAACGGGAACAAAAAAATGTCCCCGATCGTACAGGCCTATGCGGCACGTACCGAAAATCCCCCAACCGCCGAGCGGGCCCTCGAACTGCTGAAAGCCGGCAATTTGCGCTATGCGGCCTCGAACCGCCTGTCTGATCCCGGTGTCGGCAAGGAGAGCCGCAAATTCCTGGCTCTCGGTGAATGGCCCTATGCCGTGATCCTGACCTCCAGCGATTCGCGGGTTCCCCCCGAATATTTCTTTGATGCCGGACTTGGCGACCTTGTCGTGGTCCGGGTGATGGGCCCGGTCGTGGACAGCACTGTCATCGCCTCTGTCGAAAATGCCATGATGGACGGCAAATGCCGTCTGCTGGTGGTGATGGGACACAAAGACTCGCGCGCCATTCGTAACGCCATCAATGCCGTTGAATACCCGGAAATGAACGAATCCTACAATCTTGACCTGGTGACGCAGAAAATCATTCCCGCGGTCCTTAAAGTCAAAAAGTCCACCCATACTGAAGAAGGCTTGAGAAAGGCCGTAACCCTGGCCAATATCAATCTGGTGATTCAGCAGATTCAGGCCGGCAGCGGCGATCTGCAGCGGTTGGTCAACTCCGGCAAAATCCGGATCGTCGGGGCTTATGCGGATATTTCGTCGGGCAAGGTGGAGTTTCTGAACGAAAGCGGCAAGTAAGCTTTCTTTTTATTCAAACGTCAAAAGATATAACGCTTTCTTTTCAAGTAGCGTTCTTCGAATTTATCGTCCGGGGTCAGCAGATAAACGGTGGCCTCGATGATTCCGAGACCCCATAAAAGAACAAGCCCGAACGGATGGAGCGCGCCCAGTATCAGGGCGAGCATCAGGACCATGCTTCCCCACAGGTTGTAGTTCAGGATGAATTTATGCGCTCCGACCATGCCCAGCAGATATCCCGCCGCGACCGCCAGAAGCCGCCGCTGGTGTACCGTCAGGGTGACTTTCAGGATCGGTCCCTTGTCCAGTCCGGGCGGTTCCGGCACGACCGTTTGGCGGCAGTGCGGGCATAGGCGTTCCCGGAAACTTTCGGTTTCATTTACGGTGAAGTATTTTTTGCAGGACGGGCATTTGTATTCATACTCGACCGCCCTTTCCATATTCGCAGGCATATTCATAGGCATAAAAAACGCCGGATAACAGAGCTATCCGGCGCAACTCCATAAGTCGGATTATTTCACAAATTTGATATAACCGTAGGACGGTTTATAGTGGAAGGAATGATTGTTGTCCTTGAATTCGGTAATGCCGCTGAGCTCGCAGTTTTCCAGGTATCTGGAATAGTTGTAACGGCCGATCAGGAAACGCCAGACCGAGTTTTCTTTCAGTTCGGCGCCGTAGCGGGTCAGATCCTTGATCGGGATGGCCATTTCAGCGGTCCAGCCTTTGTCGACGTCCTGCCAGTTGTTGATGGTGCCGTCAACCTTGGCGGCGACTTTCAGGTCTTTCATCAGGTGCCCGGGACGGGAAATTTCATCACCGATCACCCTGCCGCCGCCGGCGATGAAAAAGGAGGAGCGGGCGCTCAGCGGATTGGCATAAATTTCCCAGTAATAAGTGTCGTTCAGGGGTTTGAGGAAAACTTCAAGGAGGTCGCCATCCTTGTAGAGGTGGCTCTGGTCCTTGTCGCTGACGGTGACGACGTCGTCGTCGGTCAGTTTGGCGCCGACATAGACGTACTGGTCATCCCAGGCGAACTTGATTTCGCCGTTCTGTACGCATTTGGCGTTGTAGGCGTTGAAGGTGTAGGCGGGAGCTTTGGCCCAGATTTCGTCATTGAGAACGCCGTCGATTTTGACCGGGGTCGCGGTATAGACCGCGTCAACCACGCGGTTGTCATATTCGCTGTGGCTGAAACAGCCGGACAGGCACAATGCAGCAGAAGTGAATGCGGATGCCAGAAGAATTCTTGTGATCATATCATACTCCTATGATTTCCATTTTTACAGACAAAAAATTTCAATAATATTTGTACTTTAACTTCAATTATGCAATTGTCAAGCCGCCAATCCTGCTTGAATCGATTTATTCGAAGAGCTGGAGTTCCATTTCGATGTTCTCCGCGTCAACCGTTTCCAGGTTATCCGAATAGAATGGGATAAACAGGACAATGTAGTTGGTGTACTGGGTCTTGGACATGACGCTCTCATAGACCCGCAACGGCTGTTGGGTCTTGGAATCAAGAATCGTCAAGCTGAATTTGCCGAAGCCATTCCGGCTTTGCCGTTTGAAGATGGCGATTTCGGGGATGGCGAGGCTGAGGCTGGTGTCCGGCAGCGGGATCGGCAGTTGCGGCGTTCCGAAAAGAAACTGGTGCGAATCGGTGGCCAGGGTGCCGGAAATCAGGCGCATCGTGTACTTTGCCTCTTTCTCATCCTTGGCCAGGATGATGCCATTTTTTGCCAGATGCAGTTCAAATTGGCCTTTGACGAACGGGGCGTCCACCTGGGTGGCGAAGTTGCTGTAGTCCATGAATACCTTGGTCCCCTTGTATTCACGAAGGTTCATTTGCACCATACAGCGTTCGACGGCCGAGGACAGCAGGAGTTGTTCGACAATATTACGCGGCGTGTTGGTGATGGTGGGGTCGGCACAGCCGGTAAAACAGAGAAGTGTAAACACACTGGCCAGAATTGTGATTACAAATTTGTAATGTATTTTCATTAAAATCATCCTTAGAACTTTTTAAATTCGTCTTGTTCTCCATCAAAACCCCTGTCCCATAATCTATGTACAATACTTCCGTTTTTCCGGAAAATCAAGTTTTGTCTGACGATTGGGCTTGCTTTTTTGACGGAAAAACAGTATGTTCCAGAAACAGGAAAATGCAAGTTAAAAGAAGGATTTGCCCGATGGCTAAAATCATTTGTCTGGGATCATTGAATCTTGATCACGTATATCAACTGCCGCACGCACTGCGTGACGGGGAAACCATGACTTCGTTGAGCTACCGGGTGACCTGCGGAGGCAAGGGTGGAAATCAGTCCATCGCCGCCGCGCGGAGCGGTGCCGAAGTTCTCCATGCGGGACAGATCGGGAATGACGGCGACATGCTGCGTCGGAACCTGGAAGTGTCGGGCGTCGATGTCCGACTGCTGGAATGCGGAAACGTCCCGACCGGCCACGCCGTGGTGTTGGTCAATGACCAGGGCGGGAACTCCATCGTTCTTTTCCCCGGGGCCAACCGGAGTCTCTCCGACAGTTACATACGCCGGGTTATCGAAGCGGGAGCCCCCGGCGACATCCTGCTGATGCAGAATGAAACCAATCAGCTCGAAACCGCCATGCGTCTCGGCAAGCAGGCCGGTTTGAAAATCGCCTTTAACTTCGCTCCGTTCAACCACGATTGCCAGCTTCCGCTGGAACTGGTCGATTATCTTTTCCTTAATGAAGTCGAGGGTGAAGGCCTGAGCGGTGAACGCGCGCCCGAAGCCATGGCCGAAGTGTTGAAAAAGCGTTATCCGGATACCCTGACCGTGATTACTTACGGTTCGGAAGGCGCTTACTGTGAGAACTTGCACGTGCGCCCGCCGAAGGTGGATGCCGTCGACACCACTGCCGCCGGAGACACGTTCATCGGTTATTTCCTGAATGAAATGCTGAAAGGGACCGCCATCGAAGCGGCGCTTGCCTTCGCCTGCCATGCCGCCGCCCTGTGCGTATGCCGAAGCGGGGCCGCCGAATCAATCCCGTCTTACCGCGAAGTGCTCAGTTTTCAGGATTGACGATGAACTCCGCTTTCAGTTTTACCTGAAACGGTTCGCCGCGTTCCGCATAACCGCCGCTGATCCAGCGGTAGGCTTCGCTGCGCATCAGGTCGAATTGCTGGCGGAGCATTCCGAGTCCGGGGTATCCTTTCAGTTCGTCGTAATAGTCGAATGTCAGCAAAAAGTAATCGCGCCCCGGCCGTTTCCCCAGCGCCACCCCGCAGGTAACCAGCGGAATCGCGAACTCCTGGTTCAACAGCACAATCCCCCGGGCGGGCTTGACTCCGAGGAACAGTTCCTGGGCCACCGCCGCGATTTCCTGCGGGATGTCGTGGATGTCGCGGCAGTGGATACGGCTGCCGGAGAGCCGCGCGCCCAGTTCCACCGCGCTTTCGTAAAAGGCGATGGTGCGTTCGCCCATGTAAGGGCGGGTGGTCTGGCTTGGCCGGGTCAGCAACGTGATGTCGCGTCCGGCTTCGATCAACAGCCACGCCAGCCCTTCGCGGATGCTGGCCCGTTGATCGGTCGCCACGTAATTATATCCGGCGAAATCGCGGTTGATCAGGATTTGCGGAATGCCCGCGTTTCGCAGTGATTTCATGAAATAGAGTGATTCCAAGCCGGGGCAGTTCCAGATGACTGCTGTTCCCGGCATGCACATCCGGGCAAAATAAACCCCCGCGTCCTCCTCGTTGATCGCCGTCACCGGCAGCGGACAGTTGACCTGCTTGAAAAACTGGTCACCGAATCCGGGCGTATTCTGCGCACTCGGATAGATGATAAAAAGCCTTTCCAATGGATTGTCCGGTCCGCCGGGGCGGACGATGGTACGGCTGCCCTGTACGGCGCTCAGATAGCCGCCCGCAATCAACCGCCGGATCGCCCGGTCCACCGTGGTGCGCGAAAACTGATATTTGCGGCACAACTGGTTGCGGGAAGGGATCGGCTTGCCCGGCTGCAGGATGCCGTTGCGGATGTCGTCAAGTATTTTCTGTTGCAGAGAATCGCTTTTTACGGTCATGGTTGTTTGCTCCGTATGATAAGTCAAGAATACAAGTTTATTATAACTCCATTGAGATGCTTTTCAAGAGTATTTCAACTAAAAATTGATAAATACAGCCGGATGCCTGTGAAGTTATATCGCATTTGTTTAAGGCAAGCAATAAACTTTATCCTCCGAAAATGATTGCGAAAAAGCGCATAATGGATTATATTATAAACAGAAAATGGAAGAACAGCAAAACTTGGAGATTACGTTTTTATGGATAAAGTCAAAACAGGCATTATCGGACTGGGCAGTATGGGTACCGCCCATATGAACTCAATCGGGCAGCTGAACAACAGCGTCGTTACGGCGGTATGCGATATCGACCCCGAACGGCTGGCGACCGTCCGTGACCGCAAGGATATTCAAACATTTACCGATCCCGACAAGTTTTTTGCCGAGGGTGATATGGAAGCCGTCGTTGTGGCAACTCCGCATTACGACCATCCGCCGCTGGGGGTGAAAGCCCTGGAAAGCGGCCGCCACCTGCTGGTGGAAAAACCGGTCGGCGTACACAAGAAAATGGTTCAGCCGTTGCTGGACGCCATCGCCGCGCATCCCGGACAGGTGGCCGCGATCATGTTCAACCAGCGCACAATCCCGGCTCATCGCAAGATCAAACAGCTTATCGACAACGGCGAACTCGGCAAAATCACCCGGGTCAATTGGATCATCAGCGATTGGTTTCGCAGTCAGACTTATTACAATTCCGGCGGTTGGCGCGCCACCTGGGCCGGGGAAGGCGGCGGCGTGCTGTTGAACCAGTGTCCGCACCAGCTTGACCTGATGCAGTGGTTTTTCGGCATGCCGAAGCGCGTTCTGGCCATGGGCACGATCGCCAAATACCACGACATCGAAGTCGAGGACGAATTGACCGCCCTGCTGGAATACCCGGACGGCGCCACCGGCGTTTTCGTGGCGTCCACCGGCGAGGCCCCCGGCACCAATCGGCTTGAAATTACCTGCGATCGCGGCAAGCTGGTTTACGAAGGCGGTAAACTCCAGTTTTCCCGCAATGAAATCCCGGTTTCTAAATTTTCCGCCGAAACCGAACTTCGTTTCGGCACCCCGGACTGCTGGGATGTTACGATCCCGGCCGCGGGGACCAACCCGACCCAGCACCGCGATGTTCTCGATAACTTCTTCAACGTCATTCGCGAAGGCGGCAAACTGATCGCGCCGCTCCTCGAAGGCATCCGTTCCCTGGAACTCGGAAACGCCATGCTGATGGCCGCACTCCAAAACCGCGAAGTCACCCTGCCGATCGACGGCGACGCCTTCGAAACCATGCTCGAGAAATTAATCACTTCCTCCACTTCCCGCAAAAAAGCATTCACGGGCAAACTCAACACCGACGAATTCAATACTTCGTTCTGAGCGTTGTAAAGAGATTTCGCCCTGCCGGTGACCAGCGTTCCGACGCTGGGGATGGGGAATACGAGGCGGCCTCCGCGGCCCCTCGCGCTCCCCGCGGCAGGGCGACGCCCTGTACCGTGATTCTTTTTTTCCCTGCTCCCTCCACAAGTCTAACCGCAGCGGGCCGCGCCCGCACGTGATCCAGCGGCGGCACGCTGGTCGCCCAACGGGCGAAATCCCTTATTCGGAATTAATACATTTTTGGATTAATCTAACCCAATGGGTGATTATTAATGGTGATTTTTGTTAATTATATCGAAAAAAGATAGCATAAATCACTATTCCGAGGGAAAGTTGATTGACACCTGATTCCGTGAATAAAATGACATAAAAAGCGTGGTGAAAAGTAGAAAACCT
>CALABZ010000421.1 GCA_937888615.1 uncultured Lentisphaeria bacterium | reverse complement strand
CTCGAAAGCAAGTGGGACAATACGCGATTTGAAAAAGGACAGCGTATTGCCGAAGGCCAATTCAATCTGCCCAACGGCTGGACATTCGAGAGATATGACAAGACTCGCCGGCAAGTTGCCGATGCGATCATCAAAATCATGCGGGCAGCAGGTGATACACAAAAAAACTGAAAGAGGCTTTATCGCCCCGGAATCCGGGGCGAATATAGCCTGTCATAATAACCCATTACCACAAAATAGGAATTCGTATCATGGAAAATATTACAACCGGGGCTTATCGCCGAGCCAAGAAAATTATTCCCGGCAGAACACAGTTATTGAGTAAACGTCCGGAAATGATGGCGCCGGAGCAGTGGCCGGCATATTTCAGCCGGGCGCATGGATGCGAAATCTGGGACCTTGATAATCGGCATTACTACGATTTTTCGACCAACAGTGTCGGAGCCTGCCTTTTGGGTTACGCCAATCAGGCCGTAAGCAGTGCGGTAAAGAGAACCATTGACGAAGGAACCATGAGTTCATTAAACCCCTACGAAGAGGTTCAACTTGCCGAAAAACTTTTCAGTATCCATCCATGGGCATCCGCAGCGCGCTTTACCCGTTGTGGCGGTGAGTCCATGGCGGTAGCGGCAAGAATTGCCAGAGCGACGACTGACCGGTCAGTCATCGCCATTTCCGGGTATCACGGCTGGCACGACTGGTATCTGGCGGCCAATCTCGGCGACAACAATGCGTTGCGGGGGCATTTGCTGCCGGGGCTGGATCCCTTCGGCGTGCCGGTTGAATTGCGCGGAACCGCGATCCCGTTTATGCACAGCAATATCGAGGAATTCGATAAGGTAATTGCACAATACGGCGATCGGCTGGCCGCCGTGATCATGGAACCGTGCAGGCATCATATTCCGGCTCCCGGATATTTGGAACACGTCAAAACTAAAACCAAGGCCTGCGGCGCTTTATTGATTTTTGACGAAATCACGATCGGCTGGCGGCTTACTTTAGGTGGTTCTCACCTGAATTTCGGCGTCAATCCGGATATTGCCGTATTCTCTAAATCCTTGGGAAACGGACATCCCATCGGAGCGGTCATTGGCACACCTTCCGCCATGGACGGCGCGGCCAAATCATTTATCAGCAGTACCTACTGGACTGACCGCGTCGGGCCGGCCGCCGCGCTGGCAACCATTGCCGAAATGGAAAAGACCAACGTTTCCGAGCATGTAAACCGTATCGGTAAAAGAATTCAAACCATCTGGATGGAAGCAATTGCTGAGTTCCAAATGCCAGCCTCGGTGCCGGATTATTTCCCCTGTCTGTCCGTGTTGAATTTCAGCGGAGAAAAAAGCAATATCATTAAAACGTTATTTGTCCAACAAATGCTGGAAAAAGGATTTCTCGCCGGTACCGCCGTTTATCCGACCTTGGCGCATAATAATGAACTGTTGAACCTTTATCAGACCGCGGTAAGGCAAACCTTCCGGGAATTGAAATCCATGTGCGATACTGAAACTCCGGAAAAGTTTCTGAAAGGACCGGAAGCGGACAAAGGATTTAAACGTCTGGTTTCGTAAAAATAATGTCTCAATTGATTTTCTTGCCGAATTTATAGAGATAGGAAAATATAATGAACCAAGGATCATCGATGGACGCTGGAGTTGCGCCCCATGAGAAAACTTATCATTGTGGTACACTAACCTACACAAAAGCCGGGTTGATTGCATTGTTTGGCTGGTTGCTGTGGGGGGATTTCTGCTTTACGCTGATGGAGGCAGTGGTGCCGACCATATTGCCGTTGAAACTGAAGGATTTAGGGTGTTCCAACTGGTTGATGGGATTGATTCTGACAACGGGCCCGTGCATTCTGAATATGACCGTCTGTCCTTATGTCAGTTTCAAGAGTGACCGCTATCGGAGCCGGTGGGGAAGAAGAATTCCGTTCATTGTCTGGACCTTGCCGTTTCTGTGTATTTTCCTGGCGTTGCTGGGGTGGAGTGACGATATCACGCTGTTGCTGCAGAAACATGTTGAATATTTCCGGAATTTAGCTCCGTCGACTATGACGGTTGCGTTGATTGCGGTTTTTATGATTATGTTCACGTTTTTCAACATGTTCGTCAACTCGGTGTTCTGGTATCTGTTCAACGATGTGGTGCCACCCAAATTTATCGGGCGTTTTGTGGGGATGTTCCGAATCGTTGGGACAGGGGCCGGCGCGTTGTACAATTATCTTATTTTCCAGTTTGCGGAGTCGAATATGCGGGAGATTCTGGTCGGGACTTCGCTCCTGTATTTTGTCGGCTTCGGCTTGATGTGCTTTTTCGTGCGGGAAGGACAATATCCGCCGCTTGAAGAGGAAAAGCCGGGAAAGGACGGAAACGGGCTGGAGGGAATAAGATCATTCTTAAAGGAATCATTTACCCACAGACTTTATTGGTTAGTGTTCATGATCACGACTTTTCAGGCTATCGCCGGGTCCATCAATACGTTCAATGTATTTTTTTTCAAGAACATGGGATTGTCGTTGGATCAAATCGGAAAATTGGCGGGGATAACAGCCTTGGCGGCACTGGCGGCAATGTATTTTGCGGCAATTTTCATTGACCGGTGGCATCCACTGCGGGTAGCGGTGTATCTGACGGTTTTTTCAGTGATAACCGCAGTGATGAGATGGGTTTGGGTATTTGTCGACCTGCCAGCAATATATTTCTTCTGGTTAAATCTTGGGATCGGCCTGATTACGGCATTCCAGGTGGCGTTGATGGGCGGATGCGTATTGCCGATGTTCATGCGTTTGTACCCGCAGTCGCGATTCGGACAGTTTTGTTCGGCAGCATCGTTGGTTGTCTCGTTCGGTCAGATTTGCGCGGGAGTAACGGCGGGGTTGTTCATTGACTTTGCCCGATGGTGGTATCACGATTCCGATTTCGGATACCGTTTTATTTTTGTCTGGACTACGGTCTTCACCGCCATTACAGCGCTGATGTTCATCATGACGTACCGGAAATGGTACAGTCTGGGCGGCGATGCCCATTATCACCCGCCAGCGCCGTGGAGCAAAAAGGGAGTCGAAGAAATGGCGATTGTAACGACTGTCGGCCCGCAATCCAAGTGGTTGAAATGGACGTTCCGGATGTTTCACGCAACAATGGCGCTGTCGGTCATAGGCATCGTGCCGCTGTTGTGGTGGATGTACTGTCAGCATGCCTTCATCGCATTTTATTGGCACGCGGTATTGCTGTTGCCGTTGTCATTAGCAGCCTGGGTCTGTTGGATGATACTGGGGAAAAGGATATGGCGCGACGTGGTGCGGGCTCGTTCCGGAGAGGCATTGCATAACGGCATCCCGCATCATGGACTGCTGATTGTGGTGGCGTCACAGTTTCTGCTATTGCTTATATTATGGATCGTTCAGGTAGTAATTTCCATTAACATGAAACTGGAAACAGGCGCGATTGTTTTTACGGTAGCGAATGTTATTACCAACTTCCTGCAGATCGGCGGCGTTTGGTTAATGTGCCGGGTTGAACGTGGATATTGCACCGTCATTGATAAAAACTTGTCCACCAGTTCGGAAGATCTGGAATTGGAACCATCTGTCGATAGCGAATTACCGACCACTGCATTGATCATTTGAGAATAGGTTCGGAGGCATTGAAGTTGTTCGAAGAGTGTGAACCAAAACTAAAAAGATTGGGGGGGCGATTGGGACTGCCCTTTCGGGCAATCCTCGGACCCGGTACCAGAACAGGAAAAACTCGATGGCAATATGTCCTATACCATCCCGATGTTGCCGGAAAAACGAATCAAGGACTGGTCACAGAAAATGCATCGCCGCGCTACGGCATGGCACGGCTACTATGAACCTCTTTACCGCCGATTTTCAAAGATTGCAAAAAATTCGTCATTGGTAAAAATTAACCGAAAACCAACTTCTATAAAAAAGGATAAGAATATGTTTATCGACATTCATGCTCATGCTTACCGGCGTCCGATCCCGTTTATTACCCAATTCTGTTCGGCTGAAGAGCTCATCGTCCGTTATGACCAGACTGGTATCGAAAAAGGGATGGTATTGCCGATCGTCAGCCCGGAGATTTATCTGCCTCAGGCCAATGAAGATATCCTCGACATGGCCGCGCAATATCCGGATCGTTTGATTCCGTTCTGCAATATTGATCCGCGCGCGTTGACCAACTCGTATGATGCGCCGCTCGACCGGCTGTTGAGCTATTACAAGGATAAGGGTTGCAAGGGCGTCGGGGAAATTATGTTGAACCTGCCGACGATGCATCCGATGGTCCAAAACCTGTTCAAGCACGCAGAATCGGTCGGCTTGCCGGTAACCTGTGACGGGTCCGATGTGGTCGGAGGCGATTTCGGGTTGTATGACGATCCGGGTTTGCCGCAGACGGAACACACGTTGCAACGCTTCCCGAAACTGCAAGTAATCGGCCACGGTCCGGTCTTCTGGGCGGAAATCAGTCGGCTGGAAACACCAGCTCAGCGTAAAACCGTGTTCCGTCCCGACGGCAAACAGGTGGGCTGGAATCCGCCGATCGGTAAAATCTCCGAAGAAGGCGTAATCCAGAAATTGTTCCGCCGCTACGGCAATCTGTACGGTGAGCTGTCCGACGCCTACTCGGCGTTGGTGCGTGACGCCGATTACGGACCGAAATTCCTGACCGAATTTCAGGACCGGCTGATGTTCGGTACCGATATCTGCAGCTTTGTCCATGAGTTCAAGACGCGGAATCTGCTGTTGAACTGGCGTGAGAATAAGTTGATCTCCGAAACCGTCTTCAACAAGATCGCCCGCGAAAACGCAATTAAGTTCTTTGCTTTATAAGAAGGAAACGTCATGACGACACGCCATCTGCCGGTGGACAACCGCTATGCCATTACCGGCAGCCGTGAGATTTTCAATCGGACGCTGTACTGTTCGCATGCACGGGACGAATTGCCGGAACGGTATTTTACCTTTGCCGGGGAGCTGCCGCTGATCATATCCCATGCCTCTGACTGCGTCGGGAACACCGGGACTTGCAGTCATGACCGGACACAGATCAAGAGTGTTGACGACAAAACCATGTGGCTGGGAGCCAGTTTCCCGGTCAAAGCAGAAATCTGTAGCGCCGCCGCCCTGGAAACGGAAATTCCCCGCATGTTTCTGGCCGGCAACGCCATCTACAATATTTTCAGGAACTGTAAAAATGCCAAGACAATATTTGTATGAAAAAGACTCTATGATCCGCTTCGGGTCGTTTGAACAGTTCAACCGGGTCCTCTACGGCGGACACGCCAAGGATAATACACCGGAACGTTTTTTCACTTTTGCTGGCAATGCCCCGATCTTCATGGGTGCCGCCAGCGATTACACGAAAGACACCTGGTGCTATCAGGCCAAACAGGGCATTCTGATGAGCGGACTCGCACTCACGGAAGGTTACGCTTTGATGGGGTCGTCCGACAAATATTCCTCCTGGTTCCATGATTCTTCCGATGTCATTGCGGCATGGCATCACGGCTATATGAGTTATGACCTAACCCGTTTTTCCTCGTATTTTCCGGACGTCAGAGTACATATGGACGTCTATCCGCTGAATCCGCAGAACGGATATACTGTTCACTACGAGATCACAACCGACCAACGCGTGATCTTCTGCGCCGGATTCGGCGGTATCACTCCGTTTTTCGGCCGTTTCGAATACCATACCTCCAACCGGAAAGAATTTTCCGCCACAGACTGCAAAGACAACCTTGCGGCCGTCTGCGGGCTCGGTGCGACCCTGACCGGCCCCGGCGACACAACCCTGCGAATCGCCGCGGATTTCGACTGCGAATACTCGCTCGATTCTGCCTGTGCCATGCTGGAACCGTACCCGTCCGGTTTTCTTGCGGATCATTCCGGGGAAACACAAATTGTCAAGCTTAAAAAGATCGTTCCGGCTGGGGGAACGCTGTCCGGCAATATCGTGGTCCTGCAGAATGAAAACGAGAAAGTCTTGCGCGAACTGCTTGCGGACAAGAACCTCTGTCGCAAACTTCGTGGAAAGATTCGGGAAAAATACGCTGCCGTTTCTTTTCATACCCCGGATGTGGTACTCGATTCCAGCGTTCAGGACACCTTGATCGCCCTCGACGCATCGTTTCACGGAAAGACCTTCTATCACGGAGCGATCGGCTATCATGCGCCCTTCCTCGGCTGGCGCGGCTGGTATGCACCAGCGCTCCTCGGCTGGAAAGACCGCGTCCGCAGTACCATCGAAAACCATTTCGATACCATCACTCGGAGCGGGGAAACGGAAAAAATCTGGTGGGACGGAGCGAACAGGCTCGACCTCGATCATGAGGGAACGCAATACCACCATCTTGCCAATTCGTCTGGACACCTGCCCGCACTACTGCATCGCGACGATATTTACAATATGCAGGAAGTCGCGCTCGATATGACGCTGTATTACCTGGAAACCTCGGGAGACGACGAAACTGCGAAGAAGATTTTTGCCCGCATTCTTGAGATTCTGGACTGGGAAGAACGTATCCTTGATCCAGATGGCGACGGCTTGTATCAAAACTTTCTGAACACATGGATCTCCGACGGACACAGCTACAACGGTGCTGGCTGTGCGCAGGCAAGCGCATACAACTATTCCGCCAATCGACGCACAGCAGATATCGGACGACGACTTGGATATGACGTTTCCAAACTCGAAATCCGTGCCAAAAAGATTCGTTCCGCCATCCAGAAAATATTGTGGCAGCCAGACAGCGGCGTTATGGCGGAATCCATCGACACGATCGGAAACAAGCTAATCCACTCATCGCCGGAGCTTTCCACGACTTACCTCGCTATCGACTGCGATACCGTTGCCCACCTTCAGGCATGGCGTATGCTGAAATGGACGGAACGCAATATCAAATCCGTGAAGACAGCCGGACACGGCGGTAAACTTTATTTTTCCTCTAACTGGCTGCCGAAAAAATATTCCACATACGGGATCTTCCCTGCGGAAAACGCCGCGCTTGCTTTGGCATATTATCAAAACGGACAGCCGGAAAAAGCGTTTGAGATCGTCAACGGCCTTACCGATGCTTTCGCACTTTCCCCTCATCCCGGCTCGATCACTCATGTACTTTCCGCTCACGGCGGAACGGATGGCGGCGACATCGACTTTACTGACGTCTCCAGTTGTTATCTGAGGTTGCTTATTGAAGGCTTATGGGGCATTCGGTTCCGCTTCGACGAAGTGATGATCGCACCGCAACTTCCGGATGAGTGGAAACAGGCTGATCTCTCGCTTTCGGACATCGTTCTGAACCTTGTAAGGCACGAGCATTCAGATTCGCTCCTCATCGACACGCAGGCGAAACAGGTCTCCGTGCGTATGCCTATGCGTTTCGCCGAGATCGACCAGATCCTTGTCAACGGGAAAGAAACCACTTTTTCCATCATACCGGGATTCAGCAAAAGTTTCGTCGAGATATCTGGCCTCACCAAAGGCAGATACAACCTGAATATCTATTATCGGGACCGTTCTTTCCCCTCGCTGAAAAATCCGGAGCCGACAGTTTTTCCGGGAAACCTTGCCGCAATCGAGGCAAACGGAATCATCCGGAAAGTCGAAACGCTCGAAAACAGCCTTGAAGTCATTGAAAAAACAGATTGTCGGTGGACCGTCAGGATCCCTGAAAATGCAGTAAAGTGTTTTGACTGTTTTGTAACCGTAGACAATCTCATCCTGCCACTCGCTTTCCAGATACCGGTTGCCCGAAAAAAACAGGAATGGTCGCCCGACGGAAAGCAGAATTTCGTCGATCTCTCTCCTTTTTTCAATGCATCGTTGACAGAGATCCACTGTCAGGCGTTCCGTTCGCCCCGGCCAGATGGTTATTCAATCGGAATGCGGCTCAATGGCCGTTATGCGTGGGAATGGAATCACTACGGGCATAATGCCGTTCATGTCGACGATTCGCTTTTGCGCGGCTGCTGCGGTACGTTCCGCGCATCCTCCGGCTGGAAATTCACGGTTCCGGAACAGGGTAATAATTCCATTTCGATTTCCCGGTGGGACAACTTTCCCTCTTCGGCGGAAATCCCACTTTCCGGCATGGCCAAACGGCTGGCAGTTCTTTTCTGCGGAACGACCAATGCCATGCAGAGTTATGTACCCAATGCAAAAATTGAGATAGAATATGCGGACGGGTCGCATGAAAGAATCCTACTGATTCCACCAAAAAACTTTGACGATTTTTTGCATCCGGTATACGAGACGGAAAACGAATCGGTGTACCTAGGCGAAGGAACGCATGGTTTGGTTCAATCGATCTTGCTTGATCCGGAAAAGGAACTGAAAAGGTTTTACGTGGAAGCCGTTGCAAATGAAGTAATCGTAAATATCATGGGGATTTCATTGGTTCCGAAAGATGAAGATTGATGAGAGTATCCTATTATGATGGACAAGCGATAAGAGAGGATGAAACACAGCCGGCATAACCGGTCGTTTCACTCCCTTTTATGCCGTTTACAACTTGAACAGCCTCGAAAACCCCGTCAGAAAACAGTTGCATTGATT
>CALABZ010000420.1 GCA_937888615.1 uncultured Lentisphaeria bacterium | reverse complement strand
CCCCCTTCGGCCCCGGGGGGAACTTTTTGCCGGTTTTGTCCAGTTTTTCGCCTGTTTCGTCAAGGATTTTACACCTGATCCGGATTATAGTAATGGAGTAAAACAGGAGATCCGTCTTATGGAAAAGATTGAAAAATTCTACGAATTATCCAAAGAACGCTATGCCGGAATGGGTATCGACACCGATGCCGCGCTGGAAAAACTCGCCCAAACCCCGATTTCCCTGCATTGCTGGCAAGGCGATGACGTCGGCGGCTTCGAAAATACCGGCGGCGAACTCACCGGCGGCATTCAAGTGACCGGCAACTACCCCGGCCGCGCCCGCACTCCCGAAGAACTCCGTGCCGACCTCGACTTCGCCTTTGCCCTGATCCCCGGCAAACACCGCGTAAACCTCCACGCCATCTATGCCGAAACCTCCGGCAAGGTCGAACGTAACGAACTCGAAACCAAACATTTCCAGAACTGGATCGACTGGGCCAAGGCCAACGGGCTCGGGCTCGACTTCAATCCCACCTATTTCTCGCATCCGCTGGCCGATGACGGTACGTTGAGCAGTGCCGACCCCGCCGTTCGCCAATACTGGATCGAACACGGCATCGCCTGCCGCAAAATCGCCGGCGACATGGGCCGCCAGCTCGGCAAAACCTGTATCACCAATTTCTGGATGCCCGACGGCAGCAAAGACATCCCCGCCGACCGCTTCTCCCCGCGCAAACGCATGAAGGACTCGCTCGACGCCATCTTCGCCGAAAAAATCGATCCCGCCTACAACCTTGACGCCGTCGAATCCAAACTTTTCGGCATCGGCGCCGAGTCCTACACCGTCGGTTCCCATGAGTTTTTCATGGGTTACGCCGTCGAGAACCACAAGGTGCTCTGCCTCGACGCCGGTCATTTCCACCCGACCGAAGTCATTTCCGACAAGCTCTCGTCCGCGTTGCTTTACCTGGACGACGTACTGCTCCACGTCAGCCGTGGCGTCCGCTGGGACAGCGACCACGTGGTGACCATGAATGACGAACTCATCGCCATCGCCGAGGAAATCGTCCGTCACGGGTTCCTGAAGCGCGTGCATATCGGGCTGGACTATTTCGACGCCAGCATCAACCGGATCGCCGCCTGGACCATCGGCACCCGCAACATGCTCAAAGCCCTGCTTTATGCCATGCTCGAACCCGGCGATCAGCTGAAAAAGCTGGAACTGGACGGCGACAAAACCGCCCGGCTCGCCCTGTTCGAAGAAATGAAGAGCATGCCGTTCGGCACGGTCTGGGATTATTACTGTGCGAAGAACGGCGTTCCGGTCGGATTCGCGTGGTTGGAGAAGGTCCGCGAGTACGAAAAACAGGTTCTCGCCAGTCGTTGAGGCCAGATGATTTTTCAGGAGTTATGTCAATTGCCGTTTGACTTTGCCGGATTTATGGAGTAATGTTAACGCAGAGTCAAGAAAGGAGAATGATCATGAGTGCAGTAAAACATCTGACCGCTGAAAGCTTTGAGGCCGAAACTTCCAAAGGAATCGTCCTGGTGGACTTCTGGGCTGAATGGTGCGGTCCCTGCAAAATGTTGGCCCCGATCCTCGAACAGGTCGCTGCCGAAGTCAACGGTATCGCCACCGTCGGCAAAGTCAACATTGAAGAATGCAGGGATCTCGCGGTGAAATATAAAATCGCCAACATCCCCGCCCTGTTCATCTTTAAAGACGGCGAAATTGTCAACCACATGGTCGGGATGAAGGACAAAACCACTCTGGTAAATGCCCTGAAAAACGCCTGACGTTTTCAATTCGGCAGATTAACAAAATGACGGTCTGGAGTTCCCGACCGTCATTTTGTTTCTTCACGGAAGCCCGTCAGGACCAGTTGACCCGCCGAGTCCCGGATGAAATCGAACAGAACCCGTTTTTTCAGCGGTAAGTTGCGTTTCAGCGCCATCCGGCCGAACGGTGCGGCCTCCACCACCTGATCGCGGGGGGTCAGGAACGACACCTCCACCCGCCAACTGTAGCGGTTGCGTGTACCCGAAGCCACCCCCTGATGAGCAGCGGTAAAGGAGAGATCATACGGTGCGCAGAATTCACGCAGCGAACGGTCGGCCATTCTCCGCGAAGCCTCCCGGTCCACCCGCAGGTAATAACTCATCAGGCAAAACACGACACCGATGATCACAAAACCGATTCCGCTTATGGTCAAAAATTTCATAACATTCCTCAGTCCGGACCCGCCGCCATGCCCAGCCGGTAGATCGACTGCATTATTCCCAGACAGGTCATTGATACCACGATGAACGATCCCCCGTAGCTGACCAGCGGCAACGACAACCCGGTGATCGGCGTCAACCCGATGCTCATGCCCATATTCACATAAACATGGACCATGAAAATGGCGGCAATCCCTCCCCCAAGGTATTTGCCAAAGTCGTCCGCCGCAATCAGCGCCGAACGCAGAATCGTGTAAAACAGCAACGAATACAGAATCAACAGCGTCATACAACCGGCAAAACCGGTCTCTTCGGCGATAACCGAAAAGATAAAGTCGTTGTTGGAAACCGTCCGCGGCAGGAATCCGAGGTTATTCAAGGTGCCCTTGCCGATGCCTTTGCCGAAAAGTCCGCCGCTGCCGACCGCCAGGCGCGCCTGATTCTGATTCTGTCCGCTGCCCTGAAGGTCGTATTCGGGGTTGAGAAAGGTGATGATCCGCTTTTTCTGGTACGGCTTCAGGAACGGATGATATTCCTTGTATTCATTGATGACAACCGCGCCGAACACCACGCCGAACACCACTGTGCCCAGCAGGATATAACGCCATTTCAACCCGCCGATAAAAATCAGGGTCAGCGATACCGGCACCAGGATAATGGCGCTGCCGAGGTCCGGTTCTTTCATGATCAACAGAAAAGGAACGGCGGTCAGGATGATGATCAGCAGCAGGTGGAAGAAACGGTTGAGATTGAAATTCATTGTCGTCAACGCGGCGGAAATCGTCATGACCAATGCCAGTTTGGTGAATTCCGAAGGTTGTAGACGGAGTCCGCCGGGCACGTTCAGCCAGCGAGTGGCGCCCTGACTGGTCACGCCGATCTCCAGCACCAGGATCAGAAGCACAATGCATACGGCATAAAAAATCCAGGAGACTACTTTCAACTCCCGGTAATCGATATTGGCCATAATAAACCATGCGCCGCCGCCGATAAGCACCCACCAGAACTGGCGTCCGACTACCCGCATGGCATATTCGGGGCTGAAATTCTCGCCGGTCATGTAAATGAAAAGAAAGCCGATGGACAGCAGCGCCAGGATTACCCCCAGTTGGAGGAAATCATAGCGTCCGCCGATATTGGACAGAAATTCCGCCAGTCCTTCATGCCTGGTATGGGTTATGCGCGGACGGAATTTCATTCATAGGGACTCCCGTTAAGGGTTATTCAGCCGAAAAGGTCTGTTCCCGTTTGGGGCCTACCGAAACAATGGCAACAGTCGAATTGACCAGTTTGGCAAGACGATCCAGATACTTTTTGGTATTTTCCGGCAGATCCTTGTAACAGGTACAGCCGGTGGTGTCCTGCATCCAGCCGGGAACGGTCTCATAAACGGGTTTCACCCGGGCCAGGTCATCGGCGGAGGACGGGACGGAGTGGAGAATTTCGCCGTCCAGCTCATAAGCGGTACAGATTTTGATCTCGGGCATCTGGTCAAGCACATCCACCTTGGTCACGGCGAGTTTGTTGACGCCGTTAACCATACAGGAATAGCCGGAAGCCACGGCATCGAACCATCCGCAGCGCCGCGGGCGCCCGGTGGTGGCGCCGAATTCGTGACCGATCTGGCGCAGTTTTTCGCCGTCGGCGTCGAAAAGTTCGGTTGGAAACGGGCCTTCGCCGACCCGGGTGCTGTAGGCTTTAAGCACACCCCAGATGTCGCGAATATGAGTAGGAGCGATACCAGCACCGGTACAGGCGCCGCCGCTGATGGTGTTGCTGCTGGTGACGAACGGATAAGTACCGTGGTCAATATCGAGGAGCATCCCCTGGGCGCCTTCGCACAGGATTTTCTTGCCGGCCCGGATGGCGTTGTTCACGCTGACCACGGTATCGGTCACCCGGGGGGTCAGGTAGGCGGCCGCGTCAGCCACTTTGGCCCAGGCGGCGTCGATATCGATCGGTTCCACGCCGCGGGCGACGAAAATGTCGTTGTATTTGGCAGCCTGTTCGCGGAATGCCTTTTCGAGTTCGGCCGGCTTTTTCAGCATCCAGCCGCGAATACCGCAGCGATCGGCCTTGTCGCTGTAGGCGGGGCCGATACCACGCTTGGTGGTGCCGATTTTCTTGCCGGTTCCGGCGGCGGCTTCTTTCAAGCCGTCGATCTGGCGGTGATAATCAAAGATCAACTGTGCTTTATCGCTGAGCTCGATCGCCGATACATCCAGGCCGCTCTTTTCCAGGTCGCGCATTTCGGCGGTCAGTGCCACCGGATCAACGACCACGCCATTGCCGATAATGCAGGCCACGCCGGGGCGGAAAATCCCCGATGGCACCAGATGCAGTACAAATTTATCCGAACCGATTTCGACGGTATGACCGGCATTGTTGCCGCCCTGGAAGCGTACAACCATGTCACAGTCACGGGTCAGCACATCGATTAGTTTACCTTTGCCTTCGTCACCCCACTGGGTACCGACCAAGATATCAACTGGCATTTTTCTTTTTCCTTCTATATTAATTACCGAGCGCAGGCTCATTATCCGCCTAAAACACACTTGAGTTTTAATATATTCCGCATCCCGGCAAAATACAAACCTCCATCGCGTATTTCTACCATCAATTATCCGTCCCGCGGCGAGCGGCATACCCTTTGCCGCGCCAAATATCCGAAAAACCCCGGATTCCGCCTTGATTTAGCGGGAATGACCGCTATTTTTATTAAAAGGTATAGTGAGATATGGAAAAAATCTGTACGGAATGCGGTCGGATTTATGAGGATGGGACAGCCGTTTGTCCCGAATGCGGGCTTCAATTGGTGGATGCCGGTTTGAAGCCCGGCTTCATTGTGGCCGGTTTCGAGATCCTCGGCGAACTCGGGCGCGGCTCAAACGGCGTTGTCTACCGGGCCCGCCAGATCAAACTGGATCGCGAAGTAGCGCTGAAAATACTCCCGGTCGGCAGGGATACGGAAGACGGTTATGTGGAGAATTTTTTCCGGGAGGCCCGGGCCGCCGCGAAGTTGTCCCATCCGTCGATCGTCATGGCTTTTGATGCGGGGGTGTCCGAAGAGGGCATTTATTTTTTTGCGATGGAGTTGATCAACGGGGAATCGCTTGACTTCCGGGTAACGCAACTGGGGCCTCCGGAATTGAAAAGCGCACTGAAAATCGCCCGTGACGTCGCCGAAGGCCTCGAATATGCCTGGCGTACCCAGCACCTGACCCACGGCGACATCAAACCCGCCAATATTATCCTCGATCCTTTCGGCAATGCCAAAATCGCCGACCTCGGCCTCGCCAAAACCGCCGGTGAAGGATACAACGGCGAACTGATGGCTACTCCGATGTTCGCCGCGCCCGAGGTATGCAGTTTCGATTTCGACCGGATCGGCTTCAAATCCGACATGTACTCCTACGCATGCACGATCTACTTCATGTTCGCCGGCATCGCGCCGTTCGATGAGAACGACACCGAGAAAGTAATGCTCTGCCATATCAACGAGCAGCCGATATCGCTGGCCGAACGCCAGCGAGCAGCCGATATCGCTGGCCGAACGCCTCCCGCTGTTCCCGCAGTTTATTTCTGAATTCGTCGATCGAATGCTGTCCAAAAACCCCGACGACCGCCCGGAAAACTGGCAGGAAGTGGTCGACTTCATGACGTTGGCGCAACGCCAGGCCTCCGCCCGCCAAACCCAGGATATGACCGCGCCCCCCCCCCGACTGAAACGTCTGGCACTCTGGCTGGGACTCCTCGCCGCGATCCTGGTATTCCTCGCCATCGCGGGCGGAATGCTCTGGGACTTGTTCCGTTCCGCGGATAGCCCCGCCCCGGAACCGGTGCGGACAACCGCTGTCCCGAAGCCGCAACCGAACGAATGGGACATATTTCAGGCACGCCTCGCAGGGCTGCCGCCGGAAAAACAGTTGCAGAAGCTCCGGAATCGGTTGACCGCCGGAACCGGCGATGACAGTACACGGGCCGCGGTCGAAACCATGATCAGAAATCTGGAAAGCGAACTCAAAAAAAAACAGCTTGAAGAAGACCCCCTGCTGAAAAATTTTCTCGAACTCACCAATGCCCGGAAATTCGAGGATTTGCCGTATTCGGAACTTCAGGAAACCTTGCGCCTACTTCAACGCCTGCATTCCGAACTGCTGCTTCGCTCCGAACCGACGGACAGTGAGCTTTCGTCCCGGGTCAACGACACCTTGGAACAACTCCGCAAACTGTCCGGCGCCGGGCTCGCCGAAGCGGAACGCAACCGACTGAAAATCGCCCGCGACGACTTGAAATCATTGCCGGCCTCCGAGCTTCCCGAAATCAAACTCCCCCCCGTCCCCGCCAAACGCAAAAATTATCTGCAAATCCTGCTCGCCGTCAAAAAAGATATGCCATGGAATGAAAACAACCTGAATACCATCGACACCATTCTCGGCACCGTCCCGCCCTCCGGCCTCGACGAGGCAGATGCCGCCACGATCAATTTCATCCGTCAACAGTTGCTGAAATGCAATAAACTCATTCCGATCCTCGCCGACAACAAAAATCTCTTTATCAACAAACCCCTCCCCGACGCCCCCGCCGACATCAAAGTCATGGGCATCGACCGCCGCGATATGACCGTGGGACGGGAAGTCGAGGCCGGAGCCATTATGCGTTCCCGGATTCCATGGTCCGCTTTCACACCATCCAAAATTCACGAGCTCATCCACAAATGGCTACTCTCGCTGGACCCCAAATTGCTCACGCCCCGCGAATGGTCCGACCTCGCCGGCTGGATGTTCCTGAACGGCGAACCGGAACTGTTGACGGAACTCCTCGCCAAACCCGGCACCGTCCCCGAAACCGAACTGAAATCCTGGACAAAACTGCGCGATGATCTCCTGACCGCCGAGCCGGAACAGGAATCTTATCTACGGTATGAGACCCTGAACCAAAATCTGGCCAACCGAGATTATCGGAACGCGTTCCGGCATCTGGCCGCCCTGAATCGACTTCCTTCCGCATACCTGCCGACCTCCGCGTTGAAACAACTCGAAAAAAGCCTGCGCTCTTACAACGTCATGATTCCGCCATCGGACCTCTACCATCGTGCCGAGGCCGAATTCAAAGCCGGGCAATTCGCCAAAGCCCTTGAACTCGTCTGTTCTGTGGTCGAACGCTGCGGCGGCCCCGGCTTCCGCCAAACCTCCGGTCCGAAAGCAGAGGCCATGCAGCAACAGATCATCGCCGCCCACATCATTGCCCCCACCCGCCCGCCGGACCACCGACAGGAAAACCTGACGCCTCCGGGAACCATCGCCAAATGGCAATCCTCAATGAATACGCCGTTGTCGAAACGCCCCGGCTTCAATGCTTCAATCCGCCTGGCGGCAATGCTTGACCTCGGCCAATGGCACCATATCTTCAGTTTGCCCGAATTCGGCAGGGCCTATCCGGAAACCCTCTCCAGACTCCCCGGGGATTGGCGGACCAGCGCTCTTTACGATTTCGGCATTTTGTGCCGCCACTTCGGCAGTTTCCGGGGAGCGGATGAAATGCTGAAATTATTGCTCGGCGGTACCGGTCAGATACCGGACCGCCAAACCGTTCTGGCCATGCGCTACGCAGTGTCCATCCGCAGTTATCAGGACGCACTGAAAACAACGCAGTCCCAAGTCGAAAACAACAACATTCACGCTTATCGGACCGCCCTTGCCAGACTGCTGATGCAGACACAATCCCCGAATTACAGCGAACATGATTTTGTCCGCGAAGTCCAGAATATCAAAAAACGATTCAGCCTTCACCGGCTGACGGAAGATTTCAAATTTCTGGACTGGGCGACAGCCGTTTACGCCAACACGCCGGCGAGTTTCCCGAACAATCTGCCGCGTTGCCGGGAAAAAGAGTTTCTCGGACGCCTCGGTTGCGACATCCTGGCCCGCGACCTCTACCTCGACCGCCGCAATCATGCTGAAATCAATCCCGAATCCCTGCTGACCATCGACAATACTTACAATTACGATCTCTGGTACCGCTATATCCTGTTGCGGCTGCTTTACAAAGGACCCCGTCTTTCCGCCTGGCGTGAAAACCTGATCCGCCTTTATGACGATCCCGCCATCGCCGCCATCCCGTCGTACCCGAAAATAGTAATGCTGGAATGCATCTATGATATCCTTTCTAAAAATATCCCCGCCACTGTGGCCGGAGCCCGCTTCAAACCGCTCTTGAGTACGTTACCGATGGCTTCCGACGACGACCACAATTTCGTCGACATCCTGCTCGGCTCCATCGTTTCCGACCAGACAGGGCGCATTTCGGCGTGGAACCGGATCGCCGCCGCGCTCGCCGGAAACGCCCGCCAGGGCAATCCGCTACGCCTCCAGCCGGGACAGAAAACGGCGGAATCCATGCTTTGGCAGGAACGCCTGTTGCTTCGCGATGTAAATATATTATTGAAGGCTTCAGGCGGAATTACCCGATAATGTCCTTGACATCCCGGAAATGGGGAACTATTTTATATTCAAGGGCCCGTAAACGGGCTGGGTATCGGTAAACCAACAATCATAGGAGGCTTATTATGCCTGAGTTCTGCAATTCATTCTATGGGAACAAGTGCGACCGAAAACTCAGCAACGCGGAACTGATCCGCTCAATCCGCTTGATGGTCGCCGCCGAGTATGAAGCAATCCAGCTTTATATGCAGTTGGTCGAATCCACCGACAACGAGCTGGCCAAAGCCGTATTGACCGACGTGGCCGACGAAGAACGCGAACATGCCGGCGAATTTCTCCGCCTGCTCCATGAACTCGCGCCGGACGAACAACACTACTACGACCATGGCAAAGGCGAAGTCGAAGAGATGATCGCCAAACTCAAAAAAGCCAAGGCACCCAAGGCCAAGTCCGCGGCTAAAGCAAAAGCACCAGCCAAGGCGAAAGTCGCAAAAAAGAAATAATTCACGCCTGTCGTAAGTTTACAGGCGAAAAAATCAGGTAGGG
>CALABZ010000419.1 GCA_937888615.1 uncultured Lentisphaeria bacterium | reverse complement strand
CGCCCGAGACTACCAAACTGAAACCGCTGACACCTTTCGGAACTTGAAAAAATAATCTGCCATCGGGTTTGAACATCTCGTATTGTTTGGATTCGGCGTCCATCATCAACCCCTGGGCAGGCACGTTGGGGAATACCCGCAAAACCTGATTGTGCGGATGGAGTTTGACCTGATAAATACCATCAGCGGAAGCATTGAAACTGTAATTACGCTTGACTCCGTCAGGGGCGATTCTGAACGTTTTGATTTTTGCGGCATTCGGTGCGATGACCTCAATATCGGGTTCGGAATTGTTGGCTCCGAGTTGAGATCCGGCAATGTCAAAGTCCGCTTTTGTCCCCGCTTGCATCCGCAGGAGCAGCGTTACTGATTTACGGAAAGAAACATCACCAAAATTACCAGCGCTTGCCGCAGTTTTTTGCGCAGTCAACAGTTGAATGTCCGATAGTACTGCCGGAACAAGTCTTTGTAATTTATTCGAGGCATTTGCCGCTTTTTCGACCACCTGCGAAAGAGCATACTTTTGACCGTTGATTAACAAATTACCGGTAATGTTTTCAGCAAGTGTGGTGCCTTTCGCAATAACGAATTTGATCGGTGGCTGAGCATTACGGGAAATGATTTTGACATTGTCAAAAATGATATTGCCCACAGCATCACCGAGAGTATTGCTGCCGGCAACTGTAATCGCTGGATTTTTATCGCTGTTTTTTATCATACAATTGCGCATAAGGGCCGAAAAATTGTTGCCGGTATCGTTCAATATCACATTGCCGCCTTGTACATTGGCAATTCTGCAGTCAATAAATTCAACTTTACCGTGGACCGCCGTTTCTCCTGTCGTTCGCCTTCTGAATATTATATTATTTAAATTATTGCATATTTCAGAATTTTTGATCGTGATGGATACCGGACGACTTTGGTCGCTAAGATGTACCAGAAAGAATTCAATTCCACAACCGGCGTTATTGTTGAATTTGCAGTTTTCAACCACACAATTTATGAGACATTCATCCGGACGGTTGGGTTCAAAGTCTATACCGGATTGCGGCAATGTACCTTCGGTGTTCGAAGCATCGACATTGCGGAGCAAAAGATTTTCGACAGTAATAACCGATATTCCCTGACGATGGTTATCAAGGAATCTCGCGTTTTCGATCCGTACATTTTTACAGGATGCAAGCTCCCCGTTATTGGACCTGCCGATATAAATGCCATCACCGCCGCTTCGGGTAATAGTCAAATCCTTGACCGTAACATTTTCACAGCTTAAAAATGACAAGGCATGGCGCCATTCCGATTTTTTGTATTTTGACAAATCCTGATAATCGGTTTTATTCATCGTTATAAGTGACTTTTCTCCCCCACTGATAACAATATTATTTTTGTGCTCGGCAGTAAACAAAACGTCATTTATGCCTTTGAAACCGCCAGGACGAGCACATACTGTTACGTTTTCTCCGATTATAATCTGCTGATTTCCGGCGAGTTGTATCGGGTCTATATACCAAGGGCTTCCGGTATCGTCGATAATGAGTCTTTCCACTCCGGAATTGATGGCTCTCTGCAGACAACTGGTTGCATTTTTCTCGTCGAATCCCCACCATGACGCGTTAGCCTCATTGCGAGTCTTGTTCATTACTTCCTGGATCATTTGCGGATTCTCACCAGCGGCAAATACCGTTCCCGCAATCAATAATACAGTAAAAAAACAACATGCTTTGGACATTATAATTTCCCTTGGCTAGATAGAAAATTTGAATTTCAGTATTTTGGTTTCATGGAATATTTAAAACAAACGGTTATATTTTGCGATTATCATCAGGCCCATTACAAATGATTGACGCCTGCCGATGGCATATTAATTTATCCAGCCTTTAGCAAAAAGAGCATTTCCCCCATCAGTGGCGGCCGTTCGCGACATATTTGTAGCATGCCCATCCAGATAATTGAAATTAATTGAGCCCGGAACATCATTGCTGGCTGCATATATAACCCCGCTATCCCGCATAATTGAGCCGCCGTTATGCCGGAAGCCAAGCCAGGCCATTTCTTCGATATACAAACCATTGCCTCCGGTACGCCCGCAATCAGTAAACATGATGGCAGAGGATGCACTTTTGGCTTGAGAATCTTTTCGATAGGCAAATCCGGTCACTTCAGCTAAATAGCCGCAACGCCTGTTTGCAGTATAATGCGTGTACGGAAAATTATCGGAATCCCATACAAAGGTACGCTGCTCTGCTGGGCAGGCAAAAGTACCCTGGGGCGCTTCTCCTCGAAAATTACTGCTGAGCGAACATCCATATTGAGCGAGTTTCTGAAACCAACATTCCGCATCTCCGGTCATTTGCACCGGAACGACAAAGCCGTCAAAATGGGAAGAATACATAGCTTGAGCCAATCCCATAGTTTTGAGATTACTAATGCATGACGCTTGACGAGCTTTTTCGCGGGCTTTACTCAGAGCAGGGAGAAGCATTCCAGCTAATATTGCTATAATTGCAATAACTACGAGTAATTCAATAAGTGTGAATGTCTTTTTACTTTGTATTTTCATTCCCTTTTGCCTTTTGTCTTGAACCAATTTCAAAAATATTGACTTTTACTTGCTAACAACTCATTCCTCTGCGTATCGACTATTCTTCGACACGCCCGTTTGATCTTTTCCCTGAGAAAATCGTCACAATCCTGTTTTTGCATTGACCTCCTGCCTTGAGATTTCGAACCCTGCTTGTTTTTCTTGAAAAGAACCTTATTCTATATGCCACTATCTATAGTATACATGAAACAATTACATAATTCAAGTAGTGGATGATAATTTCGATCGATTTTTTTTCGTCCTCAGCTCAATTGCATATCGGAATGGCTTTTTCGGTATTTTAATTTTCATAAGCAGCGATGCTTTTCATTGATAATTATCTTGCAGCAAATAGTATATATGTTTATTGGTGAAAGCCCCTGAATTGATTTTCCCATGACGCATTTGAAGCTTTAATCCGTTCAAAGTGGCTATTGATTTCAATAGTATATAATAAATAAAATCATAAAATACAATAATAAATATAAAATATGTAACTGTTACATATTTATCAATGTCTTGGTTTGAATGCAAAGGGACGCGAATGGGATATCGATTTTCGCATGGGACAACTGGGCAAGTGTGGCGATCCATTAACTAAACGCAATGAGGCGGTGTCGTGGTGCGAGTTCCGTGACGAGCTGGCGTTGATCCGGGAAAAAGAACGGAAGAGTAACGCGGGACACCAGGCATTCGACGTACTTCTGATGTTTAAGCTGTTGATTCTGCCGCCGTTGTACAATCTGAGCGACGATGCGCTTGAATACAGGTTCGCAATCGGCTGAGTTTCATGCGTTTTCTCGGTCTCGGACTCGACGACAGGATACCGGACGCCAAAACGGTCTGGCTTTTTCGCGAACTGCTTGGCAAACTGAGATTTAAAAATAGCCTCTTCACCAGAATTTGTGGGCGAACTCCGGTTCCGGAAATTCGCCGAGCTGGTGATATAAGCATATCTTTGCGATTTTGAGCGTACGGAAGCCGAACGATTTTCTGATCGTCAGATTTATTTTCCGGTTCAGCCCCTCTACAATGCCGCTGTTAAACTGTTTTTTTTGCTCGAAAATAATTCAGGATCAGAAGTCGATGCACTGTTAATATTTTTGCAATATCCTTCCTCGGATCAATTCGGCTGAACGTTGCGGCATGACACCATTGATCGAGAAACCGCCGGCTTTCGCCTCTTTGAAAAAAGCTTCTCCAAGTCTTTTTTTCTGAGCGTTATCATTTCGGATCCCCCTTACTTGATCTGGTGGAGTGCTTCTACCGTTGGGTTTGAAATATTTCGAACCTGAAATACATTCCTTCAATGCATACCATGCCAATTTGGGACGACGATATTCATCAAGTACGCCTTTGTTGTTGAATCCGCGGGTCCGTCCATAGATATCAGGCCCGTTGACATAGGACCGGGTATCGGCGAACTGCCAGATCGCGAGCCCGGCACAGTTGTCGTCGTTCAGCACATAGTCACAGCCCTCCGACGGCACCTGCGCCTGATATTCTTCGGACCAGCGGGTTTTGAGTGGATCTCTGAAACCATACAAAGCTTTGCATCCGATTTCGGTGATCAGGAAGGGTTTGTCCTGCGGCAGCTCCGCTGAAAGTTTCCGCAATACCGGTTTGATCCGGTCAACGGTAGAAATATTGTCATAAGAGGAATCATACCAGCGAAGACGCTTCCATAGATGCCGCCGTATCCGTAAAAATCGAAGTTGGGCGGAAACACCTGATTGTGACGGTTGTCAAGGAGGACTGCCAGTTCATGTTCACCTTCCGGTCCGGCTTCGAAAACAAATTCCCCGGGCATGTAGGCATACTGAATCTTTCCAACGGAATCTCCATCCCAGAACACTTCGCCGGAAAGCCCATATCACCGTTGATTGGCTTGTATTCGTCCGCTCGCAAAGTATATTACGGTATCTCATTACAGGGTAGCCATGTCGGAATATCAAATCACATCTTTTCGTCCGGAACACTTGGTTCCGGCCATACAGCTGTTTATCGCCAATTATGAAAAAGAACGGAATAAGGTTCCGGCGTTGGCGTCGTCTGCGGAGATTGTTGAGCGAATTCAGCCGCGCCTTGCCGAGTTAACGGCGAAATTCCCGGCATGTGTGGCCATCGGGAACAATAATACGGTTTGCGGCTATATGGCCGGAATTTCCGGGCTGAAGAACTTCAGGGGACCCCATGACGGTGTTTATATCCTGGAATGGGCTCATGCCTCCGGGGGAACGGACCGCATCAATGTTTACGCCCTGATGTATGAGTATTTGGCCGAATCGTGGGTCACCGCCGGGAATCATGTCCAAGCCATATCGATCCTGGCCCATGACGGGGAACTGCAGGATTACTGGTTCCGCCAAGGGTTCGGAATGGAGGTGATTGACGCGGTACTCTGTTCCAAGCCGTCACGGGGTCCGGAAATTCCCGGATTGGAGATTATTCCGGCGCATCGCCCAAAGGATGTTGCGGCATGGATTCAAATGCGGCACGAGCTTCAACAGTCGCTGTCCGCCGCACCCGTCCTGCTTTCGATATTGAAAGCCCCTGATGTCGAGTCGGTTATGGATGATCCCCGGCAACAGATTCTGATGGCGTATTGTCACGGCTATCCGGCCGGATATATGATGGCCCGGATGGATGCAGACGGAGTTGCCGCAATTATCGGCGGACCGACGACATTCAGTATCAACGGAGTCTATCTTCGCCCGCAGTTCCGAAATCGGGGTATTGCCGCCGCGTTGCTTCGGCGGATCGTCGAATGGGGCGAACAGCAGGGAGTTCCCCGAATCGGAGTGGATTTCGAATCGGCCAACCGGCCGGTATGTCGCTTTTGGCAGAAGCATTTCAGTCCGGTCTGCCATTCCTGCGTCCGGCATGTCGATGCCCGGAGAGTAAGTCAGGAAGACCCCAACGTTCCGCCGCCAGAAGAAATCAAGGAAATCGCCGGGCGCGCCTGCCGGTGGGCCGAACAACGCCTGGGGCAAACCGGGTATCGCGGCCAATGTCTGGCCTTTGTGGAAGACGCGCTGGAGCAGGCGAATCAATTGGAACTGTTCGGCGGCGATACCGCCGCCGAATCCGCCGATATCTACGAAGCCGGCAATATCAATGCGCCGCCGCCCGAAGGTTCTCTGGTCTTTTACGACTGGGAAGGTTTGCTGAACGGAGAGTTGCGCAACTGGGGGCATGTCGGCCTGTCGCTTGCCGACGGCAACGTCATCCATGCCTGGGACAAAGTTAGAATTGACGCTTTTTCGAATATCGTCAATCTGTCCGTTCCGCCCGGAAGCGGCCCGTTGCGTTATCGCGGCTGGGTTCCGTTGCAGCGCGTCCTGCTCGGGATGCAACGCCGGTAGGATGGATAGTCCGCCGGCGTTGGAACCCGTTGACGGTTTACTTCAAAGGAATGCAGATATCTGTAATCAGTTCCGCTTCCGGCGTGCTGTCCGGACAGCACGCCGGAAGCGGAACTGAT
>CALABZ010000418.1 GCA_937888615.1 uncultured Lentisphaeria bacterium | reverse complement strand
AACTCTCGCGAGTCGGAGTCCGACCGGACGCAATTTGTACGGCATCGACCCCGAACGGACTCCGACTCGCGAGAGTTACGCCGTCGGCAAAAAACTGGCCGAGGCCCTGATCGCCGAAAAGATCAAGAATACCGGCGATTACCCGAAAAAAGTCGCATTCTCACTGTGGGGCGGCGAATTCATCCGCACTCAGGGGACCAGCATCGGCGAAATCTTTTTCCTGCTCGGCGTCGAGCCGGTCTGGGATTCCCGCGGCCGGGTGCTGGATGTCAGACTGATTCCGAATAATGTCCTCAAGCGCCCGCGCATTGATGTGGTGGTGCAGACGTCCGGGCAGTTCCGCGGCGCCGCCACCAGCCGGATGCGGCTGATCGACAAAGCGGTGAAACTCGCCGCGGAAGCCCCCAAATGTGAATTCGTCAATTACGTGGTGGAGGGCTCCAATGCCGCCACCAAAGTTATGATTGAGGAAGGATTGTCTCCCGAACAGGCCCGGAAACTCGCCAATGCCCGTATTTTCGGAGGACTCAACGGCGGATTCGGTACCGGCATTACCGGCATGGTTCAGGCCGGTGACCGCTGGGAGGACACGAAAGATATCGCCGAGCGTTACCTGAACAACATGGGGGCGCTTTATACCGATGATAACTGGGGCGAACATGTTCCCGGCGTATTCAAGGCGGCACTCCAGAATACCGATACCGTGGTGCATTCGCGTTCGTCCAATACCTGGGGACCGTTGTCGCTGGACCACGTGTATGAGTTCATGGGTGGGATCAACCTGACCGTCCGCCATGTCACCGGCAAAGAGCCCGACGCTTATTTCAACGACCTCCGCACTCCGGGGCGCGCCCGTATCCAGGAGGCCGGACAGGCCGCCATGGTCGAGGCCCGCACCACCGTTCTCAACCCGAAATACCTGAAGGAGATGATGGAGGAAGGGCCAAGCGGAGCCGCCACCTTCGCCGAAGTATTCCACAACACCTACGGGTGGGAGGTCATGAAACCCGACATGCTCAAAGATCATCTGTGGGAAGAATACAAGAAGGTATTCATCGACGATGTCCACAAACTGGATATGCGGGCATATTTCGAGGAGAAAAATCCTTATGCGCTTCAGGAAATGACCGCCGTCATGCTGGAGACTATTCGCAAGGGATTGTGGCAGGCCGATGCTGCTGCAATCAAGCAAATCGCCGGCGTCCACACCGAACTGATCAAAAAACATGGTCCCGGCTGTAGCGGTCTGGTCTGCGACAACGCCAAACTGCGCGAATTTATCAAGGAACAGACCGGCAGTACCGAGTACGCGGAAGCGATCGACAAGATCCGCAACCGTTCGGCCGACGCCGCCCGGGAGACGGAAAAGGTCGAGGGCATGACCTTGAAAGAACAGAAGCCCGAACCGCAACCGGTTTTGGACACCATTTTGGAAAACAAGACTGCGATTATTCTGGTCGGCGTCGTTATCGCCATCGGGATTGGAGCCGTCTGGTGGGGAAATCATTCCCGCCGTCGCGAGGAAGAATAGACGCCGAAAAATACCATGTAACCGAACGTCCCGGATTTGCCGCCGGGACGTTTTTTATTTTTTGTAAGAAGCGGGGCCCTGGAGCAGTTCCGGCAGGGCTTCCCGAAAAATACCGTGGGCAAGGCTCTCACCTTCGATTTTTTCTTCGATGGTCATGATCAGCGGGCGGAGCCCGCCGGAACGGTAGTAAAACGCATTGATAATCACATAATCTTGTCGCGGCAACCCGCAATGACGCATCTGCAACATGTAATTGCGGTAAAGATGGAATTGATGTTTCAGGCCCTGCCATGCTTGAATCTGGCTTTGGTTGAATCCTTTTTTCCGATTCTGTCCGTCCGGGGTAATATGGGATATGACACGGCGGTTGTCGTCTATGACATAACTTTCCAGTCCTTCTGAGGTGCCGAAGATCACGACTGCCGCAAAATAATCATTGTCGGCCAGCCCGGACTGGCCCTCCAGCATTTTACAGAATTGGGGCGCTCCGGGCCAGTAACGTCCAGAGGCCTCCAACATTTTTTTCTCCTTGCCATACTCCCGGCACCATTGTTTCCAGATGAAGCCGAGCAGGCAGAACCCAACGATTCCCCCCAGTACCATTCGTGTCGGTTCGGTCATTCCGATCTGGATGGCGGCGCGGTCGAAGAAATAAAGCGCCACCGCCGAAATCACGAAGTAGAGAATCGAAAAAGCGATACGCATGCCATGCGGCACCGGCATATTCCGGGCCGGATAAATATAGCGGAGATAATGCTTGAATCTCACGGCAAGCAAATACAGGTAATTCAACTGATCCGCATAGTTGACGTCGCCGACCTGATGGGCTTCGCGGTTGATGCGCGCCGCCAACTGGATGGGGTCGCCGGTATACGGATTTTTCGCCAGATCGCGGGTAATGGCGTTGACGGCCAGGGCGCGGACCAGTGAATCCGGGTCGTGAAGGAGAGACCACACCGATTCCCGGTTGGCTCCGGGCCAGACAATGGCGGCGCGGACGCTGGGCGAAGACGATTTCAGCATGATCGGGATCACGGTCTTGCCGTACAGAGCCAGGATGCGCTTCATCAGGTCGTAAATGCCGTTCGGATAACCATAACCGACGGAACCGGCGGCGGCTTCCGCCAAGTCCCAATCCTCATGGGAAAGCAGGCTGGAAGCATATTTCAGGTATTCCGTTTTGGCGGTACGGCTCAATGTCCATTCCGGCGGAGCCGGTTGTCTTTCGCGGAAATAACCCATTGCCTCATCAGGCGAGGGGTGTTCCGGCTCGGCAATATCGCGGACGGGGGTTCTAAGGCGTTCGACCAGCGAATCAAGCGTATGACCGCTTTTTGCCATCAATTCCCTGAATTCGGAAAACTTGCCTGCGCGATGGAGCTCCGCAATCAGCAGATGTGGAATCGGTTGCGGAAAAGTTACGCCGTCGATTTTTTCGCGCAGTTCCTTGTTCAACTTCCCGGGTTCATCGCGATTGGCGGCGGCAACGATTTCCGCCATGGTCCAGAGCACGGCCAGATCGCCGATGCCGGTACAGTCCCGCAACTCCATCAAACTGACCAGGACCGAATAATGAGACTGGAAATCGTTGGCTTCCAGCCAGGCGGCGATACTTTGCTGAATGAGCAGTTCCGATTCAGTAAGCATGAATACACAAGCTCCCAAATAAAACGTTATCAATGTGAAGTTACAGGTGCCGCACACATTTTTCAAGTCACGCCGCAAAAAAAGTCCTGTTAATTGAGTATAATAACCTGGGCAACGCGAATTACCTGCGAGGAACGCTCTATGCGGCTTACACGCTGCTGGAAGATCAATTCGGAGTTCGGTTCTGGAGTCCGACGGAGACTTTCGTGCCGGACAACCCGCAGGCAACGTTGCCCGACATCGATATCTGTTACACGCCGCCTTTTTTCTCCCGCGAATATTTTTCTATGGCGATGCGAAGAAATCCGGTTTTTGCCGCACGGCGCAAAATAAATGGGCACTTTCCGCGGATCACGGAGGAATACGGCGGACATCTTCCCATGTTGGACTTGAGAAGCGATGATCTCAAGGTCTATTATAAGGATAAGGGTACCCAGGTGGTGAAAGACGGTAATACCACATCCGGCATTGCCGTCAGGTTGAATGGTGATCAGTCGGGTTGGGCGGTTCAATTCAATCCCCGGTGGGATTCGGTGATGAGCTGGTTTTTGCATGCTCCGGCCGTGACGGTTTATGTCCGGCTCCGCAAAGAAGCGAAAGCGGATAAGCAATCAGAGGCCCCGGCTTTGCTGATGTCGACTCAACCTCAGGAAAAATGGCCACGGGCGTCCTGGAGTGCGAACCAACTGCCGGAACAGTACCAATGGCTGAAGCTGGGCACCGGGAAGCTTGCGAAAGGGCAGTACATCTATTTGGCTCCGGTCCCCAATCCGGCGATCCGGCATATTTTCATCGACCGCATTCTGCTGGTTTTTCAATAATTCGCAGCTTGAGAATGGTTTGGCAGAGTGGTATATTCTTGCAGCAAAAACACTTGAACTCCGAATAAACGCTTTGATTTTAAAAACCATATCGAACATGGTCGATAACATGGCGGCGCTTATGCGGGTAAAGAGCCCGGCAGGGGCCTGCCGGGCTTAAAATTCCGAAGGAACTTATTTCGTGAGCTTGTCGCCCATTTTGGTGAGATCTTTCTTGGCCTGTTCGGCATCTTTTTTGATGTCTTTGCCGGCCTGATCGGCTTTTTGTTCGATCGTCGTTTTGGCGTCCTGAAGTTTCTGCTGGTCCGTCTTTTCTTTGCCGCAACCGGTCATCAGAATCGCTGCTCCCACCACTGCCAACAACATGATTGTCAATTTTTTCATGATGCTACCTCTTCCTTGGGGTTGTTTGTCTATGCTCCTCAGTTATTTGAGAAACTGACTTTACTATAACATTCGGAGCGGTGGTTTTCAAATCAATATTGACAACAACCGGATGAGGAGCTATATTCCCGAAACCGGAGGACATATGAAATTTACCCATATTCTGTTATTAACGTGCCTGGCTGTGATGCTCGCCGGATGCCGCCAGCAGGAGACATCCATCGAAGAATTGGAGCCGGAAACCACTCCCGTCGTCTTTATTGACGGTAATGTGGATGCTTTTTATATCAAGAATGGCCCCCGGTTCGAAAATGTCGATTCCCTGATCAAATACCTGAAAAAGAACTATAACCGGATCATTCTCCGCGAAACCGACAAACCCGTTCCCTTCTCTGAAAAACTGGTCCGCATTTTCACCCAGAATGGCGTCGCGGTGGAAGAATACATATCCCTTTACCCGCCCTCCGAAAAGAAGCAACCCGAAGAGAGCCTGAAGTTTTGAGCCCGAAATCCCATGCGCACCATTATACTCGCGGCGAGGAAATCGCCAACGCCGCCACCCACGGAATCGGCGTCCTGATCGCAGTACCCGCCGCGATTCTGTTGGTCGTTCGCGCCGCCCCGTTGGGATTGAACGCGCAATTGGCGGTGGGGCTTTACGGTCTGACATTGATTTTTATGCTGGCGGCTTCCGCTGTTTACCATACCGTTTGCGATCCCGTCCGAAAGGCCCTGTGCCGCAAGCTTGACCATTCGGCGATTTACCTGCTGATCGCGGGCACTTACACTCCGGTTCTGATATTGGCGGTCAACAGTACGGCCGGTAATTTCATTCTGGTATTGGTCTGGGTTTTCGCGCTTGCGGGACTGGTTTTCAAGACATTTTTCACCGGGCGTTTCGAAAAACTCTCGATCGCACTTTACCTGCTGACCGGATGGTCCGGTCTGGTGATCCTGCCGGATATGCTGCGTGGTCTTTCCGCCGCCGCGCTGACGCTGATCCTGGCCGGAGGTGTGGTTTACAGCCTCGGCGTTATTTTTTACGCCCGCAAACGCGCGTTCGCCCATGCCGGATGGCATTTATTTGTGCTTGGCGGGGCACTCTGCCAGTATCTCGCCGTTTACCTGATTTTGCCCTGACAAATCTCAGCGGCCAGCTTCTCAAGCGGTAAACCCAGCTCATAAACGAGGTCCAGCACCGTGTAACGGTTGCGGATCAACTGCGCCCGGGCAAATGCTCCGGCAAACTGTTCCTGGGACAACCCGATGTCAGCCGGATCGACTGGAGCCCCTACCGAACGGAGCATCGTTTTCAGTTCAGGAAGCGGATAAAGCTGTCCGGCGATCTGTCGCCGCAGCGAATCCCAACTGTCATAGATGGTCTGCCGTCGTGCGGCGAGCGCATCGTCCTCCAAAAATTTGCCGAGTGCGACCTCGCGAACCGAATTCCCGTAACAATCACGGACCAGCAGCCGGGCGATTTCCTGTTCGCGAACCCGTCGTTCCGTTCCCGGCGACGCCATTCGGCACAGGGTGTCGGCATCGAATGCCAACAGTTTCTCGTAGAGAGCCGTAATCCCGACGCTGGCCACCGCCACCTTGAATCCGTGCGACGCCTCGAATCCTTCCATCTCCCATATATGGCTGAGCAGATGTTCGGCGCCCGAGGCCGGGCGCGAATCGCGGCACATCTGCATGGCGTAACCGGTGGCCGCCAACCCCATGAATACCCGATCGATTTCGGCGGGGACTTCCAGCCAGCCCCGCAGCGGTTCCTGAATCATCGCCCATACGTCCGTCCGGATCGGTGCCTGTCCCAGATAATCGGCGACGATCCAGTCCGCGCCCGCTGGAATTTTGGCCATCAGGTCGGCGTAACCGGCGGCGAACATTTCGACCGGGGCCGTTTCGAGTATGCCGGGATCGGTAATAATTGCCAGCGGCGCGGGGCAGGGCATGGTTTTTTTGAACCCATCCACGGCCAGCGCCGCCCCGAATGACGTGTAGCCGTCCACTGACGGCGCGGTCGGAATCACCGCATAACGAACCCCCTTCAGTCCGGCGGCGTATTTGACCAGATCATTGACCGTTCCGCTGCCGACCGCTATCGGAACGCAGTTCTCCGGCATCGCCTTTGTCAAGGTGTGCGAATGTTCAATTTCCGCATGCAAAATCGGTTTTCCCGGAAAAATGAAAGGAGTCAGCATCGTCAGACCGGCCATTTTCAAGGCGGTGGTCAGCTCCGCGCCTGCCGCGCCCCATGTGTTTTCATCGGCCACCGGCCAGACGGGGTGTTCGCTCCATAATTGACGGATAACCTCCGGGGTATGACGGATCGCGCCCCGTTCCATGACAAAGCATTCGGTTTCAAGTCCGGCGGGTACGGCAATCGTATTCATCGTGTCTGGTCCTTTTTTTTCTTCTTTTATAGTTGAATTATAATTATCTCTTTTTTATTCAGGGAGATACCACTGATCTTTGCTCTCGTCGAAAGACCAGGGCGGATATGTTTTCCTGCGCCTGACTGCTGGACCGCGTCCGGGTAGCACCCGGTGGCGAAAATTTTTAAATTTCATACTAGCGGCCCAGCCACCGGCACAACAGGTCCGGCACGTTGGTGGTGACGCTTTCGGTGCCGTTGGCGATGGCTTGCTTCAAGGCTTCTTCGTCATTGATTACCCAGGAATCGACCTTGATCCCTTTTCCTTTGTAATAATTGATGCGTTCGGGGGTGGCGAATCCGGCCTGAATCCCGATGCTGTCGATCAATGCCGATACGCCGTCGGGATCGCCCTCCGCAGTGGCGTCGTTGCCATGGAGTTTCACCGCCGGCTCGGTCTGCCGTAGAAATTTCAACACATTGTAGTGAAAACTCGACAACATACTCTGCTCCAGTAATCCACGGTCTTGTACGAATTTCAGGACGGCGGCGGCGCATTCGATATCCCCCTCCTTGATTTCAATCAACAGCCGCATCCGGGGGGTGACGGCATGGATGGTTTCGATGGTTTCGGCCAGTGTCGGAATCCGGGTTTCTGCAAATTCCGGGCTTTTCCAGGCGCCGAAATCGAACTGGCGAAGTTCTTCGAGCGTGAAATCGCGGACAAGCCCGCGTCCGTTGCTGCAGCGGTTGATCTGGTCGTCGTGGGTGACCACCATTTCTTTGTCCCAGGTCAGGTGGACGTCGAATTCGATGGCGTCCACCGGCAATTTCGCTGCCTGTTCAAATGATATGAGGCTGTTTTCCGGGTAAATGGCGGGTATCCCGCGGTGGGCGTTGATTCCAATCGTGTTCTTTTCCATAGAGTCCTGCTCCTTTTACCTCATAAAGATAACCGGAAACGATCATAAATCAATCATTGCCGCAAAAATAGAAGCAATAATTCTGATTTCATTCAATATTTTTGATTGAATATTCATTTTGATGATTGATTTGTGATTGGAAAAAGTTATAGTACACCAGGAAGGCAAAGCATGAAAAAAGAACAGGCCGTAAAAATACTCCAATACCTCGACAGTCACGAAACCATCGGTACTGCGGAGGCCTGCGCCCTGCTGGGAGTCAGCGAGGCAACGGTGCGACGGATTTTCAATATGATCGCGCATTCGGGCAGTGCGGTGCGTTTTCACGGTGGGTTGAAGGCGGTGTCCAGCAATCCCAATATCGCCATTCCCTTCCTGCTGCGCAAACAATGGCAGTCGCATGAAAAAGAACAACTGGCCCGCAAGGCACTGGAATTCCTGAAACCGGATTCTGTCACCTTTGTCCATAGTGGTTCTACCACATTGTTTCTTGGTAAATTCATTTCCAGCGGTACTTTTATCACCGATTCGGTGACGTTGGCGGAACTGTTGAACCAGCGTTTCCCGGGGGCGGCAGGCCCGGAAATCATCCTGACCGGCGGCACACTTGACCGCCAGGGCAACATGCTGACCGGTTACAAGGCGGAACTGGGCGCGGCGGGTTATCGGGCCGATTTCCTGATCACCAGTGTGCCCGGACTCGACGAATACGGTCTGATCGAAACCGATGACAACGCCGTCGGAGTTCAGCGCACCATGATCAAACACGCTCGGACCGTTATTGTGCTGGCGGATCAGAACAAATTCCGGGAGCAGGGGTACTGCCACCTGGCCCCGTGGAAAGACATTGATATTCTGATCACCACCGAAAGCCCCCGCAATCGCGTATTGTTGAACGCCATTCGGGCACAGGGTATCCGGGTCATCACTGTTCCGCCTGCCAAAGACTCATTGGCGGGCTCAGTCAAAAATGCAGATGGTCCCATGGATGGGGTTGAACGACCGCTTCCGGGTGCTGGTGTTTGAACCAGGTGATCTGGCGGCGTGCAAACTGCCAGGTGGCGGTGATGATTCGCTGGCGCATCGTTTCATAATCGATTTTGCCGTCCAGGTGTTCGCCGATAATGCTGTAGCCGAGCGCCTGCCAGGCGGTCGGTGCTTCGAGAAGTCCCCTCGCAATGGCGGTGCGGGCTTCCTCTACCCAGCCCGCTTCCAGCATCAGGTCCGTGCGCAGGACGATGCGCTGTTTCAGTTCTTCACGGTCCCGGACCAGATTCCAGACGGTGGCGTCATAGCGCAGTTGGGGACGGTGCAGAGTTTGCAGTGTGGTGATGGACTGTCCGGTGAGGGTATGGACTTCGAGGGCGCGGATCAACTTGCGGCGATGGTTGTGCCAGCGTTCGTAGTCGTCCGGTGATTTTTCGCGCATGAGTTCTTTCAGCCGGACGAACCCCTCGTCGTGATCATAAAGCCGGTCAAGCTCGGCGCGGAGTTCGCGATTGCCGGGCAGGGGGTCCAGTCCGTACAACAGCGCCCGGATGTACATGCCGGTTCCGCCCGCGATCACCGGCAGTCGTCCCCGCGAATGGATTTCGCGGATGGCCTGTTCCGCCAATTCCAGAAAAACATAGACATCCACCCGTTTCGAAAAATCGAACACATCAATCAGGTGATGTGGTACGCGCCGCCGTTCGTCCTCGGACGGCTTGGCCGTGCCGATATCGAGTCCTTTGTACAACTGCATGGAGTCGGCGGAAATGATTTCGCCGCCCGTTTCGGTGGCGATTCGCAAAGCGAGGTCGCTTTTTCCGGACGCGGTAGGGCCGCAGATGACCAGAATCTTATTCATCGCCCGACGCGGGCGCGGCGGCGGTTTCGTGCCGTCCCTTCTGTTTGTCATGGGAGGGATGAATCAGGACCGAGAGGAAGTAGATGCCCAGTCCGACACAGATGGCCGTGTCCGCGACGTTGAACGCGGGCCAGTGACTGTTTTTGTAATAAAAATCGAGGAAGTCGATGACTTCGCCCCGCCAGATGCGGTCGATGGAATTGCCGACGATGCCGCTGAGGATAAGGAATAGCGCCCAGTAGCGCTCGGTTTTGCCCTCGGTCAGCCAGCGCATGAAACAGAGCGCCGCCGCCGCCACCGCGATGCCGATGATCAGCAGCAGCCAGACTTTGCCCTGCAGGATGCCCCAGGCGGCGCCTTTGTTGGTCACATAAACGAGATCGAAGAAATTCGGGATGATGCTGATATGGGAGCCGCGAAGGTAATGTGCGGCCAGAACTTTGGTCAATTGATCGATGATCAGCATAATGGCGCCGAATCCGGCGGCCCAGGCGATGATGTGGCGTTCGCGCGGGTTCACCGGCAGATCTTTCTGGATCAGGTTACTCAGCATGGGGATTGCGTCCGTTGTTTTTTTCGCGAATGGATTTGCAGGTCGTGCAATACATGGCGTAAGGACGGAATTCAAGACGGGCTTCGGAAATGGCCTGCCCGCAGTCCAGGCAGAAGCCGTATTCGCCTTCTTCCAGACGATCAAGTGCCTGGTCGATCATTTCGAGGACATTGCCGTCTTCGGTCAGGAGCTGGAGTTCGAACTCATTGCGGGAACTGTCGCTGCTGACATCGGCCATGTGGGTGGTGACGCCGCGCTTGTCCAGATTATCCGAATTCAATGCCCCTTCCAGACGTATTTGCATCCTGCCGGTGAGCTGGTTGCGTGCCTGCATCAGCAGGTCGTAATATTTTTTATTGGCACTTGTCTGCTTTGTTGTCTTAGGGGTCCGGGTCTTTGCCATATCTCACCTCTGGTAAATTGCCTGATATTCAGGATTTAGCTGACTAATATAGCATAAAAAAGTGATATTTCAATGGTAATTTCGCATAGACGCACTAAATTAGGAAGTTCAGGAGTTATTTTATGGAAAAACCGTTAATCGACCTGCATATTCACAGTACCGCGTCGGACGGCAGTCTGACTCCCGCCGAACTGATTGACATGGCGGAAGAGTTGCATCTGGCGGCGGCGGCATTGACCGACCACGACACCGTGGCCGGCGTGGATGCGTTTCTCCAGGCCGCTACCGGTCGGAACGTCATCGCGGTGCCGGGAGTTGAAATCTCGACCGCGTTTGACCGTCGCGAAGTCCATATCGTCGGGCTTTTCATCGATCATCATTCGCCGGAACTGAACGCATTTCTCAACGATATCTGCCATAAACGGCATGAACGCAACGAAAAAATCATCACCAAACTTCAGGCCCGCGGCTATGATATCACGTTGGACGAAGTCGCCGCGATTGCCGGCGGCGACGTGGTCGGGCGTCCGCATATCGCCCGGATTCTGCTGGAGAAATACGACGAGTTCCAGGTTTTGCAGGACGTTTTTGACAAACTCCTGAAAAAAGGACGTCCCGCCTACGCCCCGCGAGCCCTCACTACACCCGTTGAAGCCATCTGTCAGATTCATCATGCCGGCGGCGTGGCGGTGTGGGCGCATCCGATTTTCCGCCAGCCCAACGAATACCACTGGTGCCGTAAAGCCCTTAAATACCTGAAACACGCCGGAATTGACGCCATCGAAGTCTATTACACCAGTTTCAATGCGGAACAGACCGAAATGTTGCGTAACTACGCTGCTGAATTCGAGTTGGCCATGTCCGGCGGTTCGGATTACCACGGCGCCGCCTACAGCGAAACCCGCATGGGTACGGGCGGCGGCGGTCTCCGGGTGCCTTATGAATTTTATGAAACACTTCGCGAACTGGCGCAAAAGTACCGCTGAGCTTTGCCGACGGACGCAACCGTTATTTCGTTTTTATCCGGCGCTGTTCATTCTGGCGGGGATTGTTTGCGCCATCGTTTGTCTGCCCGCCGTGCCGGTGCTGTTTCTGCTGATCTTTTGGATTGTTTCGAAGCGCCGGGCATTGGCGTTTGCGGTCGCGGCGGCGGCTACCGTGATCTCGGTTTGGTTTGCCTCCCATGAACCGTCGTCATCCTATCTGCATAAACTTGACGGACGCGACGCCGCCGCCGAAATCCTCGTCCGTGTCACCGACACCGCGTATGGCGGCAAAAAACTGCCGTGGCTGCCGCCCCCCACTTTTTTCCGGGCGGAACTGCTCGCGCTCAAGCTGAACGGTGAAAAAGCATTCACCCCGGTTTCCGGCAAAATCATGGTCCGCGCCGAGGAAGCGGCTCCGTTTTACGGCGACTTTCTGGTGCTGCCCGGAACTTTCCGTCGTCCTGGGCAGGAGTGCCTGTACCGCTCGACCGTCGTGTACCCGGATTCGGTATCGTTGAAGCAGGAGCGTCGCGAAGTCCTCGGTTTCGATTATGGCGCTTATCTGGAAAACCGCGGCATCCGGCGAATTTTCTACGCCTCAGGGCGCGAGGCGTGCGACGGTGAACTGAATTTCCTGCAACGCGGATACCGACTGATCTTGCGCGGACGCGAACGCATTCTCGCCGTCGTTACCGCTCCGATACGCGACGATGAAAACAAAGGCATGATCGCCGCATTGCTTTTCGGCTGTCCGCAGGGGGTGGACCGTGAAGCGCGGCGGAGCTTCATCTTTAGCGGCACCGTCCATATTTTCACCGTCAGCGGGCTTCATGTGGGGATCGTGGCACTGTTGGTGGGATTGCTTTTGCGCGGCGTGCCGTTCCGATGGCGTTACTGGTTGATTCCGCCGGTGGTTCTGCTGTATGTGTTGGCAACAGGCATGAACGCTCCGTCGGTCCGCGCCTTTACCATGATCGCCGTATGGTGTATTTGTCGGGGAGCCCTGTTGAAAACGCCGGGGCTGAATCTGGTGCTCGCGGCGGCTTCGCTGCTGTTGTTGTTCCAGCCGGGATACCTCTTTGACATGGGATTCCAATATTCCTTTATCACGGTGGGGTTCCTGATCCTGTCCGCCGGGATCGTGTCCCGGATCAATGACATTACTTTTGAGCGCCGCCGCTGGATTCCGCCTGCGTACCGGACCCTCCGCGACCGCCTGACCGCCCGATACGGCCCCCGGTTTTGCGGCGCGCTCTGCGGCTGTGCCACCGCATGGCTGGCGGGGAGCGCGATTGCGTTGTACTATCAGGGGATTTACGTGCCGTTTTCGGTGGCAGCGAACTTGCTGCTGCTGCCGCTGGTCTGGCTGCTTTATCCGTTGGCGGCGTTGACGGCGATATTGCCGCAGGCGGCGTATGCGGTCGAATTCATTCTGGAGTTGATGCGGGGGATTTGCGATTTCTTCTATGAATTCGCGGGCAATATACGGTGTGTGCAACCGCCGTTATGGTCGTTGTTTATCTTTTTCGCGGGGCTGACGGTCCTGTTGGGAGTGCGCCGCCGGGCGTTTATTCTTGGCGGGGCGGCAGTGGTCCTGGTGACGGCGGGATTCTGGCACATCCAGGTGCTGTCGCAGCCGCCGACGGTCATTGTGATGCACGGCGGCAACTCGAATGTTCCGGTGCTGGCGATCGTCGGGGGTGGCGGCGACGAAGCGGTCGTGATCAATGCGCCGTCCTACGAGGCGGCTTCGGCGATGTCGTATCTTTTACGTTCGCGTGGGATCGACCGGATTGCCAGACTTGTTTTCATCCGCGGGCTCAAAGATTATACTGCCGGGACCGGGAAACTGCTTGACGCGCTGACGGTTGACGAAATCGTCCTGCCGCCGGATTTCACCCGGCGCGAATATCTGGCCAAGCTCCTTCCCACGCTTGTACCGAGAATCACCGGGCTCGTCAATAATCCGAAAATATCGGCGGAAAATCAGCGAAACACCATTGAATATTCCTGCGGAAGCTTTATCCTGATTCCGTTAATAATTAAAGGAATTTATAGAATTAATGCTTGATAACCTG
>CALABZ010000417.1 GCA_937888615.1 uncultured Lentisphaeria bacterium | reverse complement strand
GGCGGATGAAGTTTTCCGCGTCGGTCAGGCGCGAGGCCTGCCGCTGGGCGCGGTCCAACAGCCGGATCAGGTCGCCGAACTGGTCACGATAAGCCCCGGAGGTGGTGATCAACACGTCGATTCGCGGCCGCCCGAGCTGTGCGCCGGGAATGGGGACGACGCCTTTCACGCGGTCGTTCGAATCGTATTGCAGACGCATCCCCATCAGTGCCAGCGCCATCGCTTCGTTGACGCCGTCGGTCCGGGTGGTTTCACCGGCCCAGAGGATGACGGCGACCTTGGACGGGTAGCGTTTGTTTTTCTCAAGTTCGCGGGCCAGCAGTTCATCGGCGAGTTTTGCGCCTTTGGTCATGGCCTCGCGGGTCGGGATTTTGGCGGGGTCGAACGAATAAAAGTTACGCCCGACCGGCAGGGCGGACGGGTTGCGGATGGGATCGCCGGAGGGCCCCGGCTCGATAAAACGCCCCGAAAAGGCACGCAGGAGCGCGTTCAGTTCATCATTGCCGGCATTCTGCAAATGGGGACGGGCGGCGGCGCGTTCCTTCTCCGGGAGCTGTTCCAGCATGGCGTCGATTTCCGGCCCGGAGGGCGAATTGCCGAAACTGTGGAGGCCAAACGGGGCAGGGGCCTGCCGTTCTTCGGCGTAGTGTTCGAGCTTGTCCTGCCAGCCGGGGACATTGCGATCGAGCTTTAAACGTTCGGTCAGGCCGTGTTCTGCCGCGTAGCGGAACAGGGCGTCCTCGCGTTGGGCCTTGACGGCGGGATCGGCGGTCTGGTGGTCGGTGATTTTCTGCCGCAGTCCGGTCAGAATCTGGTCCGCCGCCGGGATTTTCAGAAATGGCGTCAAATGGTCGATCATCACCGCCGAGGCGCGGCGTTTGGCGATGATTCCTTCGCCGATGCCGTCGGAAATATACGGATAAATTTCGGGAATGTCGCCGCGCACGACCAGCGGGGCGCATTCGGCGCTTAGACCGAGCTGTTTGCCGGGGAGCCATTCGCTGGAACCGTGGCGGCCCAGGTGGACCATCGCGTCGGCCTTGAATTCATGGCGGAGCCAGAGGTAGACGGCCAGATATTGATGGGGCGGCGCGAGGGTGGCGGAATGTACCATTTTGTGCGGATCGTCGAGCCAGCCGCGCATGGGTTCGGGCAGAATGACGAGGTTGCCGCGTTTCAACATCGGCAGGATGAAGTCATTGCCGGAAGTCATGATTCGACATTTTTCCGGCGGTCCCCATTCGGCGGTCACGCTTTGGCGGAGTTTTTCGGGGAGTCGGGCGAACCACTCCATATATTTCGCGCGCGGGAGCCGGACGGTGTCGGCCTGCGTCAGAAAAGCGTCCAGTTCGCCGGGCGCCCACGAACCGATATTGCGGGCGTGTTTGAGCAGTTGTCGGGTCATGGCGTCTTCGTCGAGGGCTTCAAGGCCGCCGGTCGCGTACTGTTCGCGGGCGAGGACACGGACGATATTGCACAGGCTTCGCGGCACGTTCAGATAGCTGGCGCCGATGTTCTGCTTGCCGCCGGAACCGTTGTAAATGAAAATGGCGATATGCTTGTCCGCGTTGGCCTTTTGGCGAAGCCCGATCCATTTTTTCAACCGTTGAGCGGTGATACGGATATTTTCAATGAACGGTTCGCTGGTCTGCACGGTTTTGCCGGTGGCGGGATCGGCGGTGCTGTCGGTGCCGAACAGCAGGGACGGTTCGATCGCGCCGGAAATTTCCGGCGCGATGAACCCGAACGCTACCGAGAAGTCGTTCATGCCGCGCGTCGATGCCTGCCATTCCGGCGTGGTCTGGCGGTAGAGCCGGAGCGCGTTGAAAACCGGCATGTCGAGCTGTTTCAACGCCAGCCGGAGCGGTTCGCCGAGGCCGGACTTGAATTTGAACGATAACGCGAGCAGGGCGTCGACGGTTGGTTTGCCGGTTTTGTCCAGCAATAATTCATGGATGATGCGTGGTTCGTCGCCGTAGACGATGACGACGTTCACTTCCTGTCGTTCGAACTCGTCGGTCAGGTGGCGGAACAGTTCCATTTCGTTCTTGTTGATGCTGGCCGAGTGAACCGCGAACGCGACCAGGCCGTTGTCCGGGTTGAAATGCCCGCTTTGGCGGCTCCATCCCCGGCAGGCCGCCACGGACGGGAAGATTTTGCCGTCCGCCGCAGGGTGGGTGACGCCGACCTCGGGGAGCGTCAGCGGCGGCGCGAACTTGACCGACGGGTCGAATTCGCGGTTGACAATCCAGAGGATCATGTTATGAAAATTGGCGGGGCGGCGGTTGGCGCGGTAGGCCTGGAGTTCCGGCGGTTCGAGGGCCGGGATATTTTTCGGCAGGCGGCGGGAGGAGAGCGCATAGAGTTTCGTTTTCGAGTAGTCGATGTCTTTCGCGGCCAGTTCGCGCAGTTCGCGGACCAGTGAATTGATGATCAGGACATCGGCGTTCCGGGCGCGCTCCCGGATTTTCGCCATCGGAGTCATGGGGGTGCAGTAATATTCGAACGACACCTGTTCCGGCAGGTTCAGGTCGGCGAACGCTTCCGCCGCCAGGTCGGAGTCGTTGCCGCCGCCGAGGAATACGATTCGCGAACGCTCCGCGGCGAAACCGCAAAGCGCCAGGCCGCAGCACAATAGAATTCCCAGGGAACGGAGCATGGTCACTCCTCCGGGACGTAGATCATGGAGCCGTCTTCCAGTTGATAGGCGGTGCCGAGCAGGACTCCCTTGCCGGCGGCTTCTTCGCGGGTCATGCGGACCGCCTGGATTTTCGGGCCGTTTTTCTCAATGATAACCATTTCGCCGTTCGAACTTTTCTTGACGATGGTCATGGAAGAATCCTTGGCGAAGAGGTCGTTGGCATCGAAAACCGTCACCAGTGCAAGCAATAGCGCCGCGATGAAAATGACCGCGGTGTCAAACAGGTTGGCCACACCCCCCATCGGGTCGCCGGGGTCGTGGGCTTCGGCGGTCTGGCGGTAGTTACGCATGAATTTCATGATACATCTTCTCCGTCAGAAATTCCATGTTGCGGACGTCGTCTTCGCAGAAACGATGCCGGACCGTATAAATAAGAAAGGAGATACTGCCGATCAGCAACCCCACCACCGTCGTCGTATACGCCACCACCAGTTCGGAGGTCATGACGGAAAGATCGCCCTGACCAAGACTCGCCAGCGCGGTTCCCATCGGAACCAGGGTGCCGATCAGCCCCAGCGCGGGGCCGATTCGGGTGACGATGCGGAATTTGTCGAGGCGCGCCTGGCGGCGGTGAATGCTCTCGCGCAGGAGATTCTGGATTTCATGCTCGGGCGGGTTGTCTTTCAGCAATCCGGCCAGTGCTTTGCTGTAGGTTTCGACGGGCGGGG
>CALABZ010000416.1 GCA_937888615.1 uncultured Lentisphaeria bacterium | reverse complement strand
ACTGATGGCGATGCCGACATATTCCCCGGGGAATATGTCGGCATCGCCATCAGTTCCGACAACGGTCTGACATGGCGAAAGCCGGAATTAAACCTTTTCCCCGGCTCCAAAGCACCGGCTAATGCCGTTGTGTTCGGACGTCCGGAAACTCATAACTTCTGTCCATTCCTCGATAAAAATCCCGCCTGTCCGCCACGGGAACGCTTCAAAGCCGTTGCCGGTATCAACGACAGCGGCGGGCTTCACGCCTTTTATTCATCCGACGGGTTTCACTGGACGGAATACGGCAGTGAGCCGGTCGTCGGCATGGACAAGGAGATGATCTTCTCCTTTGACTCGCAGAATGTCGCTTTTTATTCGGTAACCGAACAGAAATACCTTCTCTATTACCGGGTCTACAAGACCAATCTCAATGAACAGCTTCGCGCCGTAGCGCGCGCCGAATCCGACGATTTCATCCACTGGCGCAATCACACCCTGATCGACATGAACCGCTCCGGTGAACACCTTTACGTATCGCTTCTGGCCCCCTATGTGCGCGCGCCGCAAATCCTCGTCGGGACTCCGACGCGATTTTTCGAGGAGCGCGGCAATGCTACCGATATTACATTCGTCTTTTCCCCGGACGGCTATAAAATGCTGCGTCCGTTCCCGGAAGCGTGGATTCGACCCGGCATGGAGCCGGAGCGCTGGTGCAACCGCGCCAATTATCTGGCTTGGAATATTATTTATTCCCCGGAAGATGCGCAATTGTGGCTTTTTCATTGTCACGCGAAAATCCGCTATACACTGCGAGCTGACGGGTTCACTTCGCTCTATGCCGGAGCCAAAACCGAAGAGTGGAGATCGTGGCCGCTGGAATACACCGGAGAAGCCATTTCTTTTAATGTCTCTACCTCAACCGGAGGCGGTTTCGCCGCAGCGCTCCTTGATGAATCCGGCAATGAAATTCCCGGCTTCACTTTTGAGGACTGCGAACTTTTTTACGGTGACAAAATCGATGTGGAAATGAATTGGAAAGGCGGGAAGGTTCCGCTTCGAAAAGGTCAGAAATTTTTTATCCATTGCCGTTTCAGCGAAGCGGATTTTTATAGCTTTACCCATTAAGGAAAATTTATTATGAACGAGTATTCCCAGGGCAATTTATCCCCATCCATTATCGGAGTATCGCACCGCGCACGCGCATTCGGAGATGCAGGGCGAAAACATTCGCGGCGTCTATCAGCTCGGCAGCCCATTCCAGCTCAGTTCCACGCAGGTCGGGCTCTCACTGAATATACGCTATTCCGGCATTCGCGCCGTTGATCTGGAGATTGGAAGCGACCTCGCCATCTTCGACGACATCAACAATATTTCCGACAGTCATATCCAGAAACTGACCCGATATTCGCACGGGGTCCATCCGAAAACCGGTCGAAAAATGCTTCTTGCCCGCTATCCGGTTATCGTCAATTTCGTGCCGTTCGGGGCGAAGCGGCCCGACGGCACGCCGCATCCTTTCGCCGGTACCGGTTTCGGAATCAATTCCGTGATTGGATTCCCGGATGACAGGCTATCCTCCGACGTTTTCGAAGGAATGGAGGAAGAAGAACAATTTTACGCTGTTGAAATTCATCAGTACACCTATGACGGCACACATTTCAGAGAAGTTTCCGGTAGAATGTACCGTCCCGATGAACTGCTGGACGGATTTCTGCTCGGCGGCGGCGCGATGAGTACGGCGATTGCCGACGGAGACGACCTGATTTTGCCGCTTTCCGGAATGCGGAATTCCGGCTCTTCTCCCATTCAAATCAACGGTTGCGGGCTGGTGCGTTTCCGCTGTATTGAAAAACAGTGGAAGGCGGCGGAGTATTTGCCGGTGATCGCCGATACGGAGCATTTTTACTCCATCGGCGGCACATTCGGCAATTATGTGGAGCCCAGTGCCATGCGCGACATTGACGGTTCGCTGCTTTTTGTCATGCGCGAAGTCGGAGAGAAACCTTTTGCCGCCGGTCCTCTCGAAGCCGAACGCCTGCGCATCTTCCGTTCTGCCGACAACGGCAGGAATTGGGAAACCATTATTGATTTGCCGCATTTTCATCCGCTTACTCCGCTGGCGATTATCCGTACCGCGGGCGGTACGCCGTGCATTTGCGCCAATGAATACTGTACGAAAAGCTCGAAAGGCGAGGTCTGGGGCTCCATCGTTTTGCGCGAAAGGATGCTTTTGCACGAACTTTCCACGGATCGCTCACATTTGCTCAAGCCGCTGATGGTGCGCGACTGTGTCGGAGAGTTTCCGGTGCCATACTTTGATTCGTGGTGGCGAATCGATCATCCCATCGGGTTGCCGGTGCGTTTGAAGGACGGACGCTGGCACGGACTGCTTTGCTATCGTATTCTCGAACACGCCGAGTGCGATCTGGACGCGCCAATGACGCCTTTGACCGGGTGCTATGTCGAAGAAATTTACACCGGGGGCGACGAGGCGCCGCTTTGGGTCTTCTGAAGAACCCGGATGGTTTTAATTACTCCGAATTTGTCGGGCTCACCTGCCCGGTATAAAATCTGGATTTTATTTCCGGTCAGGTTCACGAGGCAGGACCAGAACAACCGGCCGCCGAACAAATCCTGCTGAATCACGTGAATGATCTGATCCCCTTTTTGTCCGAATTTGCTATTTTCCGTAAGTTTATAGCTGCCGACAAGAGCAAGGTTGCCAGTGGAGGACAACCCCAGTTCTTTTATCAGATAATCCCTGACCTCGCGGGGGATTGCAGGTACAGTTCTTGTTTTCCCAAGCATTTTATGCAGAAACGCCTGCTCCTTGTCATATTGTTTTTTATTGTATTCCAAAGTCCGTGTCAGCAATGATTGAATTTTTTCCTTGACGGTCTTTCCGTCCGGCATTTTCTCCTTGTCGAATGGCGCTACCAGAATATTGGCGCCCTGAATTATGAGGTTGCCGTAGTCCGCCTGCTCATTCGGCGTTTGCTTTTTGACCAAAAATACAAGATGAGTCGACCCGTCGGCAAAAGGCGATACGGACGAACCGTGCGTATCCAGGAGTTGGAGCCGAACCCTTTGATTAATCGGGATTTCGCCCTTCAGGGTCTGGTGGATATAGCACTCATAAACGCGATAAGAATTTGAATTCCAATAATTTGAAAGGTGACTGTCGACTCGTAGAATGACAATCGCGTCCGCTTCGTGGATCAGTTCATCAAGTCCTGGAAAGCATGCAATCAAAACCCCATGACAAACCGCGGACGAAGAAATGATTGAGGTAATTAAAAACAGAGCAATTTTTTTCATCGCGCGTTCCCTCCTGATATCCGACATACAATATCATACTATTTGTATCTTTTCAATTCGGACTGGACGCAAGTCCTCATGGTGTTTCCTGTGAATATAGCGGATTTCCTTTCAGATGTTCTTGCCAAATTTACAAAAACTGCTAATGTACTAATGAGGAGTCACAAAGACGAGGTAGAATATCATCGAAACCGTTTGGAAGTATATGAAAGTATGATAAAAAAAATGACAAGGCTTTTAGGCATTACGCTTGTCTTGTGGACGGCGAACCTCCGTGGGGTTATGATTGCCCCCTTCCCTGGTCTTGACAAACTGATCCACGAGGCGGATGCGATTGTTATCCTGCGCGTTGAAAAACAACTTACCGATCTGTGGAGCCCAACGCTTTATACTACTTATCAATGTTATATTTATCAAACTTTGAAAGGCGATATCCCCGCCGGCAAAAGGATCCGTCTCCAGCTCATGGACGCGCGAATTTCGTTTGTGACGCCGTATACGCCTTTCTCTACACACCTGGTCTTTCTGACCAGAAAACGGACACCGGATGAGCCCACGGATTACCGCAGCCTTGAAATCCAGGGAGCCAATGTCAGGATATCGCCATTCGGCAATGAAAAATTACCCCCCGAACAAAGCATCAAGGAAAAGATCCAAACGCTGCTGACCCGGGCAAGCGAATACAATAAAAAAGAGTATGAAAAGGAACAGGCCCACCTTAATCGCATGCGCACGATCACCGTATCGGATCCGTCTGACAATCTCACGTTGGAGCAAATGGAGCGCCTTGTTGCAAATGCCGTCAACGCAATCATTACGGATATCGAAAGCCCTCCGGAATATTCTGTTCCCGGATTGGCGGATAAACTCAAAACCCCCGACTATGCTCACGCCACAAGGCTAATCAATATATTGTTCCAACCCACAACTTCAGACAATGCAAAGCCTCTGGATGTTCTGGAAAAAGCCAAAAAGAAAATAAAGGCCGAGAAGGAACTTATCGCGATGGGTAAAAAGGCCGTTCCGGCACTGATTGATAATTTGAACCGCAAATTGCCACAAACCAAAGGAACGGCTGACACTCCTCATGCCGAGCGTCCGGTATTGATGATTATCTCCAACATTCTTGACCCTGTCGAAGCAACCTACAGGACTCGTCGTACCGGCGCAGGAAAATCCGTTTCCGCCGTAACATATTTCCTCGTGCATTTCGAGACTCAGGAGCAAGCCCATGCCTGGTGGGACAAACATAAAACCGATTCACTTGAAAAAATACACCGGCTTGTTCTGGATTGGTATATCGACCGGAAAAACAAGCTCGGCTTCGAAAACACAGAACCAATACAACAAATACTCGAAGAACTTAAATTCAAGTACAAAGAATGAAAAAGATATTAGCCACAATCATATGCCTGCTTGGCTCATGGACAATTTTCAGTCAGGGCGTTGTCTACATCGATCCCATAACCATTACGCCGGAAGAACAAAGCAGGGCATTCAATCCCAAAGATGTGTTCACCGTGTCCATCGACAAGCTGCCGCCTCAAACGATTTCCACAAGCTCCGGCGGCAAATTCTCCGGTCTTGACACCGGGAAACACCACATCGTCGAGCTCAAGCGCAACGGCAAAGCGGAGGCCGCCTTTAAGTTTAACTTCAAAAGTCAGGGAAGCGAGCATTTGAGGCTGTGGTTCAGAACCCAATATCAGACCTGGCAACTGGACAAAGCGGAACGCGAATATCCGTCCGACGCACCACAGGAACTCAAAAACATGCGTTGGACCGATCATTTCAGCGTAACAAGCATTACATCTTTGCAAAGCCGTCATCCCGAAGGCAAAGAACTTCTGTTCATACAAGACGGCTCCGGCAGAGAAGTCCAAACCATTTTTCCCAAATGTGTTGCCTCACCAGGTATTGATGCATTGAAAAGCCATAAATTCACCCTATACGGAAAATTTGTTACGATGAACGAGCCCCCCGATGACCATGCAACCGGGGCAAAACCGAAGAAGAAAATGATAAATTACAAATACTTTCTGGTGTCAAACTGGACAATCGGACCGGAGTATAAAAGCGCCATTGATTATATTCAACAAACCGGGCGCTTGTGGGGCATTTCCGAGGTGAGGATCAACAGTGATGCCTTGATAACGCTGGTTGATGCGGAAACCGGCCCCGGATGCGGTTTGATGCTGTCGTTATCCGAACCTCAAAAGTCTGCGACGATAAAGCCGGGTGAATCGTGTTCGCTCAAAGATGGACACCATGCCTCCATTGCCTATAAGCTCCAGAAGATCGAACAAGGCAAGCTTACTTTCTGCATCACGGAAAAGTTCGACGCCAGAAGTTTCGGCAAAGGCCTCACCACAGAAACAAAAATGATAAGCATTTCACCATATGGCCCTGTCAAGTGACGGTTCTCCTCCGGTTTGGACCACCTGTTCGGAATAGGAGTGTATAGCACAAACCGGAGAAGAGGCGCAACGTTTTCCCGAAAAGAAAAAAACTCCCGTTTTCGGGAGCTATGCAAGTCGCTCATCACGAGCGATAAATAATTGGTGGAGCATAGGAGATTCGAACTCCTGACCTATTGATTGCGAACCAATCGCTCTAGCCAGCTGAGCTAATGCCCCGGATTGAGTCATTAATATAAAGCTTTATTTTTAAATATCAAATTCATTTCCGATTCTTTTTTCAGATTTTTATCTTTGCCTGAGCAAGGAAAATCATCAGCTATGGTCCCCGCGATAATGGACAGACAAAGACCAGGAATCGAAAAATAGAGAAAAGTTTGTTTACTTGGGGAGAAGCGGAAATCAGGACAAAAAAATTGGCTCCGGCACCTGGATTCGAACCAGGGACCAAGTGGTTAACAGCCACCTACTCTACCGCTGAGCTATGCCGGAGCGTCTTACATGTCCCAGAAAGAACATGACGCTTAAGATACTGGTAAATTCCGAAAAAGCAAACCAAAATTGAAGAAAAACCCGAAAAAAATACGTTATAGTCGATTTGAGGCAGGGCTCACCTCACGAAAACCATGAAATATCATCCCCTATTTCTCCTCAAGAAGAATTTCGGAACTTCTCCGTTTTTGATCTAGACACGCTCTGCGATCCGGAATTCAGGCTGTATCGGCTCCTATTCGCACCATCCGGGTAAGTTTTCCGATTATTATTAAGGATGCCCTTTGCTTCAAAAACCATCGACGAGCCAATAAATTTTTGGATTTTTTGAAAAACCGGTGTTGACAAAAGCGGGGGAATGCAGTATAATCTATAACATAGCTAGCCATGTTATGTTAATGCGGAGAAGCAAGATGTCGAAGAACGAGTTTATGAATTTAGCGGTGGAAATCGCGGACGGAATCAAGTCCGGGGTCTATCAGGATGCCCTGCCCTCGATTTCCCGGCTCTCCAAGTCGTTCGACGTCTGCCCCGCGACCATCAAGCGGATTCTCTCCCAGCTGCGGGACTGGGATCTGGTCGACGGCGAGCGCGGCAAATGCGTCCGGATCAATCCTAAAGCCGCCGGAAATTTATTTTTCCACAAAAACGTGGTGGTACTGGTGGACTTGAAAGCGCTGTCCTTCCCCTTTTACGCTCAGGTGTTGGCGTGCCTGAATGAAGCGCTTTGTTCGATCTACACCTGTTTTCACCTGTTTGTTTCGCCGGAACAGTTCACGGAATGCGGATTTTTCCCGGACTGTGTCATCGTAATGGACTACAACGACATCAGTATGAAGCAGTTGAAACAGTATTACCCCGCCGGCAACCTCATTAAATTGAACCAGGCGGACGAGCGTTATCATTATGTAACCTCGGACAACAGAAAAGCCGGTTATGAAGCAATTGCCTGTTTTGCCGAAAAATGCGGCCATACCCACATCGGAATGCTCGCCACCCAGATCAATTACACTTATGGTTGTTTCCGGCAGCGTTACGAGGGCGCCATGGAATACGCCAGAACCCATGAGAACATCCAACTGACGATCATGGAAATTCCCGAAACCCGCGAAGCAACGGAGGCTTCCTGCGAGGCGGTAGAGAAATTGATGGAGAAAGACCCGGAAATCACCGGTATTTTTGCGTCCTACGACATCATGGCGCTCGGTGTTTACGCTTATGCGGCGAAGTATTCGCGTTCCATCCCGCGCGATCTGGCGGTCATCGGATTCGATAACCGGGAATTCAGCCAGACGGTTTATCCGCAGCTCACCACTTTTTCGGAAAACGCGTCCGGGACATCGGAAATCCTGTTCGGCCTGGTCAAGGAAATCCTGGCCGACGACTCGGTTCCGCTTCGACACCATGTGGTTCCGCCGCAACTGATTGTCCGCGGCAGTACCGTCATTGAGCCAAACAGCACAACGGTAAAGGGATAACCAAGCCACCGAAAGAGCTTGGTAAAAATAACAATAAATGTTCTACACAAACGACACAAAGAAAACGAAAATTAAAGGAGGAATCGAAAAAATGACAAGAAAAAAATTCACACTTATAGAGCTGCTGGTAGTTATCGCTATCATCGCGATACTTGCCGCTATGCTGCTGCCGGCCCTGAACAAAGCTCGAGCGAAAGCCCATCAGACCGCATGCACCAGTAACCTGAAACAGTTGGGCACGTCCATTTCGATTTATTCCAATGATTACAATGACTACCTCCCCTCCCCGCTTGCCTCGTGGAGCACGCCATTTCCGGACTGGGTTTCGATCCTGTATGGGAACGGATATATCAAGGACCGGAAACGTACCGGCATCCTGTATTGCGAAGAAGCTGTTCGAGGCGGTCCGTTCTCCGGCTGGGTCCGTTCCCAAACCCTGAATGAAGCGGATTACAGCATGAACTACTATCTCTCCTCGCTCACCGGAAGCAACGCCTCTGCCGGACAAGTGGTGGCCAACCACCGGAAAACGCCTAGCAACTTCATTATGTCCATGGATGCGGGCAAAGGTAACACCCCGGTTTTTGCCGACAATACCACGATCCTGCCCCGGCATTCGCTGACCTACAATGTCCTGTTCTGCGATTTTGGTGTCAGAAACCTCAAATATCAAATACCGAGCAGCCAGATCCGGTTCGGAGTCGATCAGTAAACCGATGATAAACAACGAAATTGGGAAACAGAAATGAGATTTTTGCGTAAATTGATGACGGCAAACGGCCTGGGCGCGGCTCTCCTGTTCACCGGTATAACGGCAAGCGCGGAAGAGCTGGTCCTGGCCGAAAACGGTAAGTCGGACTATGTGATCGTCATACCGGAAAATGCACCGCGACAGGTTCAGCGGGGCGCGGACGATCTCCGTTCCTACCTGAAGCAGATGACGGGAGCCGAGCTTCCGGTCTGTACCGAAGACAAAGTACCGCCGGGAAAAGCGCAGATTGCGCTTGGAGCCACCCAAACCGCCAAAGCGGCAGGAATTGCGTCGGAGCAGTTGAAGCGTGAAGAACGCATCCTGAAAACCTCCGGGAAAAATCTGATCCTGACCGGCGGGCCCGGAAATGGAACGCTCTCGGCGGTTTATGAGTTTCTGGAGAAACAGGGCGGCTGCGACTG
>CALABZ010000415.1 GCA_937888615.1 uncultured Lentisphaeria bacterium | reverse complement strand
CCAACATTGGGAAAAGCATCGCCAGCATCCAAAGCCCAGCGGCATAGGCGCCAAGCTTCGGAATGAATCCCAAGCCCGTATTCACGATGAAAACGGCAAGAAAAAACAACCAGAATTCAGCTCTTCCGGCTCTGCCTTCGAAGCAAAAAAACTTCTTGGTCACGATGGTTTTGAAATTCGAGATTACGTTTTGTGGCGACATGACAGACTTCCTTTTGTTGTTGTTTTTGTTTTATTTTGAATCCGGGAAACAATATTCAATGATAAAATCTCCCAAGGCGTCTCCGAATTTTTCCGTAGCTTGATTGCGGTTTCTTTCGCGTGCAGTTTTGTCGGCGGGTGTCGACTGACAACCGTTAGCAAGTAGAACAAACATCATTGTAACAATTGAAAAAACCAGAAGATGGCCTCTTATTGCTTTTGAACCTGCGGAATTTGCGCGCCGATATTTTTCATCGCGCCGAAAAGTTTTAACGCGTCTTCCATCGGATAGCGGTTGGCATACATATCACATGTCGTGGTGATCGTGCCTTGCTGAGGCAAGCCGAGTACACTGCGGAGCGCATTGCACTTGCCTTCGTCAAGCTTCGTGCTCTCCGAATATTTCATGGACAGGAAAGCATTCAAATACTTGGCATTGATTCGTCCGGCAAACACTGCAGGATCTTTCAGATCAACGTTGTCACTGATCGATTCAATCCCATCGGAGCCCTCCAAATCTTCAAATCCCTCGACGCGCACCTTGGCAATGGAAGGCGAGATGGTCATTTGCACATCGGATTCGCGGTTCAGGAAGAAAACGTTGCGATCCAGTTTGGTTGTTTTCTTCTTGGGATCGCCCTTGGTGTTGTCGAAGCCGGTTAATACATTCAACCCGATGATATTGTCATGGATATCGGCATTAACGTTGGTGTTGGTACGCACTCCGAAACCCATATCGCCGAGATCGTTCAAGCGGCTCCAGGTGAAAAGCACCGTATTGTTGGCGCATTCCCACTCCAGCGGGGCGCCGTTATTGGAACAGCAGACGTTCAATGAGATCATACGATTGTTGCAAAAAACATTATTCACCGTAGTGACTTTACCCTTATACCAATTCAGGCAGATTGCCATATTGGAGCCATTGACGAATGTGCAGTTGCGGATGGTGATGTTGCCTTCGCCGCGCGACGCGGTGGCCGAATAAATGGAATAGCGCTTGGCGCTGGGAAATTTGTCCTTGGGATTTTTTGCCGGACCTTCCAGCCACATCCCGGTGTCAAAGCCTTCCGGCTTCCCTTTCGCTGCATGGTAACTGGAAGCGAATCCGTCATCAAAAATGATCCCGTCAATCGCGATATCAAACCCCTTGGGCGCTTTTGCCGGTGATTTTTCAAATTCGATATGCAGTAATCCGAGCCCGTTGCCCTTTTTGTCATTGTTTGCATTGCCCGGCTGGAACATGGTTTTGTATTTCAACGGGTCGTGTTGGGAAAAATCGGCAGAATAGCCTCCAACAAGGGATTCGGGTACCGACATTAGAAACCAGCCTCGTTTCATTTTGCCGGGATAATTCCCTTCGGCGATGTGAATTGCGTCGCCGACTTGAGCATTTTCAAGAGCTTTCCAAAGATTCTTGAGCGGAGCGTCTTTTGTTCCCGCATTTTTATTGTTTCCGGTCGAGAGCGACACATAGAAGTCGCCTGCAACTGCTTGAAATGACATTGCCGTGATCGCCATGACCATAAAAAACATTCGCTGCAGTTTCATCTTTACCTCCATTTGTTGTTGTCATATGCCTGGATTCTATTTTAATTTACATGACGATCAGTCAATGTCAAGAGCAAAAATACCTATTGCTCCGAAACTTAACTACTTGTAATTTTAACTTGCATATTTGACTGACTCCTTTTGAAAAAATCCCATAATGTGTTGAGGACGTTTCTGAACACTACGCATATGTGCCTTTGCATGTTTTTCCAATTCACCTTTTTGCTTCGATTCCGGCTTTTTGCTCAGGTTGCTTTTCAAATCACTGTTGAGCAATTCGTCAGGATTTAGATCCGGGCTGTAACTCGGAAGGTAAAATACTTCAATAAAAGCTTTGTTCTCCGCCAGCCATTCATTTAAAACACTACTGTGATGTACTTTCAGATTATCCAATATTAAAAATATTTTACGCTCAGAACTTCGGATCAGGCGCTTGATGAACTTAATCAACAACTGAGCCGTCATAGTTTGTTTATAGAACATAAACCGCATTTGCCCTCTATTGGTAACAGTACTGATCATATTCAATTTTTCCGGAGTTCCTTTCACCCGTTGGACGGGAGTTTTTCCTTTAGGCGCATAACTGCGTCCGTTAACATCATCGCTGCGCAAACCGGTTTCATCTCCCCAGTGAATTTCTGCATTCTCACGCTTGGCTTTGGAGGCTATTGATGGATATTCATCTTCCAACCATATTCGAACCCGTTCATTATTGCGTTCATAAGCACGGCGAATCGGTTTTTGAGGAGTAAAACCCCAGTTCTTTAAATATTTCCCAATTCCCTGCAAAGTCATATTCACTGAAAATTTTTGCTTAATGAGCTGCTGTACCGCCTGCCGAGTCCATAGTGCAAATGGCAATTTCAATTGATCGGGACACTTGTCTATCAAACAACGTTTAATTTCTGCTTCCTCATGAGGATAAAGTTTTCTGCCGCTACCTTTGGGACGACCATTGGATTTAACTTTTAATGCGGCTTGACCTCCTTGTTCCCAAGCCTTGATCCACTGTCCAACCGTATAAGCAGTCACTCCAACTATTGCGGCAATTTCATAGCGCTTCATGCCTTTCTTAAAAAGCATAATCGCTTGCTTACGGCGTTCGAGCAACGCCTCCGGGGTTATCTTCCTGGCATCTTGAATTTCCATGCCAGTAATATAATCCTTACCCAAT
>CALABZ010000414.1 GCA_937888615.1 uncultured Lentisphaeria bacterium | reverse complement strand
AGGTGGTGCATTTTGAGGTGCCCATCAGTGGTGCATTTTCAGCCGCCCGGTGACACAAAACAAGTACTTCAATATCCGGAAATATACTCACTGCATAAAAAATACAGTCTGAAGCCATAAATACCAATCCTCAATGTATTCAATTTGAGGGGTAATTGGGAGTAGAAACAGGGGGATATAGCGCTAGGCTTGGGGCGTTTTCTATTCATGGAGCAATTCCAACAAAAACAATATTCGGGCTTGATATTCTGAAAAAAGAGGACTATAGTATCCTATCAAGGGTAATAAGATTCTGTGAGAGTACCATTATGAGATTGCCTATCCGATCAGTTGAATTGTTCACCGGAGCCGGTGGATTGGCGCTTGGACTTGAAAAAGTCGGGTGTCATCATTTGGCGATGGTCGAATTCAATGCCCAGGCTTGTGATACGATTCGCCATAACATGGAACATCGTCAATCTCTTGCAAAAGATTGGACCCTTTACCAAAGTGATGTCCGGGCCATCGAGTATAACAACATTGTTCAATCGGTCGAACTGGTCGCGGGAGGTCCGCCGTGTCAACCGTTCTCGATGGGTGGCAAGGCCCGCGGCAGGATGGATTCCCGGGACATGTTCCCTGAGGCGGTTCGCGCCGTTCGGGAACTTTGTCCGCGTTATTTTGTGTTTGAGAACGTCAAGGGATTACTTCGGGAAGGTTTTGCCAGCTATTTCAATTACATTATTTTACAGCTTTCATTTCCCACAGTGATCCGCCGTGAAAAGGAGGACTGGATTGAACATTTGTCGCGACTGGAAAAAATTCAGACCAGCGGACATCATCCAGAGCTTGCCTATCGCGTGGTTTATCGATTGCTGGATGCGGCGAACTACGGGGTGCCGCAACACCGACATCGCGTGTTTATCGTCGGATTCCGTTCCGATCTCGGCGTGGAATGGAACTTCCCCCGCGCCACCCACAATCTCGATAGGCTGCTGTGGGAACAATGGGTAACCGGCGAATACTGGGATTTTCACAAGGTGGCAAAAGCCAGTCGGCCGATTATGCCGCAATCTGTTGCTCGGCGGGTTGATTCGCTGCGAAGCAACTTTACCTTGCTTTCTCCGCAAGGACTGCGCTATCAAACAGTGCGCGATGCGATTGCCGGATTGCCGGATCCCCGGACGAGAAACAATATTCCGAATCATGAATTCCGTGATGGCGCGCGTCCCTATCCGGGACATACCGGTAGCGCGCTTGATGAACCGTCGAAGGCCCTTAAAGCTGGCGCGCACGGTGTTCCCGGCGGGGAAAATATGATCGCGTTTCCCAATGGAAGCTTTCGTTATTATACGGCTCGTGAGGCGGCGCGGATACAGACCTTCCCCGACGATTATGTTTTCAAGAGCGCATGGACGGAATCCATGCGTCAGATCGGAAACGCGGTACCGATGCGTCTAGCCGAGGTTGTGGGACAGAGCATCGTAAATCAGGCGATTTAGGAGACTCTTTCCCATGGCTACTACAATACCGGTTCTCTCTCAATTTAATCCTCTTGACAAGAGAAATCTTGCTGAGAGCGTTGCCGACGCGGTACTTCAACAACCTATCTCCAAACTCCCTCCGGGGCCATTCATTGGTGCCGGAATTTACGCAATTTATTATACCGGTGATTTCCCGCTCTACAAAAAAATTGCGAAGCTTAATCTCGGCGAGACCTTTGCTCAACCTATATACGTTGGCAAAGCGGTTCCCGCCGGAGCGCGCAAGGGCGGTTTCGGATTTTGCGAGGAACAGGGACAAGCCCTCTATAGACGTCTTTGCGATCATGCCAAATCCATCGAGGAAGCTGAAAATCTTTCGGTGGCGGATTTTTTCTGCCGGTTTCTTGCGGTGGACGATATTTGGATTCCGCTGGCGGAGTCCTTGCTGATTGAAAAGTTTTCCCCATTGTGGAACCGGGCAATGGATGGATTCGGGAATCATGATCCCGGCAAGGGACGCTATAACCAACAAAAGTCCCAATGGGATACCATTCATCCCGGTCGCGGCTGGGCCACGCGTTTGGCGAATCTTGAAATGTCGGAAGCAAATTTGCTGAAAAACATTGAGAGTTTCCTCATAAATCACTACAATGGATAATCTTTCTTCCACGGAACGCTCGGAAATAATGTCCCGGGTAAAGTCGAAGAATACCCGTCCCGAATTACTTGTCCGGTCCTACTTGCACCGTCACGGTCTACGTTTTCGGCTTAATCGTACGAAGTTGCCGGGGAAGCCGGATATTGTTTTACCTAAGTACAAGGCGGTCGTCTTTGTCAATGGTTGTTTTTGGCATCAGCATCCGTCTCCCGACTGCAAATTGGCCCGAATGCCTAAAAGTCATATTGATTTTTGGAAGCCTAAGTTGGAGGCGAATCGTGAGCGGGACAAACAAAAAAAGGTGGCCTTGGAAAAATTGGGCTGGAGGGTGTTTTATGTTTGGGAATGCCAGCTGATCCATCCCGAACAAATCCTGGCGGAACTTGTCATCCGAATAAAAAACGATTGACTACTCGCTATTCAGCAAAGAGAGTGCTTCGCGCAGGAAGTAACACGCGAGACGAAGATTTTCGTTATCGTTACGACTGGAAATTTTTCGTTTTCGGGTATGTTCCGTGATTTTTTCCGACAGCTGTTTAAGTTCAAGCATGAATTCCGTTTGGCTTGTTTTGTTTTTCTCAGCAGTCATGTTCATCTCCACAAAAAGTTCTAGGGCTGTCCCGACAAGGATTATCGACGGTCGATTGATGCCGCCGGTCCATTTGCCTCTCCCGCGCTTAATATGGCGTTGAATCAAATGGAAATCCAGTGATGTATTACATCTTTCAGGAGAGATTTATCACGCTCCGTTAATTGATGAGAACGCCGCCAATCACGCTGCGGGATTAAGGCTATTTGTGAATTTGCTTTGCTGTGTTCAAGGTTTTTTTAAGTGCAGAACATAGAAGTTATCTTGTTAATGATGTCTTTCTTTATAAGGTTGAGTCGGAACGAATAATCCGATATTTCATCATGGCCAGAAAAAGGTATCGCTTGGTTCTTGAGTCAAATGCTACCAGTTGGGATCAAATAGCACAAGTGCTCGGATTGAGTCCTAATATATATCATGCCATCTTTTGTTTAAACTTTTGGGCGCCAGATATCGTTGCTGGCATCATCAATGAGTATGCGCCTTCCGGGTTCTGTCCTCGAGATTGTCAAACATGTTTCGGGGGCATGGAGTGAACAGCGAAAACTGTGGGGGCTATGACTTTCTCCGACATGCAAGACGGGTTTTTCCCAGATACAAGCGTGGACATCGGACAAAATCGAATTATGCGCTTGCAATCCGTGGTCAGAAGGTTATGGTAATGAAAGAACTTTTGCTGCAGGCACTTGGATTAAATCATTATCTACTTGTTCGCAGAAACAGAATTGGAACTCCAAACGAACTTTTGAAAATATTGTTCTCATATCAAGTACAGAAAATCAAACAGAGAATAGACCTTTTTGACCGGGAACGGTAGGACGTCTTTATTTTATAAGAAGATGTGAGAGGAAACAAAATAATGGCAAAATCACGTAAAGAGTTTACTCCTTTGCAGCGTCGCCAGCTTCAAAAAGAAGCCAACAATGAGTGCGCTTGGTGTGGGAATAAAGACCCGGAAGATTGGCAATTTCATCATATCAACGGGAATCCAGAAATGACTGTTTTGGCGAATGGAATCATGCTCTGCCGAAACTGCCACGGGAAAGCGGATAACGGATACTCAATTACAATGGATCAGCTTTATAGTCGGAAATCTGAACTTCAGAAGGCCATGCCCCCGGAAACAGAAAAATCGAATATCGCAGGTGCAAAAAAAATACTCAAGAGTAGCCTACAAAGCAATGAAGTCAACGTTGGTAATGTGGGCGGAGATTTTGTATTTTCACCTAAAAGTGAAGTCCATATTCATCAAAAACCGAGAAAATCGGCTGATACTGAAAAATATCCAGATGGAACTATTGGTAGCGATATGTATGCTCATGGCTATATCAAATATTTAGCTGAAAAAGCGACGGAAGCACAAATCAAAAGCAACATTAAGGCCACTCCACAAAAATTTTATACATTGTTTGCGAGGGATCACGGGCTTACTCCATTTTTTTCTTTGCTCGAAAAACTTCCTGCGGCCATCGAATTCATGCAGAAGAAAATTGACGGGACAAGGTTTGCTCGTGGATTAGGATACAAGTTTTATCATACATTTGATGAACACAAGGCTATGATTGACAATCCCAAGGGAAGAAATAAACGGTAGGGAGAATTGAAATAACCAGTGATATTTTTTCAATTATATATAATTGGCCCCAAGGTATAACGGATCATATTTAACGTTAATTAAGGAGAAATTATGAGTAGACCAATCATCCCAGGGATGAGAACTTGGCCTCGCAATCTGAGTACGAGCCAAGGAGGCGGATTGTCGACATCCCAGTATGGAGGAATGTCCACTTCGCAATATGGCGGGGCATCAACGTCACAGTACGGTGGTCTCTCCACTTCACAATATGGAGGAATGTCTACATCTCAGTATGGTGGACTTTCGACCTCGCAATATGGAGGCCTCTCCACTTCACAATATGGTGGCTTGTCGACCTCGCAATACGGAGGGCTCTCCACTTCACAGTATGGCGGTCTATCGACTTCCCAGGGAGGTGGTATGTCTACGTCATCCTTTAATGTTTATATGAGTAATATTCCGCCATGGCCTTATTTCCTTAGAGAAGTGGACTTGCGGGGCTATGACTGGGCTTCCGAATTGATTAGGGCCTATTTGCCTGAATTCTTATGGCCAGAGAACTTTTTCCAAAATTATCAAAGATAATAGAGACGGCAGGGGGGCGTTCGGTTGCGAAATCGTCGGCGGGGGATACCTTGTAATGTTGCCATTGAAACGGAAGAGTTACTCTTCCTTGTGACAGATAGTTCAATGGATTGGTTAAAAATTACGTTCTCATATCAATGAACCATGAATTGCATTCTTGTTTCTAGTGCAGAGCATTTGTTGTATTACATAAAAAATCTATAGTCATAAATTCGACCTTCAAAATGGGCTAACATCCAACCAATTCTTGCTATTTCTGCTGAAGACTGAAGTGTACATGGCAACTTTGAGTATAGGTCAAAACTATTCCAGTTCATTTTCGTTAATCCCAAAATTTCAGATGCAATTTGTGTTAATGCCCCTGAACCATAATGCCTTTTAATCTTTATTGGAATCGGAATGTTGGTACCTCCTTTGAAATATTTATAATTATCATTTCTGACTGATGAGGTGATTCCATGTGTATAAAGATATGCGGCATGGTCATTTATAGGGAAACAGGTCCCTCTACGCATGGGAAAACTATCCACATTTCCTGTTAGGGGAGACATTGCAACAAAACGAACACTATCTTCATAATTAATTTCTAGAAGTTCAAGTTCCTCTACGCCTTTAGACTTCAGCGCTGAAACAAAACCAGTTATTTCATCTTCGGTAAAGCGAGTTCTTTTATGAATTACAACCCTTTTGGGAAGAGTTGTGGATGTTGAATAAAATAATTCCCGAATTCCCATTCCAACTTTAAATGCCTCTTCTTCAGATAAAAAAGGATTACGATGGCGATCCCATAGACACTTATTACCATCTATCGGCGATAATTTATACCTTAAGCCCTCGCCATTCGAATTATATATATGACTACAGCCTAAAACAATGTTATTGTCTTTTTGGCCTTTATTAAAACCATAGCCAATTCCGGCGAAAGCGGTATCTAGAGGCATGGATGTTAAAATCCATGGAGTATGTAATGCTTTTACATATAACGCTAAAGACAACCACCACATGACTTGGCACTGCATATTATCAATAAGAGTTTTTTCTCTCAATAGTTGTGTACCAATACTATTTTGAACCGCAAATGCTTTGATAAAATCATGCAGATTGAAAGAATTTGTTTGGTCATATATCGCTGTATATGGCTCCAACTCCTTGGGGATAAAAACTACAATTACAGCTTTGGGGGTTTCTTGGTTAATCAAAGCAATTTGATGAGTAATCTCTGTTGCCAAATCTCGGCAATTTCGAAGAGATGGGTATTCATGAGGGATTCTATACTCTTTCCATAGGGATGACTTTATTTGTGGAAGAATTAACTGCGCTTTATAAATATTAGAAAAACCAGGGTAATCTATAAGGTAATCAATATTGCTTTCTGCTTTTATCATTGAGTCAAGACAGGATAAAAAACGTTGAACTCGTCCTACGCATTGCGGCGGGCAAACAACTGCAAGTTCAAGCTTGTTACGCCCCAAGTTTTGATTTATGGGATAATCATATGGATGATGATTACAAATTCCTCGCATAGGGTGAAAATCAGTTATTATTTTTTGCTGATTCGTATCATAAAATCCCAGCTTAGGTTCATCAATAACAAGTCCGCGGTAAACAATCTGTTTAGACTTGAAATTTGCAGGGAATCGCATCATTTTCTTTTCAATAAATCGGCGATTTAGTCCTACTAACAATTGATTTGCGCCAAAAGTAAAAAACAAACCACTCCCTGAATGAGGAGGGAATTCAAGCTTTATTTTTTCTTGAACGCCAAATATTTTTTGTTTCCATTCATTAATATAATTATCAAAGTTTATATTTGGTTTTTTCGGAATTCCTATAATTTTAAGATAAAATTGCCTGGCAATTTCATTTTTTGTTTCCTTATCAATTTTGACCATTTTCTCTAATTGAAAAGAAGGCGATATCGAGAAGAAATTATCTCTTCCAATAAAAGAAATTTTGATGTCGATTGCTTTAAAAACTCTGTATTTAGTTCCATAAGCAGAAAAAATAAAGGAGTCGGATGGATTCCAAATGCGATTTTTGTGATTACACGGTAATTGCATCAGGATGGATAAATTCTCTATAATACTTTTAGTGATAAGATTTTTAAATTGTGATGGAATTTCCGCTGGCGGATGAGGTATTGGAATTTGCTCAATGCGTGTGGATATTTTCTCGCCAAAGATATTGTTTATATCATTCATCAGTCCCCATGCATAAATAATATTACCTCCGCCTGGAGCGAAAACAATACTGGAATTAAGAGGAAGCGCGTTGAAAACATCTTTTAGGTTTTCTTCCTCAGACCGTTTTATTTCAAATTGAAAACATGCTTGGGGATATTGAAAAGGGAATAAATTACTTTTGGCAAGATTCCCAAGTTCATCTGATGTAGGAATCGTAAATGACACTTTATTAGTTAAAACATCATCCTCAACTTTCTTTAGTCCTTCTATTTTCTGCGCTAATGACTCATTTTCATTGGCACATATTTGCCCAAGGCTAAATAGTGTTGTATCAAATCCTGGAGTAGCTATATAATAAGCTTCTTTCTTGTTTTCCTGAAGAAAAGATATGAGTTGAACAACTGGCGGAGGAGGATTTTCTCCATATCCGCACCAATATAATCTACCGGCAGCGGGAGAAAGCAGTGCTTTTTTCAAAACAGCCATTAGTGAACGATCTCTGCCACTATATCCAAAGACAATAATGTTGCTTCCTTGAATATAGCGACTCAATGCGTCCTTGAAAATATCTTTTTGACAATCCAGTTCTTTCTCGGTATTTTTCATCGGACCAAATTTATAGTCGCCATGAAGAGCAATGCAAGGTAATTCAACAGAAGTAAAAACCGATAGAAGACGATCTTTTGAATCTAAAGATATTTCAATAGGGGTGAGATTATTTTTATAACAAGCGTTAACGATCAAACTATCAAAATTTGTGGTCCAAACACTTTTTCCAATTCAACAAATTGCGAAATAGGTGCCATT
>CALABZ010000413.1 GCA_937888615.1 uncultured Lentisphaeria bacterium | reverse complement strand
TAAAAAGCGGAGTAAGAAGCATATTCATACCATGTGCTACCGCATTTTTAACGAAATTTTCGATTATTCGCCAATGTTCATCACTGAAAATTTCTGTTTTGTAATAGGTTGCAAGACAATCACAATGAAACCAATGGGTGTTGATCAGTTTTTGTTCCGGTAATTTAATTCCAATTACTTCCAAAATAAAAGCATTTGATATAAAATCAATTTGTTCTGCAGTATTGGTTTTCTGTTTATGGGCTGCCATTCTAAATTTAATAGAGTATTTTCCGGGAGTAAGATCAAACGGAACAAAAACTGTTATCCATAATGCACGCCACTGCTTGTAGACAGGAACAAAAGAATTACCCTTAATTTTTTTCAGCAGGTCCGGATACAGTCCGAGTTTTTCACCAACAATATCGGCATCTACAGCTTCCGGCATAAAATCAATCGGAACCAGCTCAACAGAACGAATAATGATATTGTCTTTGAGCTTTGAGATTACTTCGATATTTAAGGCATTCCAGTTAAGATCATAACAGGAAATATCGGTATAATATACCAGTTGAAAAGAAAATGTTTCTCCTAATAATACGGATGCCGACTCATACTTGATGGCTATCGGCTCTTCCTCTGGCATTACTTTCACAAGTGAACTGCAAAATCTAAGGTTAAGTTCCATAAAATTTCTTTCCAACTGGCGACGATTGTTTAATGTTTAAGATTTTTTGATTACGGCAATTCTTTCAATACTAATAGAACTCTCTTCCGTTTTTTTGCCATACGGATAAGTTGGTCCGGAAAATTTTATTTTTGCCCATATTTCAAATTTCTGTTTTCCGTTAAACTCATCATAGGCCGCAGAAATGTTACAGGTATAATGCCAACTCCATGGGAAATATAGTATTGCCCCAGATCCCAACCTTGATTCGCCTAACTTATACCAGTGGTATCCGGGACCTTTTACGACATTTTCGGGCAATCGCCCATTAAATAAGCCCGATTTGGTCGTCCTGTCATAAACGCCCCACTCCATTGGGAATGTATATTTATCTACAGAATGCTTCCCGCTTTTATCAAAACTCAGGCGTTGACATACGCCAATATTTGAGTCCGGATCTTTAACCATGTTTAAATATCCTTTGGAGCCACCGGCTTCCTCCGGTTCAAAAATAAAGAGTTTATCCGGCCGGACGTTCTTGAAGACGGCAGGCGTATCAATTCTTGACGGGAGGGCATATTTTTTAGATTCGTCAGCAAAATTCCTTTTTTCCCAATCATACCAGTTCGTCCCGGCCAGGCGATTATTTGCTTCAGACATCCAGATTTGTTCTATACGTTCTGCAATTTTCCCGGCATCAAACGGATAATTATTCAGTGTCTTGTTTTTACGGTAAAATTCTTTATGTAAATTGCGATTTAAAACAAGTGTTGCACGATCAATCCCAAGTCTAAGATGCTTCCAGCGTTTTAAAAATACCTCTTTCCCCTCAAGAAGCTTTTCCCCTTCATCGAAAATCCCATGCAGTTTTTCAAGGAGAGCCAGGTTAAGAAAAGAAAAATCTACCGCATTTGAGGTTACACTAATTTTAGTATTACACGCGTCCTTTATCATTTGTCTGTATTTCAGAAAAAGTGCTCCGGCCGGGCCGTAGTATTTATGAGCAAAAGTCTCTGATAGAGAATTAAAATCAAGATCAGGATTTTCCATCAATTTGGAAAGCAGCCAGATTTTATAATCTCTGGCATCTCCGGTAACCGGATGTTCCATTTCAAACATCAGTTGTTTAACTCCATTATTACGGAATGATCTAAAATCTTCAGCATATGTAAATTCGCTGGGAAACGGGAACCCTGCACAATCCCGATAAGTGGTTCCATAATCCCAAACCCTGATGTTGTTCGTAATGCGGTTCCATTTTTTCAACAATTCCGCAAAAGAAGTATTCCCTTTTTCTGCCGATGATTTTGCTATATTACTCGTGGTGTCACACAGAACAATCATTACATTTTTTGCCGGTTGAATATGTTTCGGCATTTTTTCAGTTTGCAGATAAGCAAATGTCGCAATCATAATATCAGGATATTCATCTTTTACAGAATCAGCTATTTCATTAATAAAGTCCAGGAGTATGCCAGACTCAGATCCTTCACGTTTGATAACAGCCAGGCAATCAGGACATTCACACCATGCCGCATCGTCATTCTGGGATATGTCATAAAGCAATGGCTGCAGGTATCCGCCTTTTGCCGCAGTCGCTTGCCCCTGCTTAATATATAGTTTCAATTTTTTGACAAACTCTTTTCGTAATTCCTTATTACTCAGACAAAGCTGTTTTTGGGTACGTATGCCATTGTCCATGGCGAACCATTCCGGATGTTTGCTGAAATATTCTTGCGGTGGAATGTACCAGGCGAAGGTATGGCAGGAGTTAGGCGGCCCGAAAAGTTCATACTTCCCGTACTTCAGATCCGTGTATCCGTCCGGAGAAAAACGTAAATGAGATGTAAGGCGTCCGCCATCCATGCAATATAAATTATAGAAAGAGCGATCAGAAAATGCCGGTTCACCTGAAATTTTGATTTTTATCAAAGGTAAATTTTCTACTGCAATTTGGGGAACGTCGGTTTCGTTCTGATTCCACCAATGAACTCCGCAGAAATCCTCCAGATAATGATATGTCCCATAAAGTATGCCGCGAGGTATGCCGCCGGCAATAACGATACCATTGTCGACACTAAGTAATTCCCATTGCTCCTGTCGCATTTTCGAAACATCAATACTGGCGTCCTGGGCCTTTTGGGTTTTACCAACATAAAATACCGGAAGGGATTTTGGCGGACCTTCTTTCAGGATTTCAGGGCGGATTCCGGTAATTAAAGTGAGATGTTCCTGTAATTCCCGAGCCGCAGTCATTTCTGTCAAAGCAGGGTTATCGGGCGTTTGAATTTCCATTGCCGGAAGCGTTGATGGGAAAAAACAGATGAAAGTGAGAAACATCCCTGCCATATTTCGATAAAGCAGCTTAGCAAACATGTTGATATCTCCGTAATTTAAATTATTTTATGATCGTTTTTCATTGTATTGATTTACGGGCTGGACAACGTGGAAGTACTGGGAATGTACTGTTTCATTATATCGGCAAGCCGAAGTCCCATTGCGGTGTGTCCATATGTCGAAGGATGAGTAAAATCTGCTCTAAGATAGAAGATATCATCCATAATTGTTGCCCCTTCGATCAAATACAAATGGGAATAATTTTTATATTTTTCATACAGTCTGCGCAAAATTTCATTGAATTCCGTGAACGTACTGCTTTCCGTGAACGTACTGTTTTCTGAAGCTTTATATTCGGGTGAATACCTCATCGGAAACATTGTAAGCAAAAATACAGCTTTTGATGGATTGTTCTTCAGAACCATACTCAGCATATAATCAATGCGTTTATGAAATTCCTCAGCAGACAGACCAAGCATGTTTACTCCGAGTTCTAAAATAAGATAATCCCACTCGCATTCCGTTGCAATCCAGTCGGCCATGGAATGTTCACATAGGCATGCGCCGCTGAAACCGAGGTTCATTAATTCAAAACCCAATCGACGCGTCATGACAAATGGATAACCAGATATATCCGAATTGGTGATCGAGGAGCCATAGCACAGACATACTCTGGACGGTTTTTCCTCTGGCGCTGGAGGACGAACTACATGACCAAATGTTTCCAGTTCATAGAAGATTAATCCACCCGTGTTGGAAATAAAGCGCCAAACATTGGGGGCAAAGCCAAGTCCATTGCCAGATCGTAATAATTCAGGCTTGATGTCATTAATAAATTCAGGAGGACTTAACATAAATGAAGAAATCACTCCCTCATTTAACCTCAATGTCGACATTTCCATATTTCCATACATAACCCGGATATCATGCGTCTCAAAAAAGAACTCCGGTTTAATTGCAGAAAGCGAAATGCGGATATTCGGTGCTTCTGTTACGAATCGTATTTCCGTCCCGATCGAATCATGCGCCACAAAACGTGCCCGTTCGTTTAAGGTGTTGCCCACTGTTTCGGGAATGCGCAGAAGCTGTAAGCCGTTTTTTACTTTTTTCAATTCTGCCGCATGAAATTCAATATTACCATAAACAATCATTATTCAATTTCCAATGAGATATCTTTTAGTTCTGAAATGGCATTTTTATTCCCCCAGTTAACCAGCATGATAATTTGAACTTTTGCCGTGCCCGGTGCAAATTTCATCCCGGAAAATCCGCTTTTCAAACCTCCCGTCGCGGTTCCGCTAAAGGTTTTCCAGTCATTGCTTATTTGTTCATTTCCTCCGCTATACATATAACCAGAGCCACCCTTATGTTGTCTTATTTTAGTTCCGGCTGGAAGGCTTATATCCAGGGGAGTTTTAAGGTCTATGATCCATGCGGTGCTTTCTTTCGTTATTTTTTGAACAGGAATTGTGATAATATTAAAATTGGGCAAATCACTTAATGAGGGGTCTGTATCATAGGCGATAACATTTCCAGGAGCTGTTTTCCAATTCGCGGCATTCTCGACGCTTATTTTAGTAGCTCCTTTTTGCGCCGGCTCAACTAATGTCGTATCGGTATCAGGAATATTGCATACGTTATTCTGAAAAATTGCTTTCCCCTGTTTATTAAAGAGTTTAAAACCAAAGCAGAATATTATCGGCATTTGCCCTTTTCCTTTTACGGTTGCTTTAAGTTTATAACTTTTTAATATATCAATACCAAATATTTTTTTCGACGAGAAAGCCGTACTGCCATTGACGGTAAGTATTCCATCCGTTTCTGAAACAGACGATCCTGTATGCCAGTCTGAAAGATTATTGAGTGATATTATTTCCGCGTTGAGTATATATGCAATAAGTATCAACATACTACTCAAAATTTTCTTGAACCTTGTGTATTCCATATTAAAATTCCTTAGAAAAACGGCTTCAGCCGAAAAAATCGTATTTTCTCAACCCGACCGTTTGTTTTTAATTTGCCGGCTATAAACTTTTCCGGAAACGACTATTGATATACTATTTAAATGCCCTGTTCCAAGGAAGTTGTGTTTCTGGTACAAACAATTTACTTGGTAATTCCATTGCGGCATTGCCTCCTATGTATACAACTCCTGCCACTCCTCCATGCCTGGTGTAATCAACCTCTGAAACGGCGTTATACCCTGTTACCGCATAGTGTCCATTAACATCGGCATTATCATTTGTTCTCAAATCAACACTCAAAGCATGTCGGGAAGGAGAAGTAATGTTACCCATTTTTACCCGGGCATAAGGAACTCCGTAATCGGCATGTTGTGCTCCCATTCCTAAATATCTATTGTAGCCATAAGATAATCCGAGCGTGTGTTTCAATGAACAAACTGCCATATGAGAGTGGGAAGGACATTTCAGAGTCTCTATGATTGGAGAATATCCGGTACTGTCATATCTGCCCCCTATATAGGGGATGATATAGTCTGCCCAGGTATGAGGATAAGAATAGGTTATTGGTAAGTAAGCATCATAATCATCGGCATACATATTTGTTCCAGTGCTGATTTGACGCAGATGATTGATACAAGCAGTTGCCTGTCCTTTTTGGCGGGCCTTGCTGAGCGCTGGAAGCAGCATTGCGGCTAGAATCGCTATAATAGCTATTACCACAAGAAGCTCTATAAGTGTAAAAATGGTTTTCACCACAGCTTTTTTTCCCCTGTTTGCTTTTTTCATTTTTAATACCTCCTTGAATTGTTTTTTGCGGATTCAGTGAATCCATTTAAAATATTTATTTTGAAAAATTTATATTCTTATCTTTCTTTAAATATCTTCCTATAGGCCCGGGTTCACTCCCGGACAACTTCCGGATTCTTCGAGATAAGGCCGAAATCCAAGCCTTCCACCACGCCGCGGTTCAAATCCTGGTTGATGACAACATCGTTTGGCTAGACCTCCTGATCGCCGACTTCAAGCCGGTTATGGCTAATACCAGACACCATAATCCCAGAAATCCGATTCCTTTTATTTAAAAGATATTTCATACAGCTTCCCTCAGATTCCGGCTTTTCCAATAGTTTGCCCATAATAAACAATGGGGTTCACGGTGATTTCAATCTGCGGTCTGAGTTCTCTGCCGTCAATCATGTCCTTCAGCAGCCTTACGGCAACTTTTGTAAGTTCATGCCAATCATAAGCTACGGTTGCAACCGGGGACTCGAACAATTTCAAGTCCGCCCGCCCGCATCCGATCAGACTGAATTCTTCAGGGATAGCGATTCCCTTGGCGGTTAATATTCGGTATAAACTCAATGCATAGAAATCGTTTGTACAGAAAAGCGCACTAATTTTTTTGTTCTTTATAAAAGCTTCAGCGAAATCGGCAAAGTCACTCATAATTTCTTCGTGAGTTTGAGTAGACAGATTTTTTAAAGGTTGTAAAAATTCATTGCTGACAGCGATCTCATTGGCCATAGCCGCTTCCATAATTATTCCATAAAACGGCGCATCAAACGTACTGGAAGAATGACATATCCCAATATTTTTATGGCCTAGCTCCTTAAGCCTCCTGAAAATATCGTACACACCTTTCCTGACATTTAAATTAACCGTCGGAGCATGGGACAAATCCGCATGAAACGGAGAATCCGTCAGCACCATGGGAACCGCTTTGTCCTGTAATATTTCTATCGTTTCCTTATAAGGCGTACCAAGAATAACTCCGTCAACCAATCCGTTCAGCAATGGGGGACAGGAAAATCCCTGCCTGCCGTCATACCAGTATTTGGTCAAAAACAGCCCATGATTTTGAGCTTCCCTGCTGAATAAAGACAAGCACATTCTTTCATAAGGGTCGTCCTGGGGAATCTCACTCTCTGTATTTGAAATATACATTATTATATTGGAGCGTGGGCGGTCCCCATAGGTTCCGGCGCGAAGTTTCCGGGCATCCTGGTTGGGTTTATAAGAAAGCTCGTTGGCTATACTCCAAACCCGGGCCTTGGTGGCATCGGAGAAACGCGCCTGGTTGTTAAGTATGCCGCTTACGGTTCCTATACTTACTCCGGCCTTTTTAGCAATATCTTTTATGGTAACTGATTCTGACATTTTTTAAGCTTTCATTGAAACGTTATACTTGAATCTGTTAATATTATACATCATAAAATCAATTTTGTCAATACCGATAATCGAAAATCACCATAAATTCTGGAAATTTGTATTTGTATTTTCCTCTTGGGAAACGGTATGTCCGGATCAGTAGCTGACCTTGGTTTTGATGAAAAGAACCCGGATCGGCAAGGTGGTGCGGTTGAGCAGTTTGTGTTTGCGCGAGGGGAGAATCCGGATGGTGTCGCCTTCGGACAGTGTGAATTCCTCGCCTTCAAAGGCCATGACGGCCTCGCCCTCGACGATATAGGCGATTTCCTCCTCGAAATGCTGGGAAAACCCGGCGGCGTTGCTTTCGCTGTGGGGTTTCAGGGTCATCATCAGGAGTTCGACGTTGGATTTGAGGGGGCCGGGGGTGAGGGCGTAGTAAACGGCGTTTTTCTCGTTCGGGTTGTGAATAGTCTCCTGTTCGGCGCGGCGGCGGATCAGCGAGGCGTTGTCGATGTCCTCGACGAACAGCGACGGCAGCGAAACGCCGAGGGCTTGAGCGATGGCTTTCAATATGCTCAAACTGGGATTGCCGATGCCGCGCTCGAGCTGGCTGATCAGGGCGGTGCTGATACCGGATTTTTCGGAAAACTCCTTGATCGAAAGGCTGTTTTCCTTCCGGTATTCGGCGACTCTTCGCCCGATTTTCATATCTTTCATGGCGGCTCCTGTGTGCTGATTGCCATCGGTGTACGGGATAATATAGCATTGAATTTTGTTAAATATAATTAATTTTAATAAAAATATTGAAAATTATTTTTTCGGTGTTATAGTATAGCCATAAGTAAACCATTAAACACAGGGAATGTATTATGGGTAAAACAACTGCACAGAAAATATTCGACGCGCACCGGGTCGATTCACCGGTGGAAGGGGTCTCGATCCTGACGCTGGACCGGGTGTTCTGCCATGAAATCACCACGCCGATCGCGATCAAGGACCGGGTGTTTGACAACACCAAAATCAAAGCCGTGATCGACCACGTAACCCCCGCCAAGGACTCCAAAACCGCCGAACAAGGCAAGGTTCTGCGCGACTGGGCGCGCCGTCACGACATCAAGGATTTCTTCGACATCGGCGAGAACGGCGTCTGCCATGCGATTTTTCCGGAAAAAGGGTTTGTCCGTCCGGGCTTTACCGTGATCATGGGTGACTCGCACACCTGTACGCACGGGGCGTTCGGCGCTTTCGCGGCGGGGGTGGGGACCACCGACCTCGAAGTCGGCATCCTGAAAGGGGTCTGCACCATGCGTGACCCGGAAACCATCAAGATCAACATCACCGGACAGTTGAAGCCGGGCGTGTACGCCAAGGACGTGATCCTGGCCGTGATAAAGATGCTGACCGTCAACGGCGCCACCGACAAGGTCATCGAGTTTGCCGGACCGGTCGTCGCCGCCATGACCATGGATTCGCGTATGACCCTCTGCAATATGGCGATCGAAGCCGGCGGCACCTGCGGTGTCTGTTATCCGGATCAGGTGACGGTCGACTATCTGTGGCCGTTTATCCAGGGCGAATTCGAATCGAAGGAAGCCGCGCTCGCCGAATACTCGAAGTGGCTGCCCGACGCCGATGCCAAATACCTGAAAGTCATTGAATTCGATGCCGCCGCGCTGGAACCGATGGTGACCTTCGGTTACAAGCCGGACCAGGTCAAGACCGTGGCCGAAATGACCGGTACCCCGGTGGATCAGGTGTACATCGGCTCCTGTACCAACGGACGGCTGGAAGACCTGCGGATCGCGGCGGAAGTGCTGAAAGGCAAGAAAATCAGCCCGAATCTGCGCGCAATCGTCTCCCCGGCCACGCCGAAGATTTATTCGGAAGCGCTGGCGGAAGGATTGATCAAGGTTTTCATGGACGCCGGATTCTGTGTGACCAACCCGACCTGCGGCGCGTGCCTCGGCATGAGCAACGGCGTGTTGGCCAACGGCGAAGTCTGCGCCTCCACCACCAACCGCAACTTCAACGGACGCATGGGCAAGGGCGGCATGGTTCACCTGATGAGCCCCGCCACCGCCGCGGCCACCGCGATCGCCGGCGTCATCACCAATTCACCCTTGTACAACGCATAAACCGGAGCATGTGAAAATGAAGAATTTCAACGGAAAAATACTGTTTCTGGACCGTTCCGACATCAATACCGACGAAATCATTCCGGCCAAATACCTGACCGAAGCCTCCAAGGCGGCCCTGAAGCCGTATTGCCTGGAAGACCTCACGCTGCCGGGGTTCAACCCGAAGAACGACGTCGCTGGCAAGAGCGTCATCGTGACCCGCGCCAACTTCGGCTGCGGTTCGTCGCGCGAACACGCCCCGTGGGTGCTGGAAGTTAATGGCATGAACATGGTGATCGCCGAGGGATTCGCCCGGATTTTCCGGCAGAACATGTTCAACTGCGGGATGATGGCGATTGCGCTGTCCTCCGGACAGATCGACGAGATTTTCGCCGAATTCGCCGGGAGCGAGGCCGAATGCGCCACCGACATGGAAAAACATACCCTGACCATCAGCGGCAACGGCAAGACCAAAGTCTATTCGTTTGTCATCAATGACTTTGACCGGGAACTGGTCAAGGCCGGCGGCTGGGTCGACTACGCCGACCGCAAATACTGATTGCCGGGAAGCGGTTTCTTATTCGCCGGATGGACCTTGCGGTTCATCCGGCTTATTTTTTGCCTCGTCCTGTGTTTTTTTGTCCTTAAGGAGCAGGATATTGATGGTGAGGCCGGAGCCGATTGCCCAGAGCAGAATCCAGTACCAGATTTCATGATACAGGAATGAGGCGGCGCCCACCAGCAGCCACAGGGCGATCAGGGTTTTGACTTTGACATGGCGGGGAATGCCGAAGCGCTCGCGGTAATTTTTCTGATAATAACGCAGGTACTTGTTGTTGAGGAGCCAGTGGTTCAGGCGGGGCGAACTGCGCGAGAAACACCAGCCGGCCGCCAGCAGGAACGGCACCGTCGGCATCACCGGTGTGAAAATGCCGACAACGGCCAGTCCCACCATAAGCATTCCGATTGTAATCAGCAGCCGGCGTTTGTTCATTCCGCATTCTCCGTTAAGCGCGGGTATAATATAGTTCCGGGAGTTCCCCTGTCAAATAAAAACCCGGATGCCTTGTTCGGACACCCGGGTTGAAATGCGAAAGTACCGGACTTATTTATTGGCTTTGGCCTTAAATTCGGCTTTCGTGTAATACATGGTGTTGTTGTTGATGTCAAGCACGATTGCGACCACGCCGGGGATGATCCCGAAGAGGAGGCCGCAGCAGTCCAGCGCCATGACGGTCGGATCGATTTCACCGGAGCTCGGCTTTTCTTTGCGTTCTTTCCAAAACAGCGTTCCACAGCCGGTCAGGGCCAGTGCGACCACACCCGTTAATAAAAACACTGAAAGTTTTTGGATTTTTTTCTTCATGTCGTCTCCTTGATTTTGTTAGAAACTACATTACAATAGTCTTGTTGCAGTATAAGTCAATCCCCGATATGTCGAATTTCGAACAAAATATGACTTGAAACTTTCCTTTCGTCATGCTACTATAGTATTTGAATGATGTGATATCAGGGGTAGCCTGGATGATTTTAAGCGAATTGATGCGTTATATGGCCGAAAAACACGGCGCCACCGTTAATATCGAGGCGCTGCATCCGGCTTTTTATAACCGCGAAAGCCTGAAATTGGCTCCCGACCAATACCTCCATCACGGCGTTTACTGCCTGTATGCCAAATTGCGCGGCGATTTCACCATCTGTTCCGGAAACAAACGCCGCAGCGTTGCCCTTGCCCGTGACGGCAAAATCCGTTGCGGCCTGTGCCCGAACGGCGTATGGGATCTGGCCTGTCCGGTGATTGTTTACGATAATCTGGCGGCGGTGGTTTATGTCGGGCATTTTTCATTGCCGGAGCGTCCGCTACGGGTGTTTCCGGGTGCCGGCTTCACCGGTCATCTGCCGCGGCTGACCTCCGGGAAGATTCCGGAACTGACTGCCGCCGCCAGA
>CALABZ010000412.1 GCA_937888615.1 uncultured Lentisphaeria bacterium | reverse complement strand
ATCTTCTGCAGTATACTAATGATAAACAACAAAAACATTTTAGTTAATGCATATGAAAAACGAATTTGAATCCTACTACAAAGACAAAAACCCGCACCCGCGATGGAAGATCCTGTACGGCAATGCCGAAGGCGTCTCCGGGTTCGCCCTGTCCGAACTGAACGCGGCGCTCGGCATCCTGCTCCCCTATGTCATTGAATTCAGCCGCGCCGGGGATGGCTCCGACGGCGAAACGGTGGACCACCCGATAATCATCGGCACACCCGCCGACAATCCGCTGATCGCACAACTCCAGACCACTGGGAAACTCAATATCCCGGAACACCCGGAAGGTTATGCGGTCAGCGTCGGCGACTGGACAGCCAACGGCCTTCGTTATATCGCCATCGGCGCGCGCACACCGAAGGGAGTATTGAACGGCATTGAGTATTTCAACAGCGAAATCATCGGCTGCGAGGCCATCTGCGACCTCGAAAAAGACCGCCGAACCATGCTCCAAACCCTGCCGGACCGTACCGTTTCCGAAACGCCGGTCATCGGCGAGCGCGGTATCTGGACCTGGGGTTACACCATCCGCGATTACCGCGGTTTCCTCGACAATATGGCCCGGCTGAAAATGAATACCCTGACCGTCTGGAACGACGTTCCTCCCGTCAATTTCCGTGAAGTCATTGATTACGCGGCGGAACGCGGCATCCGCGTCATCGCCGGGTTCCACTGGGGTTGGGGAAAAGAGTTGGATTTAAGCGATCCCGCCACCTTGGACAAGCTCGAAAAATACGTGCTTGACCATTATGAAAAAGAATACGCGGTGTTCGGCCTTTCCGCGATTTATTTCCAGACGCTGACCGAGTTTCCGGCGGAAAACAATGAAATTGCCGCCCGCAACACCCGCCTCTGCAGTGAAATGGTCAACCGGGTGTCGGACAAACTGCTGGCGAAGCATCCCGGCCTGAAAATTCATTTTGGCCTCCACGCCGTTTCGATCATGGACAACCTTGAACTGCTGGAAGCCATTGATCCCCGGGTGTCGCTGGTCTGGGAAGACGCGGGCATGACCCCCTATTGCATCGACCCGGTCACGCTGAAGTCGGACACCCGCCGCGGCTGGCTGAACCAGCTCCCGGACATGCCCTCGACCATCGCGTATTCGAAACGCATTGCGCGACTGCGCGGCGGGCGCGAATTCATGATGGTGGCGAAGGGATTCATCAACCTGCGCTGGGATTATTTCGAGCACCACCGTTCCTACTGGATGGGGGGGCAACTTCCGCAGTCGATCCGGGAAAAAGCGCTGGAAAATCAGGCGCTGAATTCAAAGTTCAACATGTTCTGGTTCCGCAACTACCCCGAAGTGCTGAAGTTCTACCGCGAGGTGCTGGCGGAAAATCCGCGCGAAACCCAGGTGACCTGCCTGTTTGAAGACGGCACGCTTGAACTGGCGATCCAGCCGAGCATCGCCCTGCTGGCCGCGATCCTGTGGAATCCCTACCGCGAAGCGGAATATTATCATCGCTTTTTCGACAACGATTTTTATCATAAAACTCAACAATAGGAGCCAACCCCATGCCGAAGAGAAAAATTTTCACACTTATTGAACTCCTGGTTGTAATCGCGATCATCGCGATCCTGGCCGCCATGCTGCTGCCGACCTTGAGCAAAGCGCAGGAAAAAGCACAACGGACCAAATGCCTGAGCAACCTGAAACAGGTCGGCGCCGGAGCCTATGCCTACAGTGCCGATTACGACGGTTTCGGCCCGCTGCTGCCAAGCACCAACATCGACGGAAGTTGGACCAAAGCCCCCTATCTCTCCTACAATACGTATACCGGACAAGACTGGCAGTTGGGGACACTGGCCCGTGTACTGGTCGAGCCTAAATATGTCGGGGTAAAAATACTGGAATGCCCCGGCGCGGGCCGAAGCGGCGTTTATACCAACCCTGCAGGCGGCAGTATGTGGTACAAAACGTCCTTATACAAAGAAGGAACCAGCAACCACTGGATCGCCAGTTCGTATCTGGTCCGGCCCACCGCGTTGAAAAACGTCATTTCCCTTTATTCGACCGACCGTACCAATCCTTCCGGCTGGAGCTATCGGCTGGAAAATCCCAAATTCGCCCTCGCCGCGGATTTCGTCGGCACCTCCAAATCGGACGCATTTTCCCACATGGACGGAATCAACGCGGTCTTCGAGGATGGCTCCGCCGAGTGGATTCCGACGTTGCCGCGCAGGATCATCGCAAACTCCGTTTCGTATTCAAGCTGGTGGAATCATCCATACCTGCTTCAAGCCGCCAGCAGGGGATACCCCAATGATG
>CALABZ010000411.1 GCA_937888615.1 uncultured Lentisphaeria bacterium | reverse complement strand
GGAACGGATGCTGGAGCAGTTCGAAGCCAGCCGAAGCCAGCCGGATGAAGTGAGATAACCTATCCAGACGTTTTATCAGGATTTCGAGAACTGGAAGGACTTCGTGTCCGCCGTAATGCTGTCTTTCAGCACATGGAGATAGGCGGTTTCGTTTTCCATATCCGGCTCCAGATAACTCCCCTCGGTCCATTCGTTCCAGGCATTGATGAATAACAGTTCCGGTTCATCGTCCAGAAACGTTCGCATCGCGTCTCCGAATTCCTCGGGCGTGGCGGTCATGACCGGGGTGTACGGATAGCCGTATTCCTCAAAAGGCGTGGATTGTCCCAGCCGACGGTCACATTCGGATAATACGGCAGATGATATTGCGCTCTGGCATTGCGGTAAAATTCGAAGTACGAATTCATGACTTTCCGGTACGGTGTGACAGGAAAACGGTCCAGCCGACAATGATGCAGCCAGATATAGGAAGTGACGCTGTCGAAATAACCCGCCTCAATCAGCCGGTCAGCGGCGGCGTTGCCATTCTCGCCGGGCAGGATGGATTCCTCCTGAAGAATCGCATTGATATGGATTCCCGGAAAACCGGCCCGGACCGCTTTGTCCCGGAACCGGAGCAGTAACTCAGGGTTCTCCAGACCATTCAGGTTGTAAATGGAAAAATAGGGTTTGCCGTCGATTGCCCAGTAATTGGGATGGCGGAAGTATTTTTCGATCACATAATCCGTCATCCGGTCAAAGGCGGTATCGCTGATGGCGCCGGGGTACAGGACTGTTTTGGGGGTGCCGGCGCGCCACGGGTGAATGTCGGTCCAGTCATGGTTCGCCCACATCAGGGCAAATTTGAAATTCGTACCCGCCGCCGCCGGCATGAAACCTTTTTCCAGCGCCTGTTCCAGAAATAGCCCGTCCTCGTAGCAATACCAGTCAAAGACGAACGCATCCAAGCCGAATTTCAGCGCGGTGTCGATTTTCCGCCGCATGACGGTCGGATCGGCTTCATTTTCACAGCCCCACAGGGGGATGCGCGGCTGTTGGTGCCCGGCGAAGCGCGGGCGGGCTCTCTTGACCAGTTCCCATTCGGTCCAGCCGGGACCGTGGACGCGCTGATTGCGCTTATCGATATGATAATTCGGGAAATAATAGGCGGCGATCTGGGGATGCTTAATTGTCTTCATGGCTCCGGCACCAGTTCAATGCAGTTAATATAATGGATGAAATCATTATCCTTGGTCTGGATCATCATCCACAGAACCGAACCAGGGGAAATACGGAAAGTTTTCAGGTCATGCCAGCGATAATCCGGGTGATCCAGAGTCTTGGGATCAAGCTGTAGAGTCGGCCCCGACGTGGATGCGTTGTCATAATTTTCCCGGCGGGATATTTTTTTCCACAAAAGACATTTGCCAACTCCATGTATTACCCGGCGGCTGGCGCACCGCTGTTTTTCCGGCGGCTTTATCATCGGTTATCTTCCTGGCGCCAAGGCAACTCATGCCGTCAACCGCCGGAATGACAATACTCTCCGCACCCATCACGCCGGGGACTTCGGGAACTGTTCGGCTCAAGGCATCGAGCTGTTTGGTTAATTCGGTCGCCTTTTTGCCTTCGCTGAGATATTGGAAGTTGTTGGCTTTCATCACGGCAATAATCCGATTGAGCAGTTCGCGCGCCTGCTGCAGTTTTTCCGGAGGTACGCCACTGCGGTATCTTAGCGCATATAACTGGTCGAATTCGTAAAAAAGTACCGGCAATTCTGCGGCTTCAACCCGCTTTAACAGGATGGGGTTGTCTTTAACCAGTTTTTTGGCCATATCAAAACATTGTTTGCCCTGAGCTATTATTTCCTGGTATTTATTCTCGGCTGAAACTCTTTGCCGCTCCAGGTCGTCGAGATAAAAATAAAATTTTTCAATTGGCGGGGCGGCCGGCCCGTAAACTCCGTGAATATAGTCTTTCATCAACGCCCGATAATCACGTCCGGGATTCCATAGCAATTTGGCTTCAACCCAGGCTCTCAACCCCTGGCGCGCCCCTCCCATGCTTTGATAAGCGCCTTGAATGGCAACGCCTTTTATTTCCGGCAGACTGTGATAAAACGCGAGGTTTTGTGCTGTGGCATTTGTGGATAGCACATAGCGGTAATAATTGGTGAAATCAACCTGATAATCCCAGATAATAATTTCTTTGACGAGGCGACTCCAGTTCTTCAAATGTTTCTGGTTTGCGCCCCTGGTAACCGGATCCGACCGGTGACGGTTGATATCGGCATACAGGATTGAAATGTTATCCGCCATTTGCATGTGTTCCGGCGGAACCAGGGTGGCATAATATGCTGTGATCAGTAATTTTACAGCGGGGTGTTTTTCGGCTATCTTGTTGGCAATTTTATTCGCCAGTTCAAAAAATGCCGCCCCGTTGCAGCCCTCCCGCTTGTTGATTTCCGCGCACTGCGGACAATGACACCAATCCACGTTGTCCTCCAGGGATAAGGTAATATAATTGGCTTCAGGCGCGTTATCCAAAGTCGAAATGATTTTCTGTATAGCCAGTTTTTCCACCTCCGGATTACTTGGGCAGACTTGCTGTTTTGAACGTTTGCCGTTGACATCAAGCATAAAATATTCCGGATGCGAGTTAAATATGGACGCCGGACAAAAATATTGCGTGGTATGGCACATCCAGAATTCGCCTTTCGGCCTCGGGAAGATGATTTTTTTTCCTAATTCCGGCGGCAGCGAATTGTTCATCATCCGAATCACCCGATTGCGCAATGCCCAATCAGGGTTGGATTCTACGTATGAGAATGGATCGCGCACCACCGGAAAGGCCGGAGCTTCCGAGCGGTCACGAATCGTGATATTCAGTTCATTGAGTTTGGGAGTGACGGTGACTCCCGGTTCGTACCAACGATAGCCGATATCCTCTTCGAGCAGCGCGTAAACCCCGTACAATAATCCGAAATTGACACCGCCGCGAATTTCCAGATCATTGCCGTTAAAACCGATGCGGTAGCCGTCCGGAGGAAGGGTTGGATCGGTGATCAGGCGGATTGTCTGTCCGCCGCCATTGGATTTTGCGATCAGCTCCAGGTGATGTTTGAGCTCTGCCGTCGCCTTCTGTTCGACCGGTTTGGCGGGTTCGGGACCGACGATGGTTACCCGGTTCAGGTCGAGGGTGCCCGAGAATACCGGAAGCATCAAAACGGCGGCGAAAAAAGTAATGAGAAATTTATACATGTGTTCAGTTTTCCCAATTGGTGACGTTGCGTAATTGATTGTAATTCATCTGTTCGACATGCCCGTCGCCCATCATGGCGGCAGCGTTGCCCGAATGACGTGC
>CALABZ010000410.1 GCA_937888615.1 uncultured Lentisphaeria bacterium | reverse complement strand
GGGCATTTTTCCATCTTCACGTGTCAATTCGGCGCGAGCTTTGCCCTGCGGAAGATTGAGCGTCAGTGAAAAAGTCGTTTTCCGGGGAACAAGATCCAGTTTCAAACTCGAATCGGAATTGCTCCCGACTTCCGCATGGAGGCGTTTCGTATCATATCCGGCGAGCGAAGCGCGGATTTCATATTTCCCGCCGGGAACGCCACGGAATACACAAGCGCCGTCTTTGTCCGCGACGCCCTCCCGGATAAGCTGCGAATCAGCCAGCAGTTCCAGTTTCACGCCGGGACGCGAGGACACGGTAAAAAGATATGGTTTCAAAGTAATTGCTGGAAGATCGGTATTTTCTTTCAGATCCAGTTTCCCGTCCTGCGGCGCACAGCCGTTTTTTTCGACGCGGTAAAGATAGAGACCGGAAGGCAGTTCATACGAGCATACACCTCCGACCTTGGAAGAAAACATCATTTCCTCTCCCGACTTGTTTTTCAGAATGATACGCGCTTCCGGGGGAGCGACGTTGAAATTTAAACGATATTTTCGGATTTCCGATACAACCGGAGCAAGCCGGAACACATGGGTTAAATCCCGGTTGCCCGGTATGACAATTTCCTCGCGTCTCGCCGTCCGTCCGGCAAGAGTCGCGCTTAAAAGATATGTGCCGGAGGGCAACGCGCTGAAAGATGCCGTGCCCTTGTCGTCCGCAACGGCGCTTTTGAGCGTTTTTCCGTCGCGGGAAAGTTGAAGCGCGGCATTCGGTTCCGACTGAATGGAAACGACCGCCGGAACCATGGTTATTTCTTTCTGCGTATTTTCACCGATTTCAAACGCGGCGTCGACGGAACGGAATCCATCGGCTTTTATGCTATACAGATAAAAGCCCCGTGGAATTTCAAATGCACGAATGTCGCCGCTGCCGACACCGGCCGAAAATTCTTTGCCGGAACGGTCCTTCAATACGACGGAAGCATTTCCGGGGGTTATCCTGAATGTCACATGAAATGTTTTCGGAACGGAAACATTCGGTGTGATGGGAACCGGAACCGGCGGAGGCGGAAGAGACTCTTTTTGCCCGGTTTTCAGATAGACGATTCCCGCAATGACGAGGATCAGCGGAATCACGGCGGAGGCCGCGATGAGTTTCCATAAACCGCGTTTGCGTCTGCGCCCGTGAACGTTGGTGTATGCGACGGCTTCCGTTCCGAACGCGGTCGCTATCGCATCGCGGATCAATTTCTGCGATTCGACGACAGTCCGGCGTTCATGACGGCAGTTGACCAGCACTTCCAGCAGTTCCGCCGCGCTCTGATAGCGTTTTGCCGGATCTTTCGCCATCATGGTGACGGCGATTTTTCCGATTTCCGGCGGCACTTCCGTATTGTAATCGCACGGATTCGGAACCGGATCGGAAAACAGTTTGGAAAGAATATCGTAGGTGCTTGCTCCCTCATACGGAATCCGTCCGGTCAGCATTTCAAAGAAAGTCGCGCCAAGACTGTAAATATCGGCACGGACATCGACATGTTTGGCGTCGCGCGCCTGTTCCGGGGAGAGATAGGCGGGAGTCCCCATCATGACATTGGTTTTGGTCAGCTGGACATCCTCGTCCCCGGATTTGGCAATGCCGAGGTCGGCGAGTTTCACATCGCCGCGACGGGTCAGCATGATGTTGTCCGGCTTGATGTCGCGGTGAACGATTCCGAATTCGGAAGCCGCCGCGAGAGCGGAGGCGACCGCCTCAATGATTACCACCGACTGATCGACGGTCAGGTGTCCGGAAACTTTCAACAGTCCGCGCACGTCGCCGCCGTCAACGTATTCCATGACAATGTAGGCAAGTCCGCGCTCTTCGTCGGTTTCCACATCCATCACGTTTACGACGTTCGAATGGCGTATCTCGCATGCGGTTTTAGCCTCGCGAATGAAACGGGTGAGAAATTGTGAGTTTTTTTCGGCGATTTCTTTCGGCAGAATCTTAATGGCGCGCTGGATGCCGAGTTTTTCATGTGTCGCCAGATAAACTTCCCCCATGCCGCCTTTACCGAGACGTTTGTCGATTACGTATTTTCCGATTTTGTCTCCATCGGCGAGAATGTGACCATGAACAGCTGCTTTTTTCGGCTTGTCAACATGCTCCGCAGTCCCCGGTTCAGCGGAGGAACCGCCTTTCTCCGGTTCGTCTGTGGAAGCATCCGATACGGTGACGGAAGTCGTCATTTCCGGATTTTTTTCTTCCGGCTCTCCGGACATGGTCATTGCGGTTTTGAATTCGTCACTGTTTGCCTCCGGCGGTGTGTTTTGAGGCGAATCCTTTGTTTCAGGAGAGTCTTCAATGTTTTTTTCTTTGTCAATCATAAAATTCCGCCGTTTTTGTTGATGATGTGTGCCGATATCTTGTTTCACCCGTTATTATATCCGATACCCCTGATTTCGACAATCGCCTGAAAGTGGGATTTTAAACGGAAAAACATCCCCCGAAAGGGTGATTTATGCTTAAAAGCGATATAATGCCAGAGGAAAAACAGAAAAGCTGTTGCTATTTTTGATGACACCGGTTATATTACAAAGGATTATATTGCCAATTAACGGAGTGTGAATGAAACTTTTTAAACGATACAAAAACATGATTGCCGACGAACGGATTCGCTCCGTTTTCGCCTTTTCGCTGCTGTTCGGCTATCTGCTTTCCTTTGTCTTCGAGGGACAGGTTTTGTATCACGTCATGAGATTCTTTCATGTTGAGGCGATTTCGTTTGTTTTTACCGCCATCATCGCCCACCTTGCGGGGCTTCTTTCCTCCGGGATTTTCTTTACGCCGCACATCGGTGCAAAAAAAACAATGATGACAGGGATCATTGCCGCCGCCGCGGCTACAGTGCCTTTTTTCTTTGCACTGCCTCCACTGATATGGTCTGTCTCACTGGTCATCAGCGCATATGCGTGCGGAATTGCCGTGGCCGCCTGGGGATATTATCTGAAAACATGCACGCCACGCAACCAGCGCTACAAAACGACTGCGGATGTATTGATTTATTCCAATATTATCATGATGATCGCCAACGGGCTGGCCACCTACATTCATCCTATGGTCGGACTGTGGATGTGCCTGTTTGTCATTCTTTCCTCCGCATATTATACAAAACTTCTGCCGGACGATGTCACAACAACCACTCTCCCGGAGCAAAATACGCAGCCAGTCCGTATCCCGATGGCAAAATCGATTTTTGTGCTGGTCGTATTCGTGATTGCCCTGACTGTCAATTCCGGCCTGATGTATCAGGTGTTCATTCCCGCCTACAAAGGGATCGACTGGCTGACCGGATGGTACTGGGCGGTTCCCTATATTCTGGCTTTGTATATGATGCGCGCGTTGCTGCAAAAATCCAACCGGGCCTATTTTCTCTATATCGGCATGGTCATGATTATGTTTGCGTTTATTGCGTTCATGTTCACCGCACACAACGCTTGGTCGTATCTTCTGGTGAACACGCTGATGCTGGGAGCCTGCGGTATTTTCGACCTGTTTTGGTGGAGTATTATCGGCGAGCTGCTTGAATTCAGCAAAAACATCGTCAGAACGGCGGGCATCTGTATTTCCTCCAACGTGTTGGGTGTTTTATTGGGCGGCCTTCTCGGATACGCTATTTCCGCAGGGAGCGTTCCGCCCTCCCATGTAACAGTTTTGGCGCTGGCGATTGTATGCATCACCACGGCGATTCTGCCGCTCTTGAATACCAGTCTTCTCCAACTGCTGAAAAGCAACGTCTATCTGAATGCATTTGCCTCGCTGCCGGAAGAAGCGAAAAAACGGATTGTTTCCTCCATTTCAATGCTTGCTCCGCTTTCTCCGCGTGAAAAAGACGTGTTGAATCTTCTGCTTGAGGCAAAGACCAACAAAGAAATTGCGCAGGAGCTTTCCATCAGTGAGTATACGGTTAAAACTCATGTAAAAAACATCTATGCGAAATACGACGTGACCAGTCGCGCCGAATTGATCACATCCGTCTTGAAGAATCAGACGGACACCGTAATCTGACAAATTTTTTCCAAATCTCCCTCTGAAATCTCCAATTTGAGCAAAAATCACCCTTTCGGGGGATGTTTTTCCGCTCAAAATCCCACTTTCAGGCGATTGTCGAATTTATGCTTCCGGGTTATAATATCTCTGAAAAGCAGAACCTATAACCTTGGGAGACCCACAATGACGCCAAAAAGACTTGTCGCGACGGCTCTAATCGTCGGAATCGCGTTCGCACTGACAGGATGTGCGAATTTCATTCGGAACTATGAGGAGAACGAGGATCGGATTGAACGCAACACCATCGGAACGAAGTACGATGTGCGCTTTTCGCCTGATCCTCCTGTAAATGCGGCTTTCTCCGCCACAGCAATGCGGGTTGAAAAGCAGCAGGTGAAAAAGTATCAGGTATTTGTTCGCGGCGAGGTCGTCACGCCGTATAAAGGGTGGCGGAAGTCCTACGAGATGCCATGCGGCCTTCTTCTGGTTCCGGCATCGCTATGTTCCCATGTTTTAAGCATATTCACATTCGGTGTGTATCCATTTTCTTTTTCCGGTGCAATCAACGATCTCGCTTTTACCGGATTGAACCCGTTTTTGAATTGGGAATCTGAAACCAGAACGGAAAAACGAGCGTTGCCCTCCACTCCGAAACTGATCGACGATGTTCAGGAAGACAAGATTACTCCGCTTCCGAACGTTCAGGTCGTTGCCGTTTCCGGCGATGTACGGAAGACATACACAACGGATAAATTCGGAGTTTTCCAGCTGACGCTTGTCGGACTTGATCCGTCGCAGTCACTGTTCAACACGGCAAGGAAGTTCGATTTTACCGTTTCCGGAGACCGTCAACCAACGCGGCGTTTGCTGATTACCCGTGATTTTGCCGGAAAATTGCTCCGTTCAAGAGCGCTGATCGTTGCTTACGGAATGGCTCCCTCCGGGAAAAAGCTGGTGGAAACGGTCAAAAAACTGGAAACATTGAAATTCAACGATCTGGCGTATGCCCTTGAAAAAAGCGAACTGGCAAAACATAAAAACGATGCCGCGTTCATGCAGGATTTCAATAACGCCTCTTTGGAGTAATTTATTACGATGCGCAGACACGGGAAAAATGATCGTGGAGATGTCCTTATGGAATATGTCCTGCTGATGGTGCTGATCGTTGTCCCCGTGGTTTGCGGTGCAAAATTTGTGTTTGATGCCGGAGGAAAAAGCGAAAGCACCGTCTCCATCGCCATGGCTCTTGAAGATCAGGATGATTTCGGTATCGTCGGAAACCGTTTTGTCGAAATGTTCCGTCGGACATTCAGTGGTTTGGCATTGCCTGTCCCGTAATGTCCGTCTATTTTCAGAAACAACCCACAGGAAAGGAAAAGAGAATGAAAAGAAGCAATCTCAAAAAATCCATGCTCGCCCGCGCCCTCCGGAAATTCTTCGGGGAGGAAAAGGGAGCCGTCATGATGGAGTACGTCATTATCGCCGTGCTGATCGCCGCCGCCTGCGTTGTGGCCGTCGCAATCTTCGGTAAAACCATCGTCGGCATGTTCGATGTCGCCGGAAAGGGCGCATCCGCACAGCATACCGAGGCGAAGGCTACCTTGGACCAGACTCAGGAGGATCAGAACAGCGGTGCGGAACAGGCCAGCCAATATCACGATTCCATGCACAAATAACGAAAGGGATGTCCGCTTGTATTTTTTCCCATGGATTGTTTTTGTTGCCGCGACTCCGTGGCTTGCCGCCCTTTGCATCGGAGATTGGCGCAAACGCAGACTGCCGAATGTTTTGACATTCGGCGGGTTTGCCGTTGCGCTGGTCTTCCGATTCGGCTGGGGCGGTCTGCCGTTGTTTCTTGACGGCCTGTATGGAGCATTGCTCTGCGGCGCATTCCTGCTTATCCCCATGCTAATGCGCGCGGCCGGAGCCGGAGACGTAAAAATGCTTACAGCATGCGGCGCAATTGCCGGATTGGGAATCTCATTGGAATTTTTGCTGGCAGTCTCTTTGTCCGGACTGGTCCTTGTCATTGTGATGCTGGGGCTGCGCCTTGCCGACGGAGCCCGCTTAAAACATTATGCAAGAGTTTTTTTTGACTGGCGTTACGACCGTGTCGCCGGGCGAGCCTCGCTTCCTCCCTCCCATTCCGAAAAGACCCGGATTCCATTCGGACTTGCCATCGCCGCCGGACTATGGATCATCCTCGGATTCCAATGTGCGGGGACGCTGATATGAAAGATGAAGACGGCTCATTGTTGATGGAAGCTGCGGTTTGCCTTCCCGTCTTGCTTGTTTTGATCCTTGGATGTATGCAGATTGCACACATCTGGTTCGCCCGGCAGGTGGTTCAATATGCGGCATATTCCGCCTCACGCGCCCTCCTTGTCACCCCGAACGAAGATCAGGAACGCGCGGTAAAACCGGGGGGCGACGCATGGAAAGCCGCCGCGAATGTCTGCGGCTGGATCGCACTTTCACAGCCGAAAGGCTCGCGTGAAATTGAGATTCCCGGCTGGGGCGGCATTCCCGGATCGGGCGGGATGGAGCGCAAACTGGAACTTCAGCTTTCCAAACCGGCGGGAGAGTGGTATCCGGTCGTCACGGTGAAATTTGATTTTCCTCTGGTCATGCCTGTCGCCGGACATCTGATCGGCTGGGGTGTCAACCCGTGGAGCAAAGGCAGGGAATGGCAAAAGCAAAAATCCGATATGACCGGCGATCGCCACAGCGAAGAGGACATCCGGTATGCGTATATCCGTTTTGAGGAATCCGCATCTATCGTAAAGCCGTATATCATGCCGCCGTTTCAAGCCGGAGAAAAGTAAAGAATGATCTTGTTTCTGAAACATTTATGGAAGGACGATGATGGCGTTGCGCTGGCATTCGGCATTACGTTCTTTCTGCTGGCGTTTCTGCTGGCAATGTCCGTCTATGCCGCCGGAGAAACGGTTCGCAGGCGGATGGAATTGCAGAACGCCGTCGATGCCGCCGCATATTCCGGCACGGTCGTTCAGGCGGATACCCTGAGCCGTGTGGCGTGCGTCAATCAGGCAATGAGCTGGACGTATGTCATGATGAACCGGCGGTGTATGGATTATGTTTCAGATAAGTGGCTGGAAAAAGTCGAACAGGAATGGGATAAGGATTTTCGTTCCGTCCGGGAAGAATGGAACTGGCAGTCAACTTGCGGAACCCGAAACGAAGGAAGTGATTTCTGGACCGGATACGGGGGAAAGCACCGGGAAATCCTGCTGAACCGTTCGCAAATGGTAAATATAGACCGGATCAAGGCGGAACGCAAAAGCGCCGCGGCGCAAGGCAATGGATACCGGGCTCTCGCCCCCATGATTGAGCGGGACCGTAAAACTCTTGCAGCAATGTTTCAGGCGGAGCGTAATCTGCTTGGCGAAATGCCGCTTCGGATCGATCACGCTGTGAAAGCGGCGTTTTATGCGAATATCTCCGAAACACCGAATGACGGGGCGGCGGGCGGGGCTGAAATTTCTCATGTGCTGTTTCAAGAATCTCCATTCTCCTACACGGAAATCATGAAAAACAATGCGGAACAGGAACGGATTTTTCTGGTTTTCGGCGATTTCAGACCGGATTTCCGGGAGATTTCCCCGCGCGGCATCGACAAGTGGTGGATCCGTTCTCCGGAGGGACAGGATGGATTCCACCGGAAATACACCCAAACTTCCATGCTGCTGGCCGAATGGCAATGGTTCGGGATTAAATATATCAATACCGGGACTGCCTGTGTGCCGCATCCGAAGGGTGTCGGACCGAACATGGTTCGCGGTTCCGATGTGGAGGACGGGTATTTCCAATGCGGAGAAGTGGCGAAAGCATATCGCTTGACGGAGGAGTTTTTCGGCAGAAAAGGCAGCATTGTCGTCGGAGCAAAACGAAAGCTGAACAATCCGTTCGCGTTTATGTTTCACGGCGACGTCCAAGGCTTGTTTTATGCTTTTTCCGTCCCTGACAAACGCTGTATGTGGACGGTTGCGGCGGCTCGCGCCGGATATGCCTCGCCCTTTGATAAAACACCGGGGCTTTATGAAAACACATTTCTCCAAGTCGCTGACCCGTACACCTGGAACTTGTGCGAATCCGACTGGGATGCGTCGTTTCTTCCCACGGCACTTGCTTTCGACCGGGGGAAAGACCGGAAATTCACAGGAAACGGAAAGGTCTTGCCGGAGGTCTACGGTAAACTCGCGCCCGGCTCCGTTGCCGCGCCGCCGGGGATGAAAGGAGACTTTCAACTGCAAAACGCAAGGGAGGCGCTGAAACACTGATGAAACGAACTTGCGAACATGGCTCAATCCTGATGGAAACGGCATTGGTCATACCGCTGTATCTCGCTCTCCTGAGCGGAATCTTCTGGATCGGTGATCTTGCGCTGTTGAGGTCGAAAAGCACGTTTTTCGACCGCTTTGCGGCATGGAGTTCCGGCACACGGCATTTCCCGCTGAATGCTGGAAATTCAAAAAACATTCTGGAAGGAATGTTCTTGAAGCCGGAGAATGTGGGCGCACAGAGAATCGAAAACATCCGCCATTCGCAAAAACCGGGAGCGGACAACTGGTCCGCTATTCGCGGAAGTACCGCGACGGTCTCCATCGAACCTCCGGCGTGGACGGTCGGCTGGCGCAAGGCCGCATTGACCATGATGGAAACCCGGAACGGCGAATTGCGCAAGACCTCGTTTCATTCCAGAGAAATGGACGCGTCAAAGGAAATGCACCGCAATCTCATGCGTGCGGAAAATCAGTATCGGGAAAAAGTCACGCCTCAAACACTGGCGGAAAAAGTGGAATGGGTCTCGAAGATTTATTACAGTCCGTGGCCGACGGAGTGGACTAAGGAAAAAAGTTCGTCCATTCATGGTTTTTCACCATGTATGAAATATGAGCGGCACAAGGCATTTGTACAATGGAGCGAATAAAATGAAAAAAACTTTTATCCTGTTATTGTTTTGCACGGTTTTCCTGTTGACGACCGGTTTTTCCATGCCGGTCAAACGAAGCGTTGAATATTCGGACGATTCCGGGAAATCATGGAGGGAGTCCGGCCTCATGTCCGCTTCGTTTGTCGCCGCGCAGCAGGCATGGGAACTCGCCCTTCGCCGCGAAGGATGGCGCTTCGTACGCGTGATTGGAATTGATACGGAAACGAACAAACGTCTGGAAGTATGGCGGAAGAACACGGATACGCTGATGCTTTGCCTCTGGAGCTGCTCAACGTCCTCAACCGGATACATGTGGGGAATTCAAAACAAAAAACAATCATCTGAAGAGGTGTCAAAATGATAAAAAAACTGCTGTTGTTGTGTCTTGCCGTTCCTGAACTTTTGCTGGCGGGAGCGGAGCCGTCCGAAGCGGATCGGCTGTTGCTGGAGTCCGGCGGACAGGCACTTGTTGTACGTTCCGCCGCCATCGGCAACCCGTCGGCGGCAATGGACGGATGGCTGCGTCCGCAATGCGCCGAAGCATTCAAAAAAATGACGGCAGCGTCTTTCGAAGGGTTGCGCTCCTACGAATTGTCAGACTTTTTCAACACCTCTCTGATTCTTTCCGGCGCACAGTCAAAGGATAACGGGATCACCGCCTTTTACAGTCCGTGGCAGGATGCGATTCTGCTGGTCAAAACGGAAGGGAACGGTGAAAAACGGCGTGGCGTTGAATTTGTTTTTCTTACCGGAGAAACTTTTCGAGGAGAAAAATTTCATGACTCCATGGATGTGGTAACGCCGAAAAAAACGCCGCTATCTGTTCAACTGTGGAAAGTTTATTCCCTTACGCTTCAACGTTTCAATGAAAAATTTCCTGTTAAAGGGAAGGCCGATCTGGACGCTCTGAAAGTATCCGATCCGGCAAAGGAATATGAAAATATCCGGTTGAGAGCATCGGCAAGAACGATTCTTGCCAAAAAGCTGCTTTCCGATGCCAATCTGGTAAACCTGGCGAATTGTCTGCTTGCCCGCCGGGTTTTACAGAATGGCGACGAAGCAAAAATTCAAAAGTTCTTTTCCTCTCCCGATCCGGTCGGATTGCGTTCCGCATTGAGCAAGTTTCCTGAAACGATCCGGAAGAATATAGAGCCGGTTTTTTCACTTACTACAAAAGATTCCGCATTGTTCGCCTATTTGAATCCCGGCGCTCCACGTTTTGTGTTCATCGTAAGCGTGGATAAAAATAACAAGTTTTCGTTGGAATGGTTTGATCTGAATGATTCGTCCGCGCTCTATCGGGCATGGGAGGCGGCGAAATGAAACATTTTACCTTATTTTGCCTGCTGTCGCTTGTCGCACTGTGTGTTATGCCGCTCCATGCGTCGGCGGAAGAATCCAATCCGTCCGGATCTCCCTACGACTCGGCGATTGAAATTGGGAAGAACACGACTTCTTTTGTGGATGCACTGATTGATTCCGGATCTCAGATTGATGAAAAAACCGCCGGAAAGCTGGCCGATTTTCTCAAAAACAACGCGCTCTGGAAGAATCTCTCCGGGAAAGCGCAGGATTTTCTCAACAAGAACATTTCAAAACTCGGTCCGCTTGTCAAAAAACTGGGCTGGATCGCCAATGCAATTGATTTGGCACCTTCTTTGTACAATACCGGTCTGGCATTTCTGCAAAATGATAAACCAAAGTTCATTGAGGCATTCCGTGACAGCACCTTGAAAATCGTGAGTATCGCGGGTGGACTGGCAATTGGAGCAGTTGTGACGGCAGCCTTGCCTTTGGTTATTCCGGCTGTTGCCGCAGGAGGCATTGGAACCGTCATATTGACCGGAGGAGGAGCCATCGTCTCGGTGGGAATGTCCATACTTGCCGATAAGGGAATCAAAGATAATTTTTCAAAAAGCATAGAATCTTTTGCTTCATCCGTATATGATTCATTGATCTATGATTCTACCTTTTCAAGCATACTTGGAGGCAAGAAAGGTACAGGCGGCAAATCCTCTTCCGGAGGCGTAAAATTGGATGCGCTGCAATGGTGAAACGGTTTCTTTCAAGGGTCATGGACTGCCGCGGCTCGGTAATGATGGAATATGTCCTCATTGCCGTGCTGATTGCGGCGGTATGTCTGATTGCGGTTATTGTCTTCAGCAGGTCTGTCGGCGGAGGATTCATCACGACGTCACGGGCTGTTTCCGGCGACCACACCCAAGCTGCGGAAAAGCAAAGCAAACAGCAGGAAGACCGCAATCGAGACGCAGAAAAAGCGAGGACATACTCCGAATCCCTCTCCAAGTAACGTTTATGGACTGGAAAATGAATAAAGTGTACTCAAATGGTTCACATATACACACGGCTTCTCTGCATATATCTTTACAAAAACCTCTTCTCCTGCTCTTTCCAAAGTTCCGAGATGGGATTGCGGAGCACCGCATCGGTCAGCTTGGCTGGAATGTCGCCGGAGAGGATGCGGTGGATGATTTTGGGCGAGAGCCGGGTCATGCGGAGCCGCCGCGTGACCGCGCCGGGATCGATTTTCAGCACGGCGGCAATCTCCTTGGCGCTGGCAAAATCACCATTTGTCAGCAACTTTTCCCAGCGGAAGGCACGGGCAAGACTCAAAGCCAGCGGCGATTTCTCCGGCTCGGAGTCGTCACCAGTTGCGATTATGGTTCGACGCGCTCCGCAGGAACGGAACGCGATGGGAATGTGAATATGCAGATTTCCGTTTTCAAGGTTGTCAATTCTGGGCATTTGCCGCCATTTCCTCTCTGAGCGTTTTCACTCCGTCGGTTCTTATTTCAAGGTCAAGTCCGGTCTCGGTCACGACAGCCTGTTTGATCAGCAGACGCACCAGCCGGTTCTTTTCTTCGGGATACATTTCATTCCAGTAAGCGCCCAGCCAGGACCATCTATGAAAATCATAGCGGAGGCAGTAAATTATCTCCGTGTCCAAATTCATGGAGGTGCACATGGCCCGAGAAGATGCGCGTCAATATTGGGAAGAGCAATTGTCCGAGTACTGGGAGAGCGGCTTCAGTATACCGGAATACTGCGAGCTGAAGGAATTGTCATACGAAAGTGCGAGGCGGTGGGTCCGGATATTTGAGAAGGAGCGGAATACCGCTCCCGGGCAGGTAGAAGAAAATGCGCTTGAGCTGATCGAAGTAAAGCCGCCCCGGGCGGTGTTGGAGCGGAAAAAGGCGGGAGTCCGTTTAAAGGTGGGGTCGGTGGATATCCTGCTGGAGAAGGATTTTGACAGATCGGTGTTGTCGGACGTGTTGAGTGTACTGGGAGCAGTCTGATGTTCGGGCTGGGCGGGAATCAGCGAATTTATTATTGCCCAACCCCGGTGAATCTGCGGAAATCATTCGACGGTCTGGCGGGAGCGGTGCAGCAGTATATCAATCAGGATCCGGCATCGGGGCATCTGTTCGTGTTTTTCAGCCGCAACAAGAAGCTGGTGAAAATGATTTACTACCAGGACGGTGGAATGTGTCTTTTTGCGAAGCGTCTTGAGCGAGGACAGTTTAATTTGCCGGTGTCGGCGGCTGGGAAAATCGAGCTGGAACCGCGTGAACTCTACGCGATTTTGTCGGGGATCAAGCCGCATCGGTATTACAAGCGTTATTCGAAACCGGAAACAGGATAAGAAAATCCGTAAAAAATATCGATATAATCCGATTATTTGTTGTAATAGCAATAAATATCTGATATAATGTAAATATGGTTACTGCGAATGCGGCAACCCTGGCAGACGCGCTTGCCGCCATCAGGGAGCTGAAGACACTCGTCCAAAAGCAAGCCGAAGAGATAGCAGATCTCAAAAAAGAACTGGCAGCGGCCAAGGCTGAAATAACTACGCTGAAGGCCGAAAACGCCGCGCTGAAAAAAGAGAATGCGGTTCTGAAATCCGAAAATTCAGCCCTTAAAGATCATATCACCAAAATTGAGTACGAAAACGCTTGGCTGAAACGCCAACTCTTCGGCTCCAAATCGGAACGTTTCTTACCGGAAACCGACAAATCGGGCATGCTGCCGGGATTTGAAGAAGAACCGGAGCCACCGCCTGAAACGCAAACCATCGCCGGGCACACCCGTAAAGCCCGCGAGAAAAACGGCTGGGAGCAGATCCCGGAAAATATTCCGCGTGAAGACCGGATCATTGATGTCCCGGAAGAGAAGCGCCAGGGTATGAAACTGATCGGTTATGATGATTCTGAGCGGCTGGCAATTCGCAGCGGGCTCTACGTGATCCGTTTCCGCCGGGCCAAATACGCCGACCCGGAAGACGCGCTCAAAGGCGTGCTGACAGCTCCGGCGCCGGGCGATTATTTCAACAGCCCGAGCGGCAAAACCAAATACGACGTCTCCATCGCGGCCAAGGTCATTGCCGACAAAACCGAAAACGCCATTCCGCTTGAACGCCAGGCGAAAATGTTTGCAACCGAGGGTGTTTTTATTGCACCGTCAACACTGGAATACCTCTTCAAAAACGGCGCCACAAGCCTCACCATACTCTATTCGAGAATGATCGAGCTGATCATGCAATGCGAAATCCTTCATGTCGATGAAACCTTCATCAAATTGATCATACCGGGCAGTGGTAAATGCAAAAAATCTTATCTCTGGTGCCGCATGACCGGCGTCGGGCCACCCATGCTTGCCTTTCATTTCTCTCCGTCACGTTCCCAGGATGTGGCCGAGTTCCTGTTGGGCGATTATTTTGGCACGATCATTCGCGATTCCTATGCGGGTTATCACGATCTCTCTTGCGAGGCCGCGTGCTGTTGGGCTCATTTTCGGCGTAATGGGAAGCTCGCAGAAATGGGAAGTTGATGTAGCGCTCCGTACAAA
>CALABZ010000409.1 GCA_937888615.1 uncultured Lentisphaeria bacterium | reverse complement strand
AATACGGATCTCCAGTTTGCCGTCACCGGGTGATTCAACGGCTGGCACTGCAACCGAAAACAGCATTACAAAAATTATCGCCAATCTTCTCATCTTTGTTTTTCCTCTTCCTTTCTTTTTTTCTTGTTTTTACCACCACGCCGTATACAAATACGGATTCATTTGCCAGATAAACGGATAAGACCCCGCGTCGGCGTCCGACCCATTGATGACTTTCGTCGATTGAGCATGACCGTCCAGCAGATTGATATTCACAGATGCATCGTTGTCGTGCCTGAATTTGAAATTGTCCGGAGACCCCTTGATAATCGGGAATACTGTCGAAGTATTTTTCGGGAGATACCATTCCCCATCGGCATTGGCCAGCAGTCGACTTGGTTGTTTTATCTTGTTTCGCTTGAGTCCGGCAAGATAAGTAATATAGCCGTAACTGGTACGATTGACGGCTTCATATTGATTTTTCACAACCTCTGTTTTATCCGACGGACATTGCCATATTCCTCCGTCGCCGGCACATTTGGGCAGAACATTCGTCTTCACTGTCAGCTTCCATGTCCAGCCCTGTCCGGACGGGTAGGCGTTGGAATGCGGAAAGCACTCATTTGAAATATCGGCGTAATTCTGCAACCCGAATGCCAGTTGTTTCAGGTTTGTCAGACACTTTATGGTTTTGGCCTTTTCGCGAGCCTGGTTCAGCGCCGGGAGCAGCATTGCTGCTAAAATGGCAATAATGGCGATAACTACCAGGAGCTCTATAAGTGTGAAAATTCTGCGTCTGTTCATGACTTCTTTTGTTTTCATAGTCAAATTCTCCTTGTGATACTTTTTCATGTTTAATTTTTCTCTCATTCCTGCGTTCCGAAACACACAGAATCCGGCAGTTGGCGCCAACTGTCTGGCTCCGGCGTCAGGAAATCGTCGATCATCAGTTCCCTGCTGTACATTTCATACGGTTTCATGGTCGGTAAATCCTGTTTTATAAGTTAAAAAAAGAGTTCTTCCATATAGACATGCGACGAATCTTTGCCGCGCCGCCGTAATATCTGAATTTCGACATCACCGCAGTTCAGTTTGGGATTATCATAGGTGATTGTTCCGGTCGTCTGAAAAGGTACCGTCAGAATCACCGGATTGGTACGCCCGTTAATCCGCACTTCCAGTTCCAGAAATGTAAGAGGTCCACTTAGAGAACCGGGAATCAGTTCTTGCTCCAGGAGGACGCTCTGGCTCCATTTCCGCTTGGCATATAACACCATTTCCGAGTTGGGGACGGCGCTCCAGCCTTGCGGCAGGCGCCATTTCAGGAACACCATCGCATCTTCTACGGACGAACGGCGCAGGCGCAGGCGCAGTTTTTTCGGGTATCCTTCCTGAATCACCGGATTCTCCACATACTCAATATCCAGAATACCGTAGGGCAGCTCAAAGGTGAGCGTATATGGCGACCGCGCCCAGATCAGTTCGGCGACTTTCGGACTGGTCAGCACCAGCAATTTCCCCTCCGTCATGGTGTCGGAGGTAAAATCATCCAGCGCCGGATTTAACACGCGAACCGTATCGGCCAGGCGGATTACCCGGTCCGTCAGTTCGGAAATCGTGGCCGGACACTCTGTCGCCAGCGCGTCGATGGCAATCGTCCGGATGGATTCGCCAATGGGCGCGATCCATTTTTCCGGGATGCCTGAACGTCCGAGGATGATTCCCATGATCGCCCCCGCCGTGGCCGCGGTACAATCCGTATCGTCTCCGCAGTTGACGGCCCGGCAGATCGTTTTCCCGAAATCGCCCTCGCCGTAAAGCAGTCCGATCACCAGGAAGCCGATATTCGCTGGCGCCTGAAAGAATCCCAGATCCTCATTGGCCTTGAGTACGGCCGCCCGGGTTTCACGGTAGTCACGGCCCGCCTCGTAATATTCACATACCAGCCGGACTGCGCGGGCAATCCGCGATTGCTCGGGTACCTTATTTAGAGAGATATTGATGAGCTGCTGAAGGTCGCTGACGACAAATGCGGCGGACTCCAGCGCCGCCGTAAACATTTCGGCGTAAATCCCCTCCGAAGTATGATCGGCGCAGGCGTCCATATAGGCGAACTTGATCGCCTCGTCGGGGTTGCCGGGGAACAGGCATGCCCAGATTTCCGAGCGGATCCAGGCGCCGTTGCTCCATTTCCACTGCTCGTTGTTGCACGAACCGGAGAGCGGCGGATAAAGCCCGCAGGCGATATTCATGCGGCAAACGCTGTATTCATTCCATGGCGCGGTAATATGGTTCAGCCAGTATTCACCGAGCACCCTTGGCGACAAATTATAAACCCCGCGTTCTTCCGCCGCCAGCAGCCAGACCAGTTGGAGGTCCAGATCATCGTTCGGGGCCGGTTCGCCGGACAGTTGCTGTTCATAGAATTCGACCGAGTTCATCGCTTCATTGCCTTCAAAAGGCGCGCCGAGGGTACCGCCGATGTTTTTACCGGTCCAACAGCCATATATTTTATCGCGAAATAGTGTTCTGTCGATCATGATTTCAAGCTCCCTGTACGTCAGTATATGGAGGTGTGTAGCCTGTCTTTCGGCTGGGCAACGCGGGATTGTTTACCAGTTCCAGCGTCAAGTCGGCGGCAATGCCGGCGAATTTTGCCACATCAACTTCGTACCAGCCCAGCAGTGGAAACGGCATCCCGAGCGGAATCTGTTTGCTGCGTATGGTGATGATTCGCGGCAATGGAATCCCGGCAGTGAGGAGCTTGGTGACAAAATACACGGTCAGAAAGTCATCCGGAATATATATGCCGTCGGGCCGAATATTTTCAGGCATTGCTAGGTAGCGGTTGACAATCTCATCCCATACGGGCCAGAGCTCAGTTCCGCATGCCGGATGATGCTCGTCGAACGAAGATGTGAAAACATAGCTTTGCCATTTGCTTTTGTGAAATCGGCTCAATGATTCCCGTATAATTTTAATTTCAGTCTCCGGTATGTCGTTCAGCGAACAAAATATACCCGGGCGGCGGATTCCCGCCTGGTCAAGTCGGTCAAATGCATCAGTGGTCGTCGACTTTATGAATACCGTGTGCGGAAATCCCTGATAGGCGCCGTTATAGCAAACCGGCATGTTGTGCTCCTGGCAAAACGCCAGGGCGTCGTCGGAAAGCGGCACCGTCGAAATCAATGCATCCACGCTGTGCTGCAGGACCGTGCGCCGCAGACCGGGGAAGAAGTCAAGCGAATCTCGTGACTCCATTGAAGCTTCATTGCGCAGGAAATTGATGACATGACAACCGCGGTCATGAAGCGCCATTTCCAGATCCTGCAGCAGTGCATGACCGAACGGATAAGCACGCAGCCGCATGCAGACCATACCGATCTGGCGGCCGCAAATGCCGTCCGCGTCTTCGCTTTTGACAAAGACACCGGATCTGCCGCGCAATTCGACCACGCCGCACTGGGCCAGGGCATGTACCGCCCGCTGAATGGTTTTGCTGCCGATTTTCAACTGAGTGCGGAGCTCGGCTTGAGTCGGTAGTTTATCGCCGACCGCCAATTTCCGCTCGCGGATATAGCTCACAATCTGTTTTTTGACCAATTCTGTCTGTTGGCCCTGGTTATTTTTGATTGGGGTCATTCAATCGATTTCCTTTCTTAAACACAAAAGAGTTTAATATATTATATCGTCTGGCCGGCATTTTGCAAGTAGGGCAAAAGAAAAAAAATCGAATTTTTATTTAAGATCGGGAAATCGGTTTCAGCTATGGGTGACGCCGGCAAGGGCGGTGACGGATTTCTCCGGGACCATGAAACAGGCGGGTGTCAGCGTTATCCCCAGCTCAGACAGCTTCAGGCGGCGGAAAAAGATCTCTTGCGCCGCCAGCGACAACCCCCCGTAGCCCGGCGAGAAACGCCGTTCCGCCACCGCCAGTCCGCGTGGACGAAGCTGTTGGCGCACGTAATCCTGAATCCAGGCGGCGGCGCCGTCGGCGATTTCGCTGCCGACCGCGTCGTAAATGGCGGTATCAGCGGCGGAAGCGTTTTTCGCCGCGTCGCAGATTTCCTGTCCCGCCGTGACGGCGAGCAGGAGGACCAGGGGACAGTCTTTCAACAGTTCCGCGAGCGGGGCGCTTGCGAAAACATCGCCGCCCTCGATGGTGACGGCGTCACCGTTGTTGTCGAGGATCGGCACGACTTCCCAGGCGGCGGCGCAATGGCATTTCGACCGGGCGTCGGCAATCACGTTCAGAAACCGCTCTTGCTGGGACGGCGAAACTTCGGCGAAGTGTTTGTAGCGCCCGAGGCGCATGTAAATGCGGTCATCCGGTATCTGGACCGGGATGGATTTCATGATTTTCACAGGCGTAAGATCTCCGGCGGGCAGAACTGCTCCGGGATTGGAGCCAGCATCAGTTTGATAATATCCTGAAAACGGTCGGGGGAATCCGGGTTCGGTGTATAATTGATCCAGACATCCGGTATTCGCGGGTCCAGAAACCAGTGTTCCGGGATATTCTCCTGGGTTTCCGGTACCAGCAGATTCAAGTGTCCGTAGTCGCTCCACGAGGTGTAGAGATACTCGATATTGTCGCGAGGGATGCCGATTTCCTGAATAAGACGGAAGAGATGGACGCCCCGCGTCACCAGTGCGGCGTAATGGCGGATGGCCGGGTCGGGTTTGAACTGTGCCCACACCAGCGCGGTCAGGCTGGGGCGGCGGCTGTGGATTTCGATATGGGTGAGGCCGTTGTAGAGCTGGGTGTTCATGGTCTGGCGGCGGCGGAATTCCCAGAAGGACTTCGCTTCCGCCTCGGTTTTGAAGGTAGTGATCGCCAGCATGAATTTGCCGTAGGAACGGTGATAGATTTCGCGGTCGGCCTGTCCGGTCATGCCGGGGAAACTTTCGCGGAGCAGCCGGAGTTCTTCCGCCGTCGCCCGTTTTTCGCTGATGACCTGCCAGTTTTTCAGGTGGCTGAACCGGTTGTAGGCGGACAGGAAC
>CALABZ010000408.1 GCA_937888615.1 uncultured Lentisphaeria bacterium | reverse complement strand
GCCGCCGTTTCAGTTTTCTTGCCCTCCACCGGTTCGAAATAAACGGTCAGGTAATCGCAATCCAGATATCCTTTCGGATCATCCACATGTACATCTTTTTCACAATAAATCTTTTCCAGTTCCTTGCCGCCATCGGAGCCAAGCACGTTCAGCGTATTGTCACCGGCAAGCAGGTTGGCCTTTTTGGCGGATGCGGCTTTACCCTTCGGTCCTTCCACCAGATAAACGATCATTTTGCCGCAGTCAAGGTTCAGCTTCTCATCCCGGACTTCAACGGCCCCGCTGAACGTCAGCAATCCTTTGCCATAATCCAGATCGGAAGAATCCGATTTGATATACGAACGCGTGGTTTTCGCGCCGTTTTCGGCCTTGGATACGCTCTGGATTTTGGAATTGTTGTTCACCAGCATTTTCTGCTGGTCCACCCAAACGGTAATTTTTTCGCCGCTTACGGAGTCATCACCACGCTTCAGAGTGGGGTTGTCCTTCGTCAGCACGAGGATATTGTTTTTCACGTCAAAATCAAGCTCACCGGAGTTCGAATATGACGCGGGGGCGCGTTTGCCGTAAGCGTCCAGTTCGCCATCACGCACCACCACCACGTCGCCGATGCATTTGATGGCGGCAAGTTCTTTATTTCCGGATATATCGCCGTCGAGGTTCAGGTCGCGTTTCGCGGCGGGAGCGGGGAATTGCGTTTTCGCCTTGTCGGCGAACTTCAACTCCATGCGGTGGCAGTTCAACTGCATCGACTGGTCGGTCACACGAACATTGCCAACGAAAAGGCCGAGGTTTTTAGCCATGTCCATATCGAGAAATTCGGAATTCACAACAGTCGGGGCCATCGGTTTGCCCGAATCGGATTTCCGATGCATGATGACCTGACAATTCCCCTCGCCGCGCAGTTTTTCGTTTTCACGCCAGAGGGTAATCTGTTCCGCGGCCAGACGGTCTTCGCCGCGCTGCATCACGGGACGGTCGCCGCTTAAAACGATTTCGCCCCTGGTTACATCATACACGGCCACCCCGGAAGCGGCCTTCTGTTCGCCGTTTTTCTTCTTCTCCTCCTCGGAAAGAACCCGTTCGATCTTGACATTGCCGAAGCATGAAACCTTCGACACGCCCAGGTTTCCGTTCAGCGAATCCAGTGAAATCGGCATCCCTTCCTGCTTCTTTTTTTCCTTGTCCTTCGAAGCCTCGTCCGTCGGAGTTTCGTTCATATCCAGTTCGAGGCGATCGCAGGTAAGGACGAAGCGATGGTCATAAACCTTGACATTTTTCTTCAAAATGGCAATTTTCTTATCGAAATCGATGAACAGCGAATCGCCGAGGGCGCGGACCGGCCGGTCGGTCGGTTTTCCTTTGGCCGCAGGGTCTTTGTCGGCCATGCGGATACGGATATCGACCTGGCTTTCAACCGTTACATTGCGGTCCTTGAAATTGGCGCGAAACCCTACGCCGTTCAGGTCCATCATCGGTGAGCGGAAATAAACCGGGTCCTTGCCGTACGCATACTGGTCATCGATATCAATAAAGGCCTTGTCCGATTTGATAATCCCGTCCGAATGAAGCATTTCGGCCCAGAATTTGATGATTTCCGGGAGCGGGGCATCGAGTTTATACGGCTGATAATCATCCAGGTATTTGATGTGGTCGACATCGGCGGTTTTTCGGATGAGATCAATGACCGGGGCATCAAGCTCCAGACGATCGGCATGCCGTTCGGTACGACGGCTGTAAATGAAAGTCTGGAGGCGTCCTTCCCGATAAATCGGAAGTTTTGAGACCTGCCCGATCAGATTTTTAAACGTATCCATGCTCTGCTGGGACCAGACGGCCCCGACCGACAGCAGCCAGATGATTATCAGAAGTTTTTTCACGATAAATACCTCTCCATCAGTTTTATCCAGGACCCCTGCCGCTGCAGCAGCCAGTCAATGACCTCGCGGACCGCACCGTGACCGCCATCACGTCGGGTACGGAAATCAACGTATTCATCCATATAGCTTTCGGCTCCGGCCACCGTGACGGCGATTCCTGCTTGTTTCAACACCGGAATGTCAACCACATCGTCGCCGACGTAGAGGCATTGTTCGGCATTTAAGCCGTTCTCCTGCAACAGTGTGGCAAATCCGGCCTTTTTATCCTTGCAATTCTCGTAGGCGAATGACATGCCGAGTTCTTTAATGCGCTTGCGGTTCGCCTCGCAGGAACGCCCGGACAGCACCCCCACCAGCAAACCGGTGCGCATCGCCATTTTTATGCCATGCCCGTCGGCGGCGTTGAAAAACTTGATCTCGTCGCCCGTGCTGTAGCCGAAACATCCATCCGTCAGGACGCCGTCGATATCCAGTACGATCGCTTTGATTTTATCGATTTTATCTTGACTTACCGAATTCATAAATGGCTTTCACTTCCGTCAGCACGGTTTTAATATCGTCGAAATTCAGCGAATTCGGACCGTCCGAAAGCGCGTGCGCGGGGTCCGGGTGCACTTCCGCGAACAGGACATCGATTCCGACGGCGGCGGCGGCGCGGGCCAGCGGACGGATGAATTCGCGTTGGCCGCCGGAGGCGTTGCCGAGCCCGCCCGGGAGCTGCACCGAATGCGTCGCGTCAAATACCACCGGCACCCCCAGCGACTTCATCACCGCCAGCGAACGCATGTCCACCACCAGATTGTGATAGCCGAACGAGGTGCCGCGCTCCGTCAGCATGACCTTGTCATTGCCGGTGGAACGGACCTTTTCCACCGCGCCCTTCATATCTTCAGGGGCCATAAACTGGCCTTTCTTGACGTTTACAACCTTGCCGGTACGCCCGGCGGCCAGCAGCAAATCGGTCTGGCGGCACAGAAACGCCGGAATCTGAAGCACGTCCACCACTTCCGCCACCCGTTCCGCTTCAATCGTTTCATGGATATCGGTAAGTACCGGGACATCGAATTCACCGCGGACCTCCGCCAGCATTTTCAAACCTTCTTCCATGCCGGGGCCACGGATCGAACCACCGCTCGAACGGTTGGCCTTATCGAATGACGCCTTGAAAATATATTGAACGTTCAGTTCGGCGCACAGTTCCTTCAAATAAGCGGCGACTTCGCGGCAGACCGCGATGCTTTCCGTCATGCACGGACCGCCGATCAGGGTTAATTTTTTGCCGATCGTCACTTTGCCGGCAATATCGATTCCATTCATATTAATGCATCTCCTTGATTCGGGCCTCGGCTCTTGCCAGATCCTCGGGAGTATCAATCCCGATACTTTCCAGGTGGCTGATCAGCACATGAATGCCGATGCCGTTTTCGAGCGCCCGCAGTTGCTCCAATTTCTCACATTTCTCAAGCCGCCCCTCCGGCAGCGCCACAAACCGCTCCAGCGTCCGCCGCCGGTATGCGTAAATTCCCCAATGCAGATATACCGGCGCGTCACAGCCCCCTTCCCGCAGGTACGGGACCGTCGAACGGCTGAAGTACAATGCCTGATGATCCTCGCCGAATACCACTTTTACTTTATTGAAATCCCCATCCATGACCTTGCGGGGGGTTGGTACCGCCACGGTTCCCATTTCCAACTCGCTCTGTTGCTGCATCACGTCGATCAATTCGTCAATGACGCTGGTTGGAATCAGCGGCTCGTCGCCCTGCACGTTGATGATCAGTTCGTAATCGCTTCCCCGCACCGCTTCGCAAATGCGGTCGGTGCCGGAGGGATGGTCCGGCGAGGTCATGACCGCCATGCCGCCGAAATCTTCCACCGCTTTTTTGATCCGCTCGTCGTCGGTGGCCACGATAACGGCGTCGGCCCTGGAAGCCCTGCTCTTCTCATAAACCCACTGGACCATCGGCTTGCCGCCGAGAAGCGCCAGCGGTTTGCCGGGGAAACGGGTACTGGCCATCCGCGATGGAATCACCACGGCGGTTTTGCATTTATTCATATTCTTATACCTCAATAAATCTATGGCTGGGAAAAACTTCTGATCAATTCGTCCGCACTGACGGTGGCGGTGCCGACCCGTCCGACGACGATGCCCGCGGCAAAATTGGCGATATGGGCCGCATCGGCGATATCCGCTCCGGCCGCCAGTCCCAGCGTCAACGCCGCAATCACCGTGTCACCGGCCCCCGACACGTCGAACACTTCCTGCGCCCGGGTCGGAATCACCAGCATTTCGTGTCTGCGGCGGAACAACGCCATGCCCTGCGCCGCCAGCGAAATCACCAGATAATCGGGTTCCCATTCGTCCAGCAGGATTTGGGCGACTTCGTGAAGCTGAGAGTCTTTTTCCGGGGGCAATCCCTGGTCCCGGTACACCCGTCCGGCCATGCCGAAGGCCTCGCCCCGGTTCGGTTTCATGACCGACAAACCCTTGACCGGGCGCAAATGCCCCGGTTTCGGGTCCAGGGTAGTCACGATTCCTTTTGCCCGCGCCGCCGGAAGAATTCTTTCCAGCACTTCTTCGGACAACATGCCCTTGCCGTAATCTTCAAATATGATCGCGTCGACCTCTCCCGCGCCGATCAATTTCAAAATCCGGGCGATGATATCTTCGCGGCAGGTGCCTTCAACTTCTTCGATATCCTCGTAATCAATGCGGAGGAGTTGTTGAGGGCCGGCGATAATCCGTTGTTTCTCGATGGTTCGGCGCGATGCGTCGGAGTAAACCCCCTCCGGCCTGATGCCGAAGTTTTTCAATTGCCGGTGGACTTCTTCCCCGTTCGGATCGCAGCCGACCACGCCGAATGCATGAACAGCGCCGCCGCCCATAGTGACGGCATTTCGCATGACATTGGCGGCACCGCCGAGGCAATGGGTTTTCTTCTCCACATGGACAATCGGCACCGGAGCTTCCGGGGAAATCCGAGTAACGTTGCCCCAGACATAGACGTCCAGCATCAAATCGCCGACAACCGCAATCCGGCTCTTTCCGAACGTCTTCGCCGTTGCGGTCAACTTCTCGATATCATATGTCATTTCTTTTCTTTCGTTGTCGTTTTGTATTGCTGTTCCAGCTTTTTCAGGTATTTATCCATGTTCAATTCGAGCTGGCTGCTGTAGGGTTTTTTCTTACCGGCATAGTGGTTTTTGAAAACCGGTATGCGGTTCAGTTCCGCATTAATCCGGTTAATCTGCTCCTGGTTCAGGAAATCGACATTGCGCCGCAGGTAAATGGCCGTCTCGTCCAGCGCGACCACGATCAGGTTTGATTCGCCGGCGATCCGGTCCTTTGACTTTTCCGAAACATAACGCATCCCATCGCGCACCGAGTCGAAAAACGTCGCCATTTCCTGCTTGGACACCTGACGCTCCCAAAGTTCCTGGCGCCGGACCATCAGGGGAAGCGAAATCGCCATTCCCACTTCACAAACCAGGATCAGAAAAAACAGTATCACGGCAAGGGAAGCCACATAGTCCCGCTTGAACTTGGCCGAAAACAATTTCGCTTCATTGGATTGATACTTCTTCACCGTACATCCTTAACTCTTAGATTTCTTGCATCGGCGGTTAATCTACAGCCGCAAGCGGATTTTTGCAATCTCTTTTTGTCAAAGTTGACTTAACAATGCCGTCATTTTGTCCATTTGCTGCTCCATGGACTCCACCAGTTTGAACTGGTTGCGGCTGCGCTCGATATTATGGGTGGGGCGCTTGGTCTTGAAATAAACGTCGCCGTTCAGGTAGTCGGTCAGGAAGCGGATGCCGATTTCCAATGTAATCAGCCTGCCGGAAAACGGCAGATATTCCTTCTCCGCCGGTGTCAGAAATGAACTGCCGCTGCTCCAGAACCCCCTCAACATCGCTTCAAACATCGAGAAATCCATATAAACTTTGCGCAAATCCACCTCGTCTTCTTCCGCCGGATTGGTGCCGGAACGCATCATATCCCCGAAGTCGTAAAGCGCCAGCCCCGGCATCACCGTATCGAGGTCGATCACGCAAACCCCTTCGCCGGTCAGATCGTCGATCAGGATATTGTTCGCTTTGGTGTCGTTATGGGTGATCCGTTCGGGGATATCGCCCGATTCATTGAGTTTCAGCAGGATTCCGGCTTCTTCCTTGCGTTTCATGGCAAAATCGATTTCGCGAAGGGCCGTCTTCACCCGTCCGTAAGCGTCGGCCTTCACCGCCTGCTCCAGAGCCTCCATGCGCTTGGGGGTATTGTGAAAATCGGGAATGGTTTCATGCAGCCGCTCTCCCGGCAGGTCCACCAGGTCGTTTTGAAAAAGGCCGAATGCCCGCGCAATATTATACGCCTGCGACTCGTTTTCCAGAACATCATAGGAACGGGCGTTTTCTACGAAAATATAGGCGCGCCAGAAATTGCCGTCGTCGTCTTGCACATACGGTTTGTCGGTGAATGAACGCAGAAGCCGCAGCGTCCGGTAACGCGTCTCGCTGTGGCGTCCGCGGATTTTCTGAATGAGGTGCTGGGTGACACGGTCCACATTGTTCATCACATGGATCGGATTTTTAAAAACCCTGCCGTTGATATGCTGCAAAATGTAATGAAGGCGGGCGCCCCCCTGGTCATAAGTCACCTGGTAAGTATCATTAATGTTTCCGTTGCCGAAAGGCACCGCAACCATGAAATCCCCGTAAATAAAGAATTTGGAACAGATCTCCTTGATTTCTTTCTGGCTCCGGGCTATTCCTTCCATAAACATTTCCTGGTTATTCAGTTGATATAAAATCTGATAATATACTTGCCGTATCTATACTTTTCAAATTGTCGGATAATTTTTTACCATCAATCTTGCCCATATTCCTTCTTGCGCCATTCCGCAATCTTTTTCAGGAACTCGGGAATGACCGTGCGGACTTTCGCCGGACCGATTCCTTTGATATGCAGCGCCTCATCCGGCGTGACCGGAAGTTTGTCGGCCAATTCCGCCAGTGTTTCGTTGCTCATGATCTGATACGGCAAAACTCCGCTGCGCGCCGCCATTTCATTGCGCAGCCGCCGCAGTTCCTCGAATAAATCATTGATTTCAGCACATGCGGCGGATTTTCGTTCCGCCCGGGCCGCCGGTTTCGATGAAATTTCCTTTAATTCCGGAAAATCCAGGCGAATCGGTTCAGTCCCCCGCATTGCCTTGTGCCCCTTGCCGGAAAGCCCGAGGCACGGATATTCCGGGTTGCCGGTACGGCACAACAGGCCTTCTTTTTCCATGACTTTCATAAAACTCAGGATCATCCCCTGTTTGAGTTTGGAAAGGCGCCCGAAACAGGGCGAACGGTCAAAACCGCGTTCCACCACTTCCGTCCGGCGCGATCCCGCCAGAATCAGGCTCAAACGCCCGCTGCCGAGCCGACCGTCGAACTGGTCCACCGCTTTCAGGATTTCCAGCGCCACGGTTTTTTCCTCGGTGGTGGCCTCGCGCAATGCCTCGCTCTTGCCGCTGCAGCGGTCGCAACTGCCGCAACGCCAATCTTCCGCCTCCTCCCCGAAGTATGAAATCAGGTATTTCTGGCGGCAATCCCGAACCCGGGTATATTGAATGACCTCATCCAGCCGTTCCAATTCAAAATCGTGCTTGTGATTGATTTCGGCAAAATCAATGTCCAGCTCCTCTTCTTCCGGTTTCAACAGGATGGTTGTCCGGCCGCCGAACGGCGGAATCCACTCAAGACAATCTCCATGCAACGCCTTCAGTACCCTTTTCACCTGATCCGTGTTCAATCCCGCCACCGACGCCAGACTCTCGTAATTGGCGGAAACCCCGCTCGTCAGCCGCGGACCGAACCCACTGATGCACCGGCAGATGAAACGCGACCGCTGGGTGGCCTGTGCCGAATGTTCCGACGCCAACTCCGTGAGCGGCCTGGAAAAACGGAGCTTTCCTTCGTTCTCGCGGCGGAATCCGCGCTCCGCATAGCCGTGTTTTTCCAGAATGCTCATCGCGCTGCCGATCTGGTTCTCGGATTTGGCTTCAGGGGTAATCTGCGCCAACTCGGCCAATGTCATTTCGAGTTTTTCCGGGTGCCTCCGCCAGAGCTTGAGAAGCGTCGAATACAGGTTGCGGATCAAGGTTTCGGGCGGATTGTTCAGATCGATCAGAAACTCCTGCACATAGCGGTCGCTGTAGGAATAAAGCAGAATGCATTCCGCCGCCTCGCCGTCGCGCCCGGCGCGCCCCGCTTCCTGATAATAAGCTTCCAGCGAGCCGGTGATATTGTAATGGATCACCCGCCGCACGTCCGGGCGGTCGATCCCCATGCCGAACGCGTTGGTCGCGGCCAGGACCGGGCACGGCTCGTTCATAAACTGCTCCTGAGCCCGGGTCCGTTCGTCGTCGTTCATGCCCGCGTGATACCCGATACAGCCGAATTCTTCGACGAGCTGTTCCACCGTTTTACGGGTCGAAGCGTAAATAATCGTCGGCGCGGGTTTGGACAGCAAATTGCGAATCTGTTGATTTTTGGAGGCCGCCCCGCTGCATTCGATTACCGAAAAAGCCAGGTTGGGGCGTTTAAACCCCGCCACCAGCAGGTCCATGCCGGGGCGGTGCAGTTGGTTCATGATATCTTCGCGCACCGTCGGCGTGGCGGTGGCGGTAAATGCACAGACCTGGGGAATCTCATAATTCCGGATCGCGTCGCCGAGCCGCAGGTAAGAGGGGCGGAAATCATGTCCCCACTGACTGATGCAGTGTGCTTCGTCCACCACCATCACCGCCGGAGGACAGCGCCGGATGAAATCCGAAAACAACCCGGTCTGGAACCGTTCCGGGGCCACATAAAGAAGTTTGACGGTTCCGTCACTTACCCCGTCCATGATCCGGAACTGTTCATTTACCGGCACGGTGGTATTGATGAATTCCGCCGCGATCCCGCGCTGGCGGAGCGAATCCACCTGGTCTTTCATCAATGAAATCAACGGCGAAACAATGATCCCGTATCCGGACCGCATCAACACCGGCAGTTGGTAGCACAGCGATTTACCGGCTCCGGTCGGCATGACGACACAGAGGTCTTTTCCCGTCAGTATCTGTGATACCGTCACTTCCTGATTGTCCAGAAAATGGTCGAATCCAAAATATTTTTTCAGCGCCTGGTGCATACTTTTTTCCGTCAATGATCCGTCATTTTGTTAAAGTGACGAATCATCATTTGTCCATGACGACGGTCAATTCGTCAAATTGCTGCAGGATTGTCTCCGTGGCATTCATGTTGTCATCCAGCATACCCGGAATTTCCTTGTGCATATAATTGGACAGCGTAACGATGGTCGGGCCGTAGCCGTCCTTGTAAATATAATATTCCAGGTCCCTGGCCAATTCGGAGGTGCTTTTATAGCGGTCGTCGGGATTGGTCGCCAGCATTTTTCCCAATATCGCCTTCAATTCGCCGTCAACATCCTCCGGCAGGAGCTCCCACATGATTTCGTTGTTCCGGGCACGGTCCCGAATCTGTTCGAACGTGCCCTGCGACGAACGCACCGCACTGCCGCAGATTGTGAACATCAGCGTTATGCCCAGCGAATAAATGTCGGAACGAAAGTCCATCGAGCTGCTTTCCTGCGCCTGTTCCGGCGACATGAACAGCGCCTTGCCGGCGAAAACCGCCGATCCTTCATAAACATTGTACTGGGCCGACCGGGCGCGGGCGATACCGAAATCGGTGATCTTCGGCACCCCTTCGGTGTTGATCAGGACATTGTGCGGGCAAATGTCGCAATGCACAATATGCATCGGAACGCCGCCGGCGTCACGCCGACTATGCGCGTATGCCAGCCCCCGCGCCACCCGCGAGGCGATAAAAACCGCCAGATTCAGCGGAAAACGAATCTTGAGCCGGTTGTGAAACATGATCATCTGGAACAATGACACGCCATTTACGAACTCCAGCACAAAATAATAATCCTTGCCGATCCGGTTCAACTGGTAAATCTGGACGATGTTTTCATGCACAAGGTTGGCGACCAGCTTGGCTTCCTTGACGAACATTTCGATAAAACGCTGGTCCCGGGAAAATTTCGGCAGCAGCATTTTGATGGCCACCACCTTTTCAAACCCTTCAATCCCTTTTTCCCGCGCCTTCAACACGGTTCCCATACCGCCGGAAGCAATTTCCTCGATATTGTCGTAAATAATTTTACTTTTTATCTTTTTTATCATTGCAGGTCTCCAGCAGTTTGCGAACCTTTTCCAGATTTTCAGCCAACCCTTTGCCGAACAGTTTCCGTCCTTCGGGCGTTTTGAACTCAAAACGCGACAGAAAATCGCATTCCAGGCGATACCATTCACAGTCGGTCAGCGACTTGTTCACAACGATCAACTCCTGGCGCAAGTCGCAGGAACGGTAAGCAAACCGGTTGGACCCCAGATATCCGAGGTCCGCATCGCAAATCAAACATTCGAGGCGGTTAGCGGGATGTCCGGGCGGTACGGTCGCCCGAATCATCCCCACAATGATTTTTATGTCTTCCGCCGCATATCCGTATTGAGGTAGAAGTTTTTCCGCAGCAGCGGCGCCCTTGCCCTCATGATCGTGATAACATTCGAGGTATCCGTAATCATGCATCAGCGCCGCCGTATTCAGCAAGAGCTGTTCATGTTCGTTCAGGCCGGCTTCGGCACCCAAACGGACGGCGTTTTCCATCACTTCGAGCGTATGGATGATATTGTGGTAACGGTATTGGTTCGGGAGTTCCCGTAAACCGCTCAAAACATCTTTCTTTAATCGCTCAAAACCCATAACGTTCACCCTTTTAATGAGTTGACGAAAAGACCGATTCTCCTGACTGCTTCTTTGATATTCTCCATCGACGCTGCGTAACAGCACCGGACATAGCCCTCGCCGCATTTACCGAAAGCCGTTCCCGGAATTACCGCGACCTTGTATTCCTCGAGAAAACGCATCGCAAAATCTTTCGATTTCAACCCCGTGCTTTTAATGCACGGAAACGTATAAAACGCCCCCCTCGGGAGAAAACAGCTCAAACCGGCTCTGTTGAACCCCTGTACCATGACGTTGCGGCGTTCCATGTATTCCTCGCGCATTTTTTCCATTTCCTTGCGCCCGCTTTTCAACGCTTCTTCGGCCGCTTCCTGGGAAGAAGTGGAAGCGCACATCATGGAATACTGGTGTATTTTCATCATTGACGCGATAATATCCGCCGGTCCGCACGCGAAACCAACCCGGAACCCGGTCATGGCAAATGACTTGGAAAACCCATGCAGGAAGATGCACCGTTCTTTCATCCCCGGCAGCGAAGCAATTGACGGCAAGCGTCCTTCATAGGTCAGTTCGCTGTAAATTTCATCGCTCATGACGAGAATATCGTTTTCGATGGCGATTTCCGCAATCGCCTTCATCTGCTGCAGATTGATCGTCGCACCTGTGGGATTGCAGGGAAAATTCAGGATGATTGCTTTGGTTTTCGGCGTCACCTTGCTCCTGAGCTCTTCCACATCGACGGAAAATTCGTTTTCTTCGCGAGTTTCCAGCGCCACCGGTACGCCCAGCGCCATACGGATTTCCGCGTTGTACGAAACATAACACGGTTCCACATAGATAATCTCATCCCCGGGGTTGGTGATCGCCCGGATCGCCAGGTCGAATGCCTCGCTTACTCCTACCGTCACGATACACTCATTTTCAGGGCAGTAACTGCATCCGTAGTCCGATTCCAAATAACGGCAGATAGCCTTACGCAGGGACAGCAACCCCAGGTTCGAGGTATAACTGGTATGTCCTTTTTCAATGGAATAAATCGCCGCCTCGCGAATATTCCACGGCGTCACAAAATCCGGTTCGCCGACGCCGAGCGAGATAATCTCCTCGTCGCCGTTCATATTGTTTACCAGCTCAAAAAAGTCACGAATTCCGCTCTTCGGAAGTGACGCGATATGTTTCGATAAACGTTCTTTAGGGAGTAACTTTGAGTCTTTCATATGATTCTTCTCCATCCATGATCTTTCCCGCTTCCTTGTACTTCTTCAAGAGAAAGATCGTCGCTGTTGATTTCACTCCTTCGATCGTCGCCAGCTTACTGTGCACAAATGACGCCACATCCTGAAGCGATTCGCCCTTGACTTCGACCCTCAGGTCGTAATTCCCGGAAACCAGATACACATCCGTCACTTCCGAAAATTTACTGATGCGCCGCGCCACGCGGTCGAATCCGCCGTCCCGTTCCGGAGTTATGCTGACTTCGATCAGCGCCCGGACCTGACTGTTTTTCATTGCTTCGTCACTTAAAATTACCGTATAGCCGCGAATGATCCCTTGCTTTTCCATCTCGCAGATGGCCTCTTCTACCTGTTTTTCGCTTACGTACAGCCTTTCGGCAATTTCACCAAACGTTATTCTGGCATTGTTTACCAGAAGACTTAAAATTTTCTCTTTCATCCGATACCTCTTTTCAATATATAAGGTTTTTCAAAACAATATAAAAATAAAAGATCGGCGCATTCAGCAGCAGACTGTCCAACACGTCGTAAATTCCGCCCATACCCGGTATGATCGCCCCGGAATCCTTCACTCCACAGGTTCGTTTAAAGGCCGATTCCACCAAATCCCCGTAAAAACCGCCGAAAAACAACAGCACCCCCAATATTATACCATTCATGGCGCCGTTTTCAAACAACAATATACTGACCACGACCGAGCACAAACACCCGCCGATCGTTCCTTCCCAGGACTTTTTAGGACTGATATTCGGCACAATTTTATGATTTCGACCGCCTGAAATTTTATGGTACAGCATACCGGTGCAATAGGCTCCGGTATCGCCCGCCTTGGTCGTCAACACCATTGCCACCAGCAGCCAACGGCCGCCGTAAGTTATTCCCTCGCCCATCATATAAATCGACACCAGAAAACTCAATGGCAGCGCACCCATCATCAGTGCCGCCGCCGAATGAATCAGCCGGTCCAATGATTCCTCAAATTTCCGGTGGTTCAACATCTGCAGCCACATCATTACCATCAAAAATGCCGGAATAATCAGCAAAAACCGATAACCAAGTCCGCAAATGAGCCCCGTCATCAGAAACGCCGCCGCCATCGAAGTGCTCAATTTATAGGATTTTCGCCCTATTCTTTCCAACATCGTCAATATTTCGTAGGTCAGACCGAACGCTCCGAGCGTGAATAAAACTCCAAATATTCCCAGTCCAATCCTGTCTTTCAATACAATCGACAGAACGAACAATGTTACCAGAATAATAAAACTGAACAACCTCGGCACAAACATTACTTGCGGCCTCCGTAACGGCGATCCCGTCGGTAATAGCAATCAATCGCCTTGCTGAAATCCTCCTTGCCGAAGTCAGGCCAGTAAACATCCGTCACATACAGTTCGCTGTACGAAAGTTCCCACAACAGGAAGTTGCTGAGCCGCAATTCCCCGCTGGTCCGAATCATCAAATCCGGGTCCGGTATTTCGGGCGCATAAAGATATCGGCTGAACATCGCTTCATCAATGCTTTTTGAATCAATTTTACCCGCTTTGACATCTTCGCTCAATTTTCTGGCGGCGTCCACAATTTCCGCCCGTCCTCCGTAATTCAAGGCAAAAACCAGCGTTCCGTCCGTATTTTCGGCGGTTTCTTCGATCACCTGCATCAAAGCTTCATAAACTTCTTCCGGCAGTTCTTTCAATCTGCCGATCGCTTTCAGACTAACATTATTTTTCTGAAGAACTTCAAGCTGTGTTCCAAGAAATTCCAACAGCAAATCCATCAAACCGTCCACTTCTTCCTTGTCGCGCTTCCAGTTTTCCGTACTGAAGGCATACAAAGTCAAGTATTTAATGCCGTATTCTTTGGACATTTCGACCACCCGGCGAACCGCTTCCGCGCCCTCGCGGTGCCCTTTCAGGTGAGGCAGACCGCGTTCTTTGGCCCAGCGACCGTTTCCGTCCATAATAATCGCTATATGTTGCAGCTTTTTCTCACTCATTGTAAAAATGATCCTCTATCATCATGCACAACACATGATAAATAGCCAAATGATATTCCTGCACCATAAAAGTTTCGCAACAAGGCGCTTCAATCGCACAATCCGCCATTTCCATACAGGAACCTTTTCCATTTCCGGTCAACAGGATCGTTTTAATTCCCTTTACACGAGCCACCATCATCGCCTTGCGTACATTCGCGGCATTGCCGCTGCAACTGATTCCAAGCAGTACGTCACCGGCTGAACCGAGCGCATTCAACTGCTGCCCATAAATCAGGCTGGCGTCCACATCATTCAGAAATGCCGTACCGAAAGCCGGATGCGAAGTCAATGCTATCGCCTTTAATCCACCCTGTAGTTTCCCGGCCATTTCAAGCCCTGCGGTACCAAAATACTCTTCGAACTTCTGTTTAAGCACCGGCGAAAGCGGACGTTTCTTAACAAACCCTTTTAAAAGTTCTCCGGCAATATGTTCACTATCGGCCGCACTGCCGCCGTTACCACAGATAAAAAGCGTCCCATTTTGTTCCAAACTCCTGCAAATCATCTCAAAAGCCTGCTCGATTCTATCCGCATTCGGCTTCAATTCGGGGTGACGATCAATCAGTTTTGCTAAAAATTCATTCATTTTCTTTCTTTGTCGCTGGCTATTTTTAAACTAAAAAGTATATTGTATAAGTTACAGTGGAAATGCGTCTTTTACAATCCTGAATTCAGGCAAAGACCATATTTTTCTTATGAATAACCCTGTTAATTGTTGTTTGAAACTTTGTTAACGGAGCTTGTCAATAAAATTCTTAACAATCATTCATAAGTTTTCATATAGAGTTATTATAAGGATAAAGATGATCATTTTAAGCTCAAAATTCAAACTTGTTAACAAATTAACAGACCATAATAATAGAAATAGATTTCTATTTAAAATAAAAATAATCAGTATATATTATAGATGAAAACAAAAATTTGGAAGGATGACTGAAATGAAAATCAATGTCGAAAGAGAAAAATTCATCAAAGCTCTCCAGAAGGTGAGCAATATCATCGGCAGCCGTTCAACCTTGCCGGTTCTGGCCAATGTTCTCATAGAAACCGTCGACGGAAAACTCGTCCTCACTACTACCGACCTTGAAATTCGGATCACCACCAGCGTTGAAGCCGAAATTCTCGCGGAAGGCAAAACCACAATGCCGGCCAAAAAACTCTTCACCCTGGCCAGCAAGTTCGTCGGCGACAAGATTTCATTTGAGTGTAACGAAAACAATCATGCCGAAATCGTTTGCGGCACCTCCAATGTCAAACTTCTCGGTCTCGCCACCGACGACTTCCCGACCCTGGTTGAGTTCACCCCCAAAAAATCCCTGAAATTCAAGGAAATCGATTTTGGCCGGATGTTGAACCAGATTTCTTATGCTGTCAGTCTTGATGACACCCGCAAGGTTCTGCACGGCATTCTCTGTTCGATCAAGGAAAATACTGTTACCATGGTTGCTACCGACGGCAAACGTCTTGCTCTTTCCGAAAAAGTTCCGGAAAGCTTCGAAGGCGAAGACGGTGACTCCATCATTCCGTTGAAAACCGCCCTTGAAGTCCGGCGCCTGCTGGTCGGTGAAGGCATTGTAAATATTCAATTCACCGATAAACAGATTTCATTTGAAACTGAAACCGTTTCGATTATTTCCAAGCTGATTGAAGGCAACTATCCCAATTATCGTCAGGTGATCCCGAGCTCTTTCTCCAAGATTATCGAAGTTCCGAAAGACGAACTACTGATGAAACTGGACCTGGTTTCGGCGGCTCTCGCGGATAACAGTTCCTATATCGTTATCTCGTTCGAAAACAATATGATGCAGTTGGAAGGCTCCAGCACCAGTATCGGCGAAGTCAAGGACTATATAACGGTTGAATACAATGATGTCAAACTTGATGTTTCTTTCAATCCTTCGTTCTTGGCGGATCCGTTGAAACACTCCGATTCGGATAAGATCAAGATGAAGTTGAACGATGGATTCAGTCCTGTGGCCATTGAAGGTGGAGACGGCTTTCTTTATGTAATCATGCCGATGCGCAACCGTTGACGGCGGCGCTTTCGAATGGATTGTTGGTAACCGGTTCCGATGATCAGAAAATTATATTTGCAAAATTTTAGGAATTATAGTCATCTGGAGCTTGAGGTTTTAAATACCGTCAATCTCTTCGTCGGGCGCAACGGGCAGGGTAAAACCAATATTCTCGAAGCCGTTTTCTTTATTGGCATGTTGCGTTCTTTTCGCACCCTTCAGGTGCGGGAGCTTAAAATGATCGGCCAGAAAGGTTTCTCTATCGGTGCGGAGATTGACAATCCGAATGGGTGGAGTGAGTTTCTGGAGATTGATTATGCTGACCGCGCACGCAAACTTTCCATTGACAGCAAAACTGTCCCGAAAGCGAGCGAGTTTATAAAAAAACTGAAGACAGTTGTTTTCTCGCCTGACGATATTATGATAGTCAACGGTAATTCATCGGTGCGGCGGCGTTTTTTTGATTTTCTGATTTCGCTTATGGAACCGGATTATCTGACCTCATTGCAGAGCTATTCCGTTGCTTTGAAATCCCGAAATGTAATACTCAAGCGTCATGGTCATGACTATGCCGTTCTTCAAGCCTATGAAACGATTTTGGCCAGGGAAGGGGCGGTGATTACCGCGTTCCGTTGCGAGTATACCCGGATACTCACTGATTGTATGCATAAAATATTAGCAAATTTTTATGAAAAATCAGGTCATTTTGAAATTAAATACCATCCGATAATGTCATCATTTTCAGAAGATTCTTTTCTTGAACGATTTGAACAGGATCGGGAACGCGATATTCGGCGTGGATTTTCGGTATTCGGACCGCAGACCGATGAATTCGATCTTTTTTTGAATCGTAAATTAATGCGTCATTTTGCTTCTAACGGACAATGCCGACTGGTTGCGTTATGTCTGAAAATGGCAAGCATTGAAATTCTTTCCACCCGTGAAAATACCCGTGATATCGTCGTTCTGGTGGATGATGTGACGGGAGATCTGGACCCG
>CALABZ010000407.1 GCA_937888615.1 uncultured Lentisphaeria bacterium | reverse complement strand
GGGGGAGGGTGAGAGCGGCGGCCTGTGCTTCGCGCAGTTCGGCCCAGGAGGATTCACCCGGTTCGCGTCCATCCTGGAAATGATCGGAGAGGCGGTTGGACGGGGTATGTTTTTCGAACCCGGAGAGCTGAACGAAGATGAATGCGAGTTCGGGATCATGCCAGAGCCGCCGCCAATCGGTGATCAGCAGTTTATGGAGTTTGACGTAGTCCGCCGCCGAACCGACGTTGGATTCTCCCTGATACCAGATGACACCGCGAATCGGAAATCCGATCCACGGGGCAATCATGGAGTTATACAATGTGGCGGGGAAATTCGGGTGGCGGTCGCTGATTTTCATGTAACCGAGCGGATCGGGACGGATGCCGATTTTGGCGGGATCGACGGCGAATTCGAGTTTGAAGCGCCACGCGCCGCTGAGCGGAAGACGTTTGCCGTCTTTTGAGGACAGGTACATTTCATCCGATGGGCTCTGGAAACCGCCGTTCATGAAATAGTCGATCAGGCGGACGGCGATGACGGCCCGGCCCGGTTTGACCAGTTCTCCGGGGATTTTGTAGGAACGCCTGACGCTCCAATAGTTTTCGATGTTTGAATCGGTGGAACCAACCCGGAAGCCGTTGAAATAGGTGACATCGCAGTCGTCCAGCACTCCCGGAGAGAGCGTGAGCTCCTGTCCGGCCCATTCCACTGGAATTTCGATGGTTTTCCGGTACCAGCCGACGCCGTCCTTGTCGTTGGGGAATGAGGAAGCCAGGTTGACGATGACATCCCAGTTCGAATCATCAAGGTTGGGGTTTTTCCAGTCCGCCGCCGCCTTGGTTTCCGAGGCATAGGTGGAGAAAAAGCGTTTTTCCCATTCCTGGAACCGGCGTTTGGCTTCGGCTTTGGCCGCTTCGAAACTGTTGCTGTAGTCTTTACCGCCGGTGGCCTGTTTGATCTGCATCAGTTCCCGGGTGCGCCCGGCGTTTTCAAATCCTCCGCGGCTGATCCAGGGTTCGATGCGGGTTCCGCCCCAGCTCGCACTGATCAAGCCGACCGGTACGCCGCCAAGGTCTTCCTGAAGCTGTCGACCGAAATAAAATGCGGCTGCGCTGAAAGGAGCGGCGGTTTCGGGGGTGCAAATCCGCCAGCCGGGGCCGATCGGGTCGGATTGCGGCTCATAGGGTGAAACCGATTTTTTGCTGGTGGCGTTGTAAAGACGGATATTCGGATAATTCGCCCGGGCCGCTTCCTGCCTGCCGTTCAGCGAGGACCAGAATGGTTTCGGACTGAATACCGGCATTTCCATATTGGACTGCCCGCTGGCCAGCCAGACCTCGCCGACGAGCACGTCGTTGAAGATGGTTTTCCCGCACTCGGGCGCACCGGATACGGTGACCTGATACGGGCCTCCGGCTTTCATGGCGGGAAGGACGGCCACCCATTCGCCGTCGGCTCCGGCAATTCCGTTGGCACTGTTGGCGTCGATCGTCACCTGAACCGCTTCGCCGGGGTTGGCGGTGCCGCTGATTCGGATGGGGCGGCCGCGCTGCAGGACCATGTAATCGTCATAAATACGGTGGACCCTGAATGCGGATGCGAATTTGAGCACCTGATCTGCCGCAGAGGCGGCCATGAGAACGAAAAATACGGCGGCGAACATTGCAGAACGGACCATAAAGCATATCCTTTGACTTTAGACGGCTTTCTGATTTTTTTCCATTACCGTTACTATATCACCGGAATTCGTTCTTTGCAAAGAATTTTGTCTGGTGCCCCGGGCCGTTATCGGGGCAGGGGCACTGCGGAACCGTAACGCGACGGATCTTTGCCGTCGGCGATGCCGCCGTACCATTCAAGCCAGTGACGGTCCTTGCCGGCGTCGCGGTCGTTGATCAGGAGACTGATTCCCATCGGCATATCGGCGGCTGGCTTGATATTCAACACCCGCCACGGGATCGCGAAGAGGTAGCGGGTTTCGTCTCCGACGCGGCTGTGGCGTGAAATCAGGTTCGGAATCGGCTGGTTCAACGGCATTTCATTCAGGTTCATGCTGGCCCAGACCCAGGAATCGGGTGTTTTGCCGTCGGCTTTCACACCGAATTCGGCATAGGCGGTTTCCTGAATGCCGTCGTTGTTGGGGCGGATCATGAACTTTTGCGGTACGCTGACGGCAATTTGCAGGGCGTCGCCGTCCCACAGCGAAGCGCCGTCGCGGGTCTGTACAGTATGGTCCTTGACATTGACGGCGAAATACAGGTTATTCGTGTCGTAGGCGAGGCGGAGCGTGCCTTCCGGTCGGTCGAATTCGCCGCGAACCGCGTGTCGGCTCGGCTGGCCGCCGTTCAGGGAATAAAGGCCTCGGGCGGGCCATTGATCGAGCGGGGTATTCAGGGCGTTGTCGCAGAACGGAATCGTGACCGGCAGGATGCTGTCCGGCAGAATCTGGGTCCAGGTGTTGCCGCCGGGGGTTTTGAACGCGGCACGGTAATGGACGGGGCGTCCGTAGGCGGCGTTTTTCAACGGCAGTTTACCGGATTTACCGGCTTCGACGGTGGTGCTTGCCAGTACCTTGTCGGCGGCGGCGAGGATGCGGAGTTCGGTTTTCGGCGTATTCGGGGCATTGGCGGCCACATCGAAATTCAGTTCCGGGTGCTTGCCGTCATGGGTGACGGTGAGGTTTTTCAATGTCAGCGGGGGGAGTACTTGAAGGTTTTTCTGCCAGATATAGCGGCTGCTGCCGTTGTCGTCGAGACGGATGAAAAGGTCGTAATTGCCGGGGGCGGTTTCACGTCCCGGTGTAACCGTGATCCGCCATTGGCGGCCGTCGCCCTTGACGGAGGCGGAGGCGAACGGCGTATCCTGCACCCGGATGGTTCCGGTGAGTCCTTCCGGCAGGGTCACGTCGACGGTCAGCGGGACTCCGGCGGTGGTTTGCAGTTGTTCCGGCTTGAATACCGCCGCGAACTTGCCGGAATCGAAGTCGGCGAGCTTGCCGCCGCTGATGTAGACGGGTGCTTCGGTCAGTTCCATTGACAGGATGCCGTCGGGCAGTTTTTGCGTATAAGTTTTGCCGCAGACCTCGGTTATGCGGACTTCGGGGGCGTTGACCGGCAGTTGGAACTTGACCGGGTCCGGGGTCAGGGCGTAGGCGACGAGCAACGGTTTGCCTTCGCGTTCGAATAACAGCACGCGGACGCGGCGGCTGATGTTCAGTTCACGCAGGAATTCGGCGTTATAGGTCTGGCGCGACACCGTGGCCCAGGCGGCGAAAGCCGGTTTGGGTTCGCGATGGGGACTGCCTTTGGCATGTTTGCGGAGGAGTCCGAAGTCCAGTTCGCGCTGGCTGGTGGCGTCGTTCCAGAGGCCGATGTGCCAGACGCAGGCTTTCAGGTCCGGGATCAGGCGGTTCAGCAATACGACGCGGGCCAGGTAGGCGGCCTGCTGGAGTTCGCTGACTTCGCCGCCGGGGCGGGTCGAATAACCGATTTCGCTGATATACATCGGGATGTTGCGCCCGGCCAGCGTTGAGACTTCGCGTCCGAGGCGGTTCAGGATGTCCACATAACCCGAGGCGTCCGGGCTTTGGGCTCCCGGTATGTACGGGTGCAGCATGATGGCGTCGATGTAATCGGCGATATTGTGGTTGCGGAAATACCCGATGTACTGGTTATACTGGTTGGCGTTCATCGGATTGATGCAGATACCGGCGATTTGGGTGCCGGGATCGTTCTTGCGCACGACTTCGCTTTCCAGACGGATGATGTCCATGACATCGTTCATGGTACCGTGAAAATTCTCGCCGACCATCGGTTCGTTCTGGGTTTCCCAGATATCGACCAGGCCGCGGCGCGAAACCACTTCTTTCGTCAATTTTTCCCGCTGAACCTGGAGTTCCTCTTGAGTGTATGGCACCATTTTTTTGAAGGGGTTCATGATATTCATGCAGCGGATGATTTTGATCGGTTCGCGGTCGGCGATCTGCTCGGGGGTTGGGGGCGATGGCTGGAAATCGTCTTTCTGGAAAGCGGTGAAGAACAACTGGCGGTCCCATTTGGCTCCGGCCAGCGCCCGCATCTCCCGGTTCAGGCCGCCCCAGACGCCGAACGCCGGGTGCGGAGTGTCGTAATAGTCCTTCGGCAACGGGGTCGTCACCAACAGCGAGGTTTCCCTGCTTGCGGTGACCTTTCCGCCCTGAATAATTTCAGCCCGGATCAGGTAGTAATCCGGGCCGGGGAGGGGGAGGTCGAGTTGTTGTTCACCGGGCCGTCCCTCTCGAAGGACGACCTGGTTGCCGAAGGCATCAATGGCGGTTGCCCGTAGAAAATCGGAAGTGCCGACCCGGCCCAGAATCTTGGGGGTGGGGGGATTTTCATAGACCTGGACCGGGGCCGGCAGATTAAAGGTAATATCCGGCTGCGGCAGTTCGGCTTCGCTGATTTTCACGTTGTCGAGGTAAAGCTTGCCGGGGCCTTTGATATTGAAATAGAGTATGATTTTTTTAACGTCGGACGCGCCGTATTTGGCGGGGAAGGGCCCCACTTCGTATTCGAAACTCTGCCACTTGGCGGTCAGGGCCGGGAGGGCGGCCAGCTTGGTTTTCTGTTCACCTTTTGGCGCGAAGAAAGCCAGCGGTTTGTTGCCCTGAAGCAGGAAAGTCAGTTTGATCTGCGGCACGTCGGTTTCGGATTCGCAGCGGGCGTCGAAGGAAATCCGGTACGTCTTGTCCGGCTTGAAATCAAACCCCTGCGCGATGTTTACCGTTTTGCCATCGGCAGGGATCACGCTCAGGCAGCGATCTCCGGCGGAGGCGTCACCGGAGTCGGACTTGACCGAAGCGGGACTGTTGATCCAGTAATGAGCGGTTCCCTGTTCAAATGAACCGTTCTGGAGCAGAGCCGCTTCTTCTTTGGGAGCGGGTGGGGCTTCTTTTGTCGTAATATTCAGATTATCCAGATAGATTCGGCCTTCTCCTTTGACGCGGAGGTAAAGCATGATCTTTTTCACTTCGCTGTTGCCGGACTTTTCCGGGAACGGTCCGACTTCATAGGTCAGTTTCCGCCATTTTTCCGTGAGAGCCGCCGGGGTGGCGAATTCCTTTTTCTGGGTGCCTTTCGGTTCAAAGAATGCCAGCGGCTTGTTGCCCTGCAGCATGAAATGAAGCGTCAGGTCCGGGGCTTGTCCGGCCGATTCGCAGCGGGCGTCGAACGAGATCACATAGATCGCGTCCGGCTTCAGGGCGATTCCCTGAGCAATATCGACCCGTTTGCCCTCCGTCGGGGTGATGGCCAGGCATTGCTTGCCGTCCGTGGAATCCGTAGCGTCCACGCGCACCATGGAGGGCTGGCTGATCCAGTAACCCCCGGTTCCCTGTTCAAAGGAACCGTTGGATAACTGCGGCTCGGCGGCCACGGCGGATAGGAGCAGAGAACCGAGAATGCATATGAGTAACGGTTTCATCAGTATCTCCTTAGATATTGCTTGCTTTGAACAGGTCGGCCATGACCACTTGTTCAAGGCCGGGGAATACGCTGATCTTGTAGGCGTCATTTCTGGACACCGACCGGGCACTGCCGTCGGCAAAGACCATATTGGCGTTGTTGGCGTGACGCATGGACGCCAGGTTGACGCAGCCGTTGCCCCAACTGATCATATGAGTGGGGTAGGCCTGGCCGTTCACCAATTTGGCGCTGTCCCCTGCTATGAAGCAGATGCTGGGGGATTTGCCTTTGTTGAGCTTGTCCAGATTGTTGTAGATTTTCTTGCTTTCATCCCGGATGGTGCCGCTCATGTCATAGGCGATACCGTAGGTACGATAGCCGCTCAGACTGGTGTTGGCGATGTACTTTTCCGGGTTGTTCGGCGCGGTCGGGCATTGGAAAATATTGGTTTCGGGGAGGTAGCCGCCGACGACAAGGGCGCCGGTCCAGTAATAAGCGTATTTACCGGTTGAAGTGACCGTCCGTGTATTGTCGTAAGCCGCTGGAATGAAGCCGGAACTGTCGCCTGCATACTGAATGCAGCCCATGCCGATCTGCTTCAGGTTGTTCATGCAGCGGGTGGCTTGTGCTCTGGACCGGGCGTTGTTCAGCGCGGGGAGCAGCATGGCGGCGAGTATCGCAATAATCGCGATCACTACCAGCAATTCTATAAGTGTGAATTTGAATACTTGTTGTTTCATTTTGCCTGCCTCCTCAATTTATTTTTTGGGATACTCATGGTTGAATTCCGTATTTTCAATGCGCCGGGGATCAATATTTCCCGTCGTGGGCCGTCTTCCTTGCCGGTGATCCGGCTGATCAGAAGTTTGGCGGCGCTTTTACCGATTTTTTCAGCGTGCTGATCGATGGTGGTCAGCATCGGGCGCAGTTTGCCGCAGATCGGCAGGTCGCCGAAGCCGGTGATGGCCAGTTCTTCGGGAACCTTGATCCCGAGGTCGTAAGCGGCGTTCAGGGCATCAACGGCCAGATAATCGTTGAAACAGACCAGGACTTCGGGGCGGTCGGGGGTGTCGAGGAATGCTTTCAATTTTTCGGTGTTGTCGGCGTCGCAGTCCTCCACTTCGAACAGATATTTGGCGTCGATGGTGACATGGTGGTGAATCAGGGATTCGAGGAACCCGGCCTTGCGTTCCTGCCCGCTGCTGGCTCCGCAAAAAATAACCCCGCCGATCCGTTGATATCCGCATTCGACGAGGTACTGGGTTATCTGGAACATGGCTTCGCGATTATTGGTGCCGACGAAGTCAAATTCATTGATGCCCCACGATTGGTCCACCAGGACGATCGGGTTATGAAACGAATAAAGTTGTGAAATATAATCAGGGGTCGGCGGCATCGCCATCGGCAGCAGCAGCAATCCATCCACCCGGCGGCGTGCGAAACGGCTGAGCAGGTCGGCTTCGTCGCGCACCAGCTTGTCCCAACTGATAATATAGGAGTCGTAGCCGTACTCGTGGAGGGCGTCATGAATTCCGTTCAACAGCCCGCCGGAGAACTGGCACTGGAATTGATTGCAGGCGATGCCGATGCTCCGGCTCTTGCCGGTCTGCACAAACTCAACCATGGCGTTGGGCTGATAGCCGTATTTCTTGGCCACCGCCTTGATCCGCTCACGGGTGGAATGCTTGATGCCGGCGCGTCCGTTCAGGGCTTTTGACACGGTGGATTCGCCGACTCCGCAGATTTTTCCGATTTCTTTCATCGAGATCATAGCTTGCTCACTTTCCCGTTTTAACCGGGCCTTTCTATTAATAGTATAATTGAAATTTTTAATTTGTCAACTACTTGAAATATAAAAATTAACATTTTTGTAAAATATATGTAATTGACTTTTTACAAAAATGATATATAATATTTAAAGAAGATTTCAAGCACTTGAAAAAAATTCCATTCCAAGGCGTTTTATCAAGCCCGTGAATAATATAAAGGAGGTTCCCGTGAACGAATTGTTCTGCGAAAATGAACTGAAAAATCTGCTGGAATTTTACGAAACCCGCGAGGAGTGGAAAAAAATCCTTCACTACCGGACCCTGACCCCGGAGATCGCCCCGGTGAAGAATATCTTTTTCGGGGACTCCATTACCTGCGCGTGGCCGCTGCATGAATTTTTTCCCGGGGTCTCGCTGCTCAACCGCGGCATTCCGGGCGACAACGTCACCGGGCTTCATTATCGCCTGTCGGGCGACGTGCTGGCCTATTCCCCGGAACGGGTCTTCATGATGATCGGGATCAACGGCATTGACTCCGAGGAATCCCTGCTGCTGGCGCGTATCGAAAAGGTGGCTTCACTGATGACTGAGGCTGGAATTCGGGTTTATCCGGGCAGTATCCTGCCGTTGCGCAATCCCGACGCCTGGGACCGCTTTCAGTATCAGGAAAAAATTGTAAAAGTAAATCAGGCACTCCGGGACTGGAGCGCCGATCATGCGGCGGGTTTCCTGGATTACCACACTTTGCTGAAGGACGAGACCGGCCAGTTGGCGGCGGAATACGCCCAGCCGGACGGGACCCACCTGACCTTTGCGGCATACCGCCGCATGTCCGCCCTGGTGGCCCCGCTTCTTGGCGGCCATTGATCCTTCAATCAGCCTTTTAAAAACAAAAAAAATCACCGCCGTTGGGGCGACGGTGATTTTTGATTTTAAACGGATAACGGTTCCTGCTTACAGGGTGTCCGCTACCTCGTCAATGGCTTCTTCGAAGACCTGGATCGATTCGCGGAGCATATCCTCGGGGATACACAGCGGCGGAGCGATCTTCAGGCATTCGCCGGCGATGCCGACCGGTGCGAACATCAACAGTCCTTTCTGATAGCAGGCGACGTTGATTTTCGTGGCCAGTTCCGGGTTGGGGGTCTTGGTTCCGGGTTTGACGACCTGGAGACCGGCAACCAGCCCTTTGCCGTGCATGCAACCGAGGAAAGCCGGGTATTTCTTCTGGATCCGATCGAGTTCGGGGATCAGGATTTCGCCCATCTTCGCGGCGCGTTCGACCAGTTTTTCGCGTTCGATGATGTTCAGGTTTTCGATGGCGGCGGCCACGGCCAGCGGCGATGCCGAGTGGGTCGAGGTCATCGAACCGGGCGGGTAGAGGCCCATGATGTCCTTGCGTCCGATCACGGCGGAGATCGCCAGCGAGGAGCTGATGTTTCTGTCTTTCAGAGTGTCAGGAACAGAGCGAGGCTGGTGTTTTCGGCTTTATGCCAGATGATCAGCGGCTGGCTGGACGCGAAATTGTCATTGGCGATTACTATCCTGACCGTAAACTTGATCCGATGGGTGTAGACGCAGGGATGCCCTTTGTTGTGTTTGAGCTTTATTTCGAGTTCCAGGATAGAAGTATAAGGGGGAATTGTGTGACGGGTGCTAGCATAAGCTTTCTGACTCAGCAGATCTTACTTATAACAGGTGGGAACGTTTCGACAAGAGGGGATTGTGTGAAAACGGAGAAACTTCTCATCGGCGATAATGTGTCGGTCGGCTGTGTACATTAGGGGAAAGGAACGAGGAGACGGAAAATATTCCGTCCCCTCGTTCAATAGAGGTTACCGGGTGCAAAGGTCCCTGGTGATCCTAGAGAGATCGGCAGAGGACGCAGCATCCAGATAGGTTACGCAATCAGGATGAAAACGGATGACTGAAGCTGGGTGTTTCGGGCAAAGTTCGCCTTCGATTGTAATCTTGACCGCATGAGCCTTGCGGGCATCAGGTACGGTATTGATGATTGTCTTACTTTTCAAAATTTGGCGGACACTCATCGAAATCGCTTGTTTCGGTACATCTTCGAGGGTCGGGAACCAACCTTCGCCGAGTTGTTGTTTACGGCAGGGCTCGTCCAGGTTTACTACCAGATAAGCGGCTTCTGTATCGAAATCTGCCGGTGGATCATTGAAAGCGATATGGCCATTTTCACCAATGCCGATAAAGCAGACGTCAATCGGATGTTTGGCAATGATTTTGCCCAATTCATCGCAGGTTTGCTGTGGATTGGGATTGCTGCCGTCTACATAATAAGCTGCTTTCAGCGGAGAGGGTAGTTTCGCTACGAAGCGTTCTTTAATGTATTTACGGAAACTGGCCGGATGACTTTCCGGAATGCCGACGTACTCATCAAGGTGAAACATTGTTACCTTGCTCCAGTCAATAGCGGGAGCCTTGATTAAATTCTGCAACATGGCGAATTGGCTGGCGCCGGTGGCGATAATGATGTTGGCTTCGCCGCGTGCGGTGATTGCTTCCCTGATTTTTTCTGCACCGCGAGCAGCGGCGGCAATCCCCATTTTTTCTACGGTGGAGTAGATCTGTACAGTCATTTACTTCTTTCCTTTTTTTGTTTAGTTAATGTCGGGTACGGATTATAGTTTATTTTTTTACGGCAGGTAGCCGCGGGCGACTTTGGCGTCGCAGACGGTTTTCACAGCCAGCAGCATTGCGGCCTGGCGCATGTTGACGTCACGTTCTTTGGCGAAATCATAGACCTGACGGAACTTGGTCCGCATGCGTTTGCTCAGGCGTTCGTTGACTTCTTCCACGGTCATCTGCTCCTGCTGGGTTTCCTGGGTGTATTCGAGATAGGACACGAACACGCCGCGGGCGTTGCAGAGAATATCCGGAATGATGAACACGCCTTTTTCTTCGAGGATGCGGTCGGCTTCGTTGGAGGTCGGGCCGTTGGCGCCTTCGGCGATGATTTTCGCTTTGATTTTGTCGGCGTTGTCGGCGGTGATCTGGTTGCCGGAAGCGGCGGGGACCAGCACGTCGCATTCGATTTCAAGCAGGTCTTCGCCGGAAATCGGTTTGCTGCCCGGGAAGCCCTGCAGTTTGCCGTGTTCCAGGTAATATTTCTGCAGCGCGACCACATCGAGGCCGTCGGAGTTGCAGATGCCGCCGTTAATGTCGGAAATGCCGACGACTTTGCAGCCCATGCGGAAGAGTTCCATTGCGGCGACCGAGCCTACGTTGCCGAAGCCCTGGACCGCGACTTTCACTTCTTTCGGGTTCTTGCCCATGACGGTGAGGGCTTCGATGACGGTGAGCATGACGCCGCGGCCGGTGGCTTCGCGCCGTCCGGGGATGCCGCCGAGGATTACCGGCTTGCCGGTTACATAGCAACCCTGGGTGGTGGCGTTGCCCATGGCATGGCTGATGGCGTCTTTGATATAGCCCATGTCGGCTTCATTGGTGCCCATGTCGGGGGCCGGGACGTAGATCAGCGGATGGATGTGGTTGTGGGCGTTGCGGGCGAAACTGCGGACTACCATCTGTTTGTCGAGCTTGGACAGCGGGAGGGGATCGCAGACGACGCCGCTTTTGCCGCCGCCGAACGGGACGCCGATCAGGGCGCATTTCCAGGTCATTTCCATCGCCAGCGCGGAAACGTCGTCAAGGGTGACGTTTGAGGCCATGCGGATGCCGCCCTTGCAGGGGCCGACCGCATCGCAGTGTTTGACCACGAACGCCTTGATGATATGAATTTTGCCGTCGCTGAGCAGCGGCGAAAGCTGGATCTCCGCACGTTCGCCGGGGTGGCGCAGAATGTCGAGGAGTTCCTTGTCGTACTCTTTTTCCAGCATGGCTGCTGCGTTGTTGAAATTCTCGATCGCATTGTCCAGCATGTTTTTCGCACTCATTGTAGTCTTCCTTTGTGTTGACCTTGAGTTACTTTTTTATTGACATGGTTCAATACAGGATTCACGTTCTACTAATTCCGGGGCGAGCTTTCGCACTCTCCGACTTTTGGCGCCGTTGCCGGCTATCAAATCAAAGGCCGCGGCTACCATGCGCCTGACGGGGACTTTGATGGTGGTCAATGCGGGGATCATCAGCTCCGCCGACGGGATGTCGTCGAAACCGGTCAATGAAATGTCGCGGGGCGCCGACAGGCCGTGTTCATACAGGGCGCGCAGTCCGCCCTGGGCGGTGAAATCGTCCGCGGCCAGCACGGCGGTCGGACGGCATTTCCTGGTTTTCTGCAACAGTTTGTTCATGGCGCGGATGCCGATATTGTCCTCGTCGGACACGGATATGAATTCCGATGCGACATTCTTCGTGTAAAGCACTTCCTCGAGCATGCGGCGGCGGCGCAGGTGCGGGCCGGACGAGCCGCCGATAAAACCGAGGTGACGGTGCCCCTGAAGCAGTATGTATTCCACCAGCATCCGGATTCCGGCCATTTCGTCGACCTCCACGCGGATAACGCCGGGGTAGTCATTGTCGACGCCGACCTGTGCCACCGGAATGTCGCACGAAGTAAAGTCGTCCACCCAGCTCGAACAGATATCGCTGCCGCAGATGATCAGGGCGTCGAGGCGGTAGCGGAGCAGTGAGGCGCAGTCGTGAGGGACGCCCTTGACGCTGTCGAAACCGGTCAGGTTCAGGGAACAGCCGTTCTTGCGGGCCCGCTCCTGAATGGTGTCGGTCATGCGTCCGAGGAACGGGTCGTCAAAATCCTTTATGATAACGCCGATGACTTTGGCATTGACGCCGCGCAGGGTGAGGGCGGCGGGATTGGGGACGTAACCCAGTTCGTTTGCGGTTTCGCGGATTTTGCGGACGGTTTCTTCGGAGGCGCCGATGTTGGCGGCGGTGCCGGAGAGGGCCCGTGAAACGAGCGACGGTGAAATACCAAGTTTTTCAGCGATTGTTTTTTGAGTAATCATATCCGATCTCACACGTATGAGGTGTTTATATGGATATTATACATCCGAAGTTCGATTTGTCAATCTCATACGTGTGAGATTTCTTGTTTTTTTATGCTTTTCCGGCGGTCCGCCATCGGAAAAGGGCTAATTCATGCGGATGCCCGGGGATGGGGATTCATTTGGCGGGGGCTTCGAGTTCGCCTTCGGTTGCGGCGTAGATTCTGGCCGGAATCCCGGCGAGGTCGAAATCGGTCTGGATAAAGAAAAACTGTCTGCCCGAGGCATAAACCGGATCATGGTGTGGCTTCGGCAGTTTGAATACATAACTTGAAGACGAACCGGGAACCAGATCGCCCAGTTCGAAATTATGGTCGTCACCGGGATAAACCAGCGGCAGACCGAGCCTTGCCGTGAGGCGTTCTACTGCCGTGGTTCCGGTGTTCTCCGCTTTCAGAGTCAACGTGCCGGCTTTGGCGTCGTAATAAAGGAACATCGTCAATTCCGGCAGGTCGCGTTTGCCATCGGTGGCGAGTGAAATAGCCTGGCCGTCAACGGTTTCGAGCGCGTCGATCTTTTGCGGCAATACCGTGGCAGAGGCAACATTGATCAGGGCTCGATCGCCGGATTTGACCAGTTCACAGTCTTTGCCGTCCACTGATACGGCGCCGGGGGCGGCGAGGGTCAGCGGCACGGCGGCGCCGGCGTAACGGGCCGACGGCAGGGTCAGGCGGTAAGTGACTTTATTGCCGCCCTGTCTGATTTTTTCGAGAACTGAATGAAAGAAGCGGTAACGGTAGGCCGCATATTCATTCTGATTGCAATACCACCAGTCGGGATTGGCGGCGTACTTTTTCAGTCCGGCTTCCATTTCGTCCCAGTCCTTTCCCTTCATCCAGACATGAATGCCCAGGGTCATGCAGGGGTTCTGCTGTTGCGCATCGGCGTCCTGCAGAGCTTTGGCAATATCACGGTCGAAATTTTCCGCCTTGGTGTTGCGGTCTCCGGGAAGGATATTGAATACGCAGGATACCGCATTCGGTGAAACCCCCGCTTCCGGTTTGATGAATCCCGAATACGTATTATGATGATAACCGGTTCGGAACAGAGCCTCGGCGATGTCGGGATGAGCGGCGGGGTCGGACGCTATCCGGTACTTGCCGTAAGGAAAGGCGAAGGAATTGACCGGATAATCTGTGCCGGCTTCCAGCTCGAGGCGGATTTTGGCGACTTCGCGGAACATTTCATTCCGGGGGATTTCCGTGAGCCGGGGATGGGTCATGGAGTGTCCGCCCACGGAACAGCCGTCTTTACAGAGGTCTTTGGCGAAATGGGACATGAATGGCGGCATTTCCTTGCCGCGGTAGGCGCTGTTCAGGTAAAATGTTCCTTTGTAGCCGTATCTGGTCATCAGCTCGTGCATTCGGTAATGAGCCTGGTTGCTGTCGTCCCAGCGGGCGGAAAAAGCCCAGCTTTTGCCGTTGTACAAGGGCAGTTTTTCCACTTTTGCAGCGGCGGCCTGTCCGGCGTCGGCATATGAAACTGTAAACTCCGTGGTTTGAGTCATCAGGTTCAAGGGATTTTTCCCTTTGCGGTCAACGGTTGTGCCGGTGACGTTTATGCTCTGCGCAACGGCGGCGCAGAGTCCCGCGCATATGGCTGCGGCCAGTGATGAGAACAGTATTTTTTTCATAGTGGACCAATTCCTCTTTTTCCGTGGTCTCTGTTATATTTCGTTAATCTAGCATTTCTTGCGTGATCATGCCAGTCGGGTAATGGCATCCGGGCAAAAAAAAGACGGGAGGCGGATGGCCTCCCGTCGTTCGGGATGGGGAAGAGGAATATTAGTAGGTGTCCCAATCGGCGGTTTTGCCGGGATCAAGCATCCACTGGTCGAAACCGAAGCTGTTCTTGTCGCCGGCCTTTTTGAGTCCGCCGGAGGTCTTGCCGATTTCTTCACGGAGAGCCGGAGGAACTGCGGCGTCGGGACGGTTGAGGGTGCATTCCGCGACCACGACCAGTTGCGAGCGCTTGGTCGATTCCGATTCGCTGGAGAAGAGATAACCGAGGAGAGGAAGGTCTTTCAGGATCGGAACGCCGCTGACGCCGCGGACAACTTCGCGTTTTTCGAGCCCGCCGATGATGAAACGGCTGTTGTTGTGACCGATCATAACCTTGGTTTTGACTTCACTGTTCGAGATGCGCGGGGTGCCGCTGGACTGCCAGCCGACGAGGGAGGTGTTGGTCAGTTCGACTTCAAGCGTCGACGCTTCGGAGGCGATGGCCGGGGTGATGGACATGTCAAAACCGAACGCATTCGACGGCTTGGTGTTCACCTGGGGACCTTTGTAGACGGTGAGGTCGTTGGTTTTCACCCAGGCGGAGGAGAGGAACACGGTGCTGCTGACTCCGGCGGCTTCGGCTTCCTGTCCGATGTTGACGCCGTTCTTGGTGAAGTAGGCCGCGCCGGAGCTGTCCTTGATCGACAGGTAGTAACGGGTGTCGGTGAGGGTGGCCCTGACGGCGGCGACGGTGGCGGAAGCACCGTTGAGGATGATCGCCGTGTTGGCGGTGTCGTAACCGACGGTCGTGCCGGCGGCAACACTGCTGACCGCATTGTAATGGAGTTCCAGTGTCTTCGCCGGGGTTTCGGTGATTTCGTCATAGAACATGCGGGTGTGACGGACGATGTTGGCGGTTTTGCCGCTTTTTACCGCGACTTCGCCGGAGGTGACGATTCCTGCGTGCCCTTTTGAGGTCAGGAAATCGAGGTAACGGCTGTTCCATTTGGGATTGAAGTTGAAATACTGGGTGTTGCTGGAGCCTTCGAGGCTGTTCATGGTACCGGCGTTGGTGGCGGTCCAGTTGTCGCGGTAACGGGCGCCGACTGAGAGCAGGTTCATGCCGTCGTTGTTTTTCCATGCCTGGAAGTCGGCGCCGATCTTGGCGTCGTTTTCGGCATAGATTTCATAGACCGTGAACTTGATCAGGATTTCCGGGTTCGGCACATCGTATTGCTTGAGCATGGCTTCGATGTTCCGGCGGGAATAGAGGGCGCTGTTGAAGAAGAGACAGTTCAGTTCGTTGTCGTAAACGACCTTATCCTTGCCCTGTTCCAGTTCATAGTCCTCGGCCAGCGTGGTGGAGACGGTGGCGCCGACCCGGCGGATCATGACGTCAAGGTCTTTGGCGGAGACATTGCCGGGGAAGTAGAGGTACTTGGGCTGGCCGGAGGAGGCGGTGATGGCGGGCTGATCGAGGGTGTTGATCAAGGTGTCGATACCGACGCCTTCGGCATGGTCTTTGAAACGGTAATCTTCGGCGGAGACGATCAGCATTCCGGTGCCGTCGTTGTATTTGATGCACTCGGTGACCGTCCGGCTTTCATCGACACGCCGGGACTGAACGGCGGCGCGGATGTAGGCGCGCAGTTCATCGGGATCGGCGTGTTTCAGGACATAGACCTTGGTCAGGACTTCGGGGTCGCTGTTGTCGCGGATGAAATTTACGTTATTGGTTTCTTTTTCAAGGTTTACGCGGAGTTGGGCCTGTACCTGGGATGCCGCATAGGGTTCCGAAGCCGGGTCCGCATGGAGGAACAGGGTGCAGCAGCAGAGAGTGCTTGCAATCAGATATTTCTTCATTGATTATTTTCCTTTTTCTTCTTTTTTATTGATAGCGTTGATTTCATCCATGACGGCGATCAGTTTGCCGGCCATTGTTTCGGAGGGGGCGTCGGGTTTGACCATTTCGGCTTCGGCGGTCATGAAGAAGATGGTTTTTTCCTTGATCCGGGTAGTGGTGCCGAAGAGGTATTTCAGTACCGGGATATCGCTGAGGAAGGGCATTCCGATGGTCTGTTCGACTTCCGATTCCTTGACCCAGGAGGTCATCAGCTTTTCGTTTTTGAAGCTGAGGGTGAGGTTGGAGGTGACGGAACTTTCATCGGTCAGTTCGTTGCCATAGTTGTTGCGTTCGACAACATTGCGGCTGACCAGATTGTAGCGGAAAAGGACGTTTCCGGCTTCGCCGTTGTTGTCTCCGGGGCCGCAGATGGTGGTATAGTAAAGTTGAAGTTCGAGACCGGCCGGTTGTCCGTCGTCCACCGAGGTTTTATCTTTGTCGCTTTTGACGATATTCTGATATTCGGGGGAGAATTCGATCCGGTAGGCGGGGGTGCTGCTGGCTTCGTTGTCGAGATCGTTATTGACGCCGGTAAGGGTGGCGGTCTGGCTGATTTCCGCAAATCCGCTCTGCTGGAGCAGCCGCAGGAAGCTCAGGTCGAACTGCGGAGCGCAGAAGAACGCGCCGTAACCGAGGTTGAAGTTGGACAACGCATCCATCGCCGTCGGCAGGAGGTTGGTCATCAGGTCGGTGCTGAACACCGAGAAATTTTCGAATCCGAGCTTGAGAAATTCCAGTCCCGGGCCGTTTTTCCAGGCCAGATAGTCGATCCCGAGGTCGCGCAGGGTGCTCTCGCGGATTTCATAGACCTTAAAAACGAGATTCACCTGCGGTACCGGACGGTCAAGGCGCTGGAGCCACGGGCGAATGTCGTTGTTGCTTTTGTAGGCGGAATCTTTCCAATAAATGATGCCGGAATTGCTGTCCCGGTAGATGGCGCCGTCTTTATTCTGGTTGATCCCGGCTTTGACGATCAGGTCCACCAGTTTTTCGGAGTTGCGGTACTTGGGATGATAGACGTTGCGGGTGATGCCGGAACCTTCGATCAGTGAGCCGTTAGGGCCTTTCAGACCGGGGCGGTCCATCTGGGCGACCATTTTTTCGACATACGGCATCATGGTCTTGCCGGTGGTTACGATCAGGAATTGACGTTTGGCGCTTTTGTAGTT
>CALABZ010000406.1 GCA_937888615.1 uncultured Lentisphaeria bacterium | reverse complement strand
CCAATGAATAAAGAGCCCAAGTCCTGCCTGTGGAAACCACTGCGCATCCGGATGATTTGTTCGTTCGAATACGCCATTTTGAGTCTCAACATTGCCGATTATTGAATGTTGACCCTGTACTTCTGAATTTGTCATTTTTGTTGTCATAATATTTCGTGCTTTTTTTATTCAATCAATGTATCAAAATAACGGGAAATAAGACCCGATATATTTGTACTCTACGTTTCCCTGGCGCACGGCGCGGAGTATAAAACAGCACTTGCGCCATCCGTGGTATGAAGTCTCACCGGTCCGAACACCCCGCAGTCGAGTTGTTCTTTCGTTGGAGGCTGATACCAGTTCCATGGATAATCCTCGTACCGGGTAACGGCGTTAAGAATCAGGTTGCCCACCTTGATTTTAATTTCATTTTGCCCGGGACGCAGCAGGTTGCCTATCTCAAAGACAAACGGCGGCCACATTCTGGCGCCGGCGGATTTGCCGTTGATCCAGACTTCTGCAGTATGTTTCACTTCGCCGAGATCGAGGCGTTCACTGCCGGTAACCGAGGCCAGTTTCACCGTTTGGGTGTAATCGACAAAACCGCTGAATTTTTCCAGGCCCCAGTCCAACCAGGAGCTCAGGCATGGAATCGTGGTTCCGGCGATCAGCTTTTCAGGAATCGCGAAGGCCGGGAAGTTTGACGGCGGCTGATCGTCCGGATCGATTTTAATCAGCCAGTTTTCCGGCAATTCAATTGCTTTTCCTGTACATGGCGGCTCTGTTGCTGCCGTCGGAGCCTTATCCGGGTCAAAGACCAGCCAGAGGCCTTCGCCGGGATCAAGCGTCAGGTTAACCTGAACCGTATCGGCATCAATAACTTCAAGTGGAATGGCTGGTCTGGCGCCGGTTTCGCAGTTCCAGAGTTCCGCCGCGCCGGAAACATCGGAAATACGCAAGGTAAATTGATGTTTGTCGCCGGTATTGTTCGTCAGCCAGAAGAAACTGCGGCGGCCGATCTTGCGTCGGGTCGCAATCATGGGAAACGTGCCGGCAACGAATGTGACGCAGGGCTTGAGTTCCGCGATAACCGGTTCGATCCCGGCTGCCGCGCTGACAAAACCCGGTGCGCATGACAGGCGTGACATCAGGGTTGCCAGTTCGGCATCACTGCCGCCGTGTTCGACGGAGGCGACCGGCAGTGTTCCCAGCGCATATACTTTGCCGCCGGTTTCGGCGAAAGTCGCCAGTTTTGCCGCCGAATCCAAATCAATGATCTTGAGCGGCGGCAGAATCATTGTCCTGAAAGAGAAATCTCCGACGTTCAGACATCCGTTCTCAACCTGCATTTTATTCAGGTAATGACGGTCGGCTACGCAATAATCAATACGCTCGTCATAGAGTTTACGAGTCACCGTGGTATAGGCGTCTTCAATCGTCTTAATTTCGGGTTTGTTACGCATAAGCATGTCTTCATCCCAAAAATTTTTGGCGGTTACAGACATGTCGAAATAATCGTCGCCGACCAGGGCGTTTACGCTGGCCAGCGGACAATACAGCAGCACTTCGGCATCAAGCCGGCCGTGGTCGTTGACGTATGAAGCTCGGCGCACGAAATCGCCGTATTGCCGGAAATAACGCCAATAGGGGTTCCAGTCGAAAAAGTCCGGCGGATAGGAGACTTTTAGCGGGTCACGGGAGGCGTTGGCGCCGTGCAGTACAAACTGGGTGATGCCCATCGCGATGGCGGCATTGGCACTGCGTTTGAGTTCGGCCGGAGTCAGATGCCAGCCGCCAATGCTGAGCATTTCGCACATCAATTGCCGTCCTTCGAACTCGCAGACGGATTGGGCCTCCTTAAAGTGACGAGGATCGTGAATGGTGTCGAACAGCGCGTCGATTCCCGGCATGGAGAGACATCTCTGCATTGCCATGTAATCGGCCATCCGGGTGGACTGGAGCAGCAGAGCCTCTTCCCAGTAATGACAGGACTGATACATCCTGTGACTGCTGCACCATTTGACCAGCGGCTCAAAGACGCATTCGGCATAGAGGACGGCGACGGCGGCAAACCAGTCGTGACGCGACTTCAGCCATAAACCTTTGGTATCTTCCTCCAGAAGCAAAGGCATGCGCTCCCGGATATCCGTGCCGACCGTTTCAGCGTAGTACTCCGCCAGGTCGTCGGACCACGTTAACTTATAGCCGAAAAAGCCTTCCAGGTCGAAGAACACCCCGCCCATGGTCTTGCCGAAATCCTTGCCGAACAACGCTTCGTATTTGCTGTTTTCCAGTTCAAGCCACGGCTCGGCCAGCCGCCGGTCGAGAAAATTAATCTTGTATTGTGATGGGAAGTTGTAGACTTTGTTGAAGCAGTAAACCCGCCAGTTGCCGTCATCCGGCGGCGTCCAGGGGACGACGGTGTTCTCTTTGGCGACAATCCGCAGTGATTCAGAATTGATCTTACCATTCGCTTCCACTTTGGCCGCCACCGAAAAAAAAGACGCCGGGATTTCAACCGTACCGCCGGCATTGATGATTTGATAGTCCAGTGAAACGGCTTTCAGTTCCGGGTGATCGTAAAGTTCAATTCCTCCAACCGGAAAACCGGGAAAATCGTGATGATCGGCCAGCAGATATTTATCCGGGAAACTGGGATCGCCCATGCAGTAGCTCATGTGCATGCCGTGTTCTTCAGTGACTTTCAACGCTGCGCCAAAACATTTGTACCAGTCGTCGGAAAGCCAGAACGGCACCTGGGAACGGAACAGCCGGGCATGGACAAATCCCGGATTGGTCCCTTTGTCGCACATCTCCGCCGCCATCGCGGCATAATGTTCCGGCTGTTTTATATTGTCAGTATCGTTCCAGAACCAGAACATCGACGGCGCGTAAGTGCTGCCGGGATCCAAGAATCCGTCATCGGGAGTCGGGACCGGACCGGTCTCTGTTCCCTGCCGGCGGGAAAATTCATTAAACATTAATTCCTCCATTTTCCAATATTACCGGAATTGTTCTACATTGGTTTTCTGATAAATGCCAGTCAGCATCGGGCGTCCTGTTGATTGTACTTTCATAAATAAACCTGTTACTTGTTTTTTACATCCGTTCGGAACGGTTCAGCCGGCAAGTCATACTTATTGCACAGATTGCCGACC
>CALABZ010000405.1 GCA_937888615.1 uncultured Lentisphaeria bacterium | reverse complement strand
GAAATCACTTTAAAATCGAGAGAAATTTCTTCCTCTTGCGAATGCCCGTAGACAAATTGATTTTTCTCGCGCAAATGTTTCAGCATGTGCGCACCAATGTAAGTATCAATTCCAATGACCGTATAAATCCCAGATTTACTTCTGGTGTCTTCACTCGGAGTACTTTGCTTTTTAATGGCTACTTTGCTCATTTCCCTGTAGGCTTCTCTATAGCTTCACACCACATTGCCGGATATTTCAGTCTTATGCTTGCATCAACAGAGGTGATATTAATGTAAACAAAACCATCATCTTTGGCATTGTCTAACGCAACGCCTTCCCAGCCAAGAAATTGACCATCAATAAACTTGACGCGAGTTCCCTTTACAATTCCGTTTGCAACGTCAATCTTTTCATTTTGGGAAAAATTTTCGAGGGTATGAATTATCTTCAGTTCCTCAATGAGACTATCCTCATCCAATGGAGTTACCGGGAGAATGCGAATTACCGAACGATTTTTTAATAATTCAGCACAGTTATCGTAAGATAAGCAGGCAAACAGATAGTTAGAAAACATTGGAACTGTCAATTTGCGCTTGTAACAATAACTTTTCCCCTTACTGAATACAGGTTGTATATTGATGTGATTACGCACCGGAAGGTAGCTGTCAATGCCTTTGCCCTTCAATAATTCGTGAACTTTTTTCTCGTTTCTTGCCAGGGTGAAAACCGGATGCCAAAGCAATCCATCTTGCTTCTGGAAATTATGTCCCATTTCTTCTTTCACGGTTTCCTCCATAATCCAAGTACCCAAAGGCATTGCAGTGTAAAACCACACTACAATCTTTAAGATTCTCAAGTTTCTGTTTGCCCGGGATCAAAACACCCTGAATGATAAAAATATCATATAACTAAAAAACAAACAATACTTACTCTATCACAATATCTACGAAATTGCAAGCGAAAAATTCCTCCGAATTTGGAAAATCCCTGAGGTTTTGATCATGTATTATGGGCTGTAAAGATAGTGAAATCGCGAACCTATAGCCGCAAAGTAATGGCCTATCGCGTGGTCAACACCATGGATGCGGTTCATTGCGTGGAAACGCTGGAAACAGCCGTCAGACGCCACGGAATCCCCGAAATCTTCAACTCGGATCAGGGCAGCCAGTTTACCAGCCGCATGTTCACCGATGAGCTCAAGAAGCTCGGGATCAGGATCAGCATGGACGGCAAGGGCCGTTGCCTGGACAATGCCAAAATGGAACGTTTCTGGTGGGCCCTGAAATACGAGGATATCAAAATCAAAGAATATGTTTCACTGCCGCAGTTGCGCCTTGGAGTACAGAGTTATGTCAACTTTTACAACACCAGGCGCATCCACTCGGCATTGGACTATGAAACACCCGATTCCGTCTATTTGGGGACTTGCAAAAATCGGGGAGAAGTGATATAATGTTCAAGGATCTATACACTGATTCTTTTAAAAAATCGGTCCAAGCTTGGGGCGAAGCGCATTTAAACAATGCACAGAACCATGTGTGGAGACAAAGATCGTATGGATTTTGAGATAAGGTTTTAAAGCCCACCTGTGCAGATAAAAACTGTTCGGGCGATTTTGAGGTTGGGAGATAGGCATATTTCTATCCCGGTTAATTTAAAAACTGTATTGGAAGCATGAGATCATGAATGATTGGTTTACGATCCAAAACATAGATGACGATACATACATTATTAGTGAATACCGTCATTGGGAAGAAACGCATTGTTATCTTCTGAATGGCACAGTACATAGCTTGCTAATTGATACAGGGCTGGGGATTTGCAATATTTCTGAAGAAATTTCCAAGTTGACAAATAAGCCAGTTATAGTCATTGCAACACATATCCATTGGGATCATATAGGCGGTCACCAATACTACCCTGATTTTTATGTACATGAAGCTGAGTTAGACTGGCTGACCGGCGGCTTTCCTCTGCCGTTAGATACAATTAAGGAGTATGTCGTTGACCGCTGCGAATTACCTGATAACTTTCATATTAGTGAGCCAATTTCAAAAGTATTGGCTCCCCTTTGTTAATAACTCGTTTTCTCATGCGTCAAAACCGTATTGACGCATCCAATACGGCTTTTCTCCTGTAAAAGCCGTAAAAAAGCTGACTTTAGTGCGTGTTTCTCCATTCTCGCCATCGGGCGGGACTTCTGGCTTACAGTTTTCAATCAAATGCAACTGTTTCTATTCAAGCATGTTGAATAGCTGTTTAACGGCAATGGCGATCACCCCGAACATCAAGTGGCAAAGAACTTTCCAATGTCCCTTAACTCTGACATGGCGTGCGCCGTAGTTGTCTTTCAAATCCGAATTGCCGCGTTCCACCGTCGAACGCTCCCGATAACGAATCTTTCGTGCCGGGGCAAGTTCAACCTTGTCTCCCCGGCGCGGATTGGGATCAATCACCGGAACATGACCGAGGTTTTCCGAGTCCGCCAAGTCATACAAAATAGTCGCACGCTCTGAAGCCATTTGCATCAAAGGAATTGCGGCTTGACTGTCATGCATGGATGCCGAACTCAAAAGCGCCGCCAATGGAACTCCGCCGTCCCCCAGCGACAAATGCAACTTGTATCCGCACCAGAAGCTTGTTTTCCCTTTGCTGTCCCGTTTGCCTCCCCAATCGCAGCCCTGCGCCAGGTCGTTGATATTTTCCGCAAGCTTCCGGTTGGGCTGGAGTTCAAGCCGCCGGGTTTTTGTTTCGGAAAGTTCCTGTTCCGTCAGTGCCGCTATTTCCGCTTTGCTTTTCCGGCCTCGCTTCTTTTTGAACTTGATCTTCGGCGTATTCTTGCGGCAGGCCTTTTCTCTTCCGATGATTGCCGTGGAGTCGATGCTTGCGTGTCCGACCAGCTTTTCCGTGTAGTTTTCCTTCACAATCGTTGCGTGAACGGCATCCGGAACTTTTTCTTCGGCAAAAACTTTGAATGCCCGGGAAAACGTCGCTTCAGATGGAACATCTCCGCGATACTCCCAACCGCAAAGTCTTCGCAAACTCGGATTCGTCTTCAGATTTTCAATCAGCACCTTCGTTGTCGGAAGGTCGTATACCGCTTTCAGGAAAAACGCCCGAAGCATTTTTTCGCGGTCTTTCATCGGTCGGCCCAATCCACACCAGCGTAGCGCACCGGTTATGAACCGGGATGGGCGAACCACTTCGACAATCCGCAGGAATTCCCTCATTTTCGCGCTTAATTCGCCCAATTCTTCTTCCAACATTGGAAAAAGATAGGTTTCCATTGTAAAGTAAAGCTTCGGCAGATCGTTCATTTTTCCTCCAGTTTATCAGACCAGAGTTAAGATGAACCTTCTGCCTCTTTTTTTCATCCCCCCGAATTAAAAACTTTTGAAATTACCTCTAGTGAATATGAATTTTTTCAAGGAATACCGACTAGAATATTGCACGGTAATGAACGTATCAATTTAGGCGAAAGAACTGTTGAAATACTTCATACTCCAGGACATGCACCGGGACATATGTGTTTTTGGGAAGAGAAAAAAAGTTACTTATTCACCGGAGATTTAGTCTATAAGGGTACTTTAACAGCCTGGTTTCCGTCTACAGATCCGGAGGCTTATTTGGAATCGCTCGAAACAGTAGCTGAGCTTTCTGCAAAAAGAATTTTTCCGGCACATCACTCATTAGATATACAACCGGAAATCTTGCTTCGTATGCGAAAGGCTTTTCGAGAACTGAAAGAAACAGGGAAGCTCCATCATGGTTGTGGTATATTTGACTATGGGGATTGGTCTGTATGGTTATGAGGCTTCTAAAAACTTTGCGCTTCATCAAACTCATTGTCAACTCTTCGGCAGTAAGTCAGTAGCGGATGCTATCCAGGGAATTATTGACACAAACGATGGGCCTCGTGATGCACGCCATCAGTATTTCTTTCAGATGATTGAGGCCATGAAAAAAGATTTGAATGAAGCATTATAATTAAGGTTAAGATAAGATTGGGGGACATGATGACGATTTTTGCATTCAAACATTTCTCCTAAAAAATCTATGTCTCAAATAAGTTTTTTATCAAAAAAGGAAGTTGCCCTGCATTATCAATATTGACAAACTTAAAAAGTGTAATGCCGGAATTCAGCAATGTAGAGCCAATCTTGTTGTTGAAAAGTTCTTGAAGAACAGACTTGACACCTTGCTCGGATAGTTTCTCAATATTGGGAGCTTCAATGGTATTCAGGATCATAATCATTGCATTGTAAAAGCCGATCCAGTTTGGAAAAGGGACTTCTTCCAGTAGGCTTGGGCAGAAGAGGTTTAAGCTGGCTTTACGGTCACGGAGATAGTAGTAGCGACCACGCTTGGCTCCGGTGCTATCGATCAGGTTGGAGCGGTTCATTTCAAACAATACATCTTGGATTGAACGCCAGGAGAAGCCGCTGGCATCGGCAATATTCTGAATCGTACAAGTATCCTGCGTCAACAGTATCAGCGTGGCTTCGCTCCGGGCATTGACCCCGAATATGCCACGAAGTTGAAGCAGCATAGTTGCCGCCGTATCTAAAGGAAATTCGCTGGAGTTATCCGTTTGCCGGTAGATATTGCGCTTAAACCCGTATTGCAGGGCGGTTTCGTCCTTTGTCCCCACTACAGGCATCGGTTGCCCGTTGGATAATCTGAATAATGGTTGTGGTTCCGGCGTATTTGACGGTTTGAAATCAGTCGCTATTTTTCGCCACTTGAGAGAGGCATCCCCCTTTTTCAGATACGCTGCCATCAGACCGAGGACAGCCTGATTATTGAATTCGGCCTTTTTGCTCATAACCCGGAGTCGCTGAATATTGATAAACCGGGCATTGATATGTAGCCAGTCGATAATTTCATCGAAAAGCCGTTGGTCAAACCGTCCAATATAGGCGGAAAATACCAACAGAGCCTCCGGATCAAGGATATAATTGACCTTGCCCGGCTCAAGGCCGCCAACCCCAAGTTGCGTCCATTGCCGCCAGGCAAGATCAATCAGAGCTGTTTTCAACTGTTCTTTAAATTCGACTACCGACGTCTTCAAATCCCAGTTCCTTCAATAATTCGATCAGCATCATTCGAAAGCCTTCCGAAACATCATGAGTCATGGTCCACCTGGCGGCGGCCAGTAATTCATCCGAAGTCGGAACGAGCTTCAGCAAATCGTCAATGTGATAACCTCCACGGTCAACCGCCGCATACAGTTTGAAAAAAATCTGGTCGATCCGAGATATATAGTAAACTTCCAGCTTTTCACCAATGCGTTTGCAAGCCAGCCGCTCATGGAGTCCGGGCGGAAGCCCCATTCGGAAAAGGTCAACCGGTCCGCAGTTCAACCAGTCTTCCGGCAGTCCAAGGCTTCGTCCGGTGGCTTCCGCCGCGTTGACCAGATATTCCGGCATCGGTTCAGGATCAACAAGCCCGATCCCATCCAGCCGTGCCAGTACATCCACATCCTGTGTGGTTCGCAGTACCAATCCGGTCGCGATCAACGCCGATCCGCCGCAAACAACCAGTTTTACTTCGGGAGCGTCAGCCAACAGCAGTCGCTCATTTAACAGCCCCAAGGCGGTATCCAGTTTCTTAATATCGAAAATTTTCATTTCACTACTTCCAATGTTTTATATTGGTATTACTTAATAATAATCCGTTTTTTCCAAAAGTCAAGTTTTCAATGATATTTTATTTGGGGGGAAGAAACAGGGAATCGCCCAAATAAGCCGACGATTCCCTGAGAACTGGTGTTATTCTGCGCTCTCCTCTATTGCGAGACCTTGCTGACGGAGATCGCAATCTCGAATATTATGCTGTTTCCTGAATTCGCAGACCGTTGTTTTTGAGGTGTTGTGATTGACGGCAATCTGGGCGTTGGTCAGTCCCTGTAACCTTTGTTTTTTGACGGACTCTGTACGCCCGTCATCGGACAACCATTCCCAGGCTGTCAGGTTATATTTGGTTTTGGCGGTTTTGAACTGGGATTTGCGGTTGTTTTCCTGATCTTCTGCTTCTTCGCCGATCGCGTTCTGGTCCTCAGGTGTCACGCACTGGAACTACAGCAGCCTGAACACTTACCTCAATGTCTGCCAGCTCCAGTATTATTTCCGGTATGTCGAGCGGGCCGAGGTCGAACGGACTTCAGCTTGTCTGCCGTTCGGACGCGCGTTTCATGCGGCGCTCACCGCTCAGGCGTGGGAATGCGTGATGGGCGGTTCGTTGACCCGCGAGGAGATTGTCGAGCGTTTCATCGAGGCGTTCGAGGTCGAAACCGAGGCCGCGCCGAATCTGGTCTACAAGGACGGCGAGAGCTTTGACACGATGATCGAACTGACTTCGAAAATGCTGGATTCCGCGTTGGCGGATTGGTCTGACCACTATCTGATAAAAGGGGTGGCGGAGGCATTCGTAGTGGTAGTACCGGGGCTGTCTAAAAAGCTGATCGGTGAGTTCGATTTCGTGGTTCACGACGGACCCGACGCCTGTATCGTGGACGTTATTGAATGATCATGAAACCGGATTCCAAGGTCATCCTTGCTGCTGCCTGATTTGGAAAACTTTTTAATTGCCTTGCTGCCATATTATGGTACTAATTGTAAAACACTGTCGTTGCTCAAATCATGCTGAAATAGTGCCGTGTATATAATAATAGCTTATTTATATTAGTTAATAAATATAAGATAATAATAGATTATAGTCATAGAGGTGGAGTCCCCGCGGAACCTCCCAGACACTCTAAAAGAATAAATCAAAGAACAATCGAAGGAGTCGTTTATTATGGGCAGACAACACTTTATAACAGAACCCTATTATGATGGACAAGCGATAAGAGCGGATGAAACACATCCGGTAATAAAAGAAGTGGTAACGGGGTTTCGGCAACGTTTGGATTATATGAACCGGAAACATGCACAAACCTTCGTTGTAAACTGTGTTGCCCGGTTTCCTCAAGGGAGTCAGGCGGAGACTCCGAATCAATCCGTTTCAAATACCCTGCGGAAATTCAAGGCCAAGGCAAAACGGAATGGAATGACTGTCCAGGCCGGATGGACCAGAGAGCAGGATACTTCTACAAATCCCCATTATCATATAGGGATCATCTGTGACGGAACAAAAACACAAAACGGCTACAAGGCCTGTTCCTGGCTGAACGACATCTGGAGTAAAGAAATAGCCGCCCCGTCAGAATCGCAAATGGTTTCCCTCTGTAAACCCAACCCTCAAAAATCCCCCGTAGAGCAAACATCTTCCTACTCTCCTGCACCTACAGGGATCAAAATCATCCGGGGCTCTTCGGAAGAGAAGAAGCAACTGGAAAATGCCTTGAACTGGCTAAGTTACAACGCCAAAACAAATCAAAAAGGAAACGCTCCATCCCGACAGCGGGAATACAATTTCACCCGCCTTTCAGGTTCCAGCTAAAACCTCGAAACCAGGCCATTGGAGGCTCACGCCTATGTACACAGGCACGGGCCTTGAACAGCCCGGTTTGAACAGTGAAACTACCCGCCAGCCGGGCACGAAAACGCCTCTTTCGACAAACACTCGAAACCAGACGATTTTAGCACGAAACCACAATTCCCCAAATGATGGAGTTGGAAACCATGCTTCATTCGCAATGTCGAACCCAGAGCCGAAGCAAGGTATCGATATCGGGAAAGGCGTGGAATAATGAATAAATTCAGACATTATTAAAGTGTGACTTGAAAAATCCATGAAATATGATAAAATAACATTGAACACTAAACACAAGGGTTTGGCTATGATTGAAAGAACAATTACGCCTCTGTTAAAGCGGTTGGCCGAATATTTCCCGGTCGTAACCATTACGGGATCCCGTCAATCCGGGAAGACCACGCTGGCTAAATCCATATTCAAGAACTATGCTTATGTCAATCTCGAGTCCCGTCCGGATCGCCAGTTGGCGGAGGAGGATCCGGTTGCGTTTTTCAAGCAATATCGAGCTCCGGTGATCATCGACGAAGTACAGAGGGTGCCCGATCTGCTCAGCACGATTCAGGTGCTTGTCGATCAGGAGAAAAAGAAGGGAGCCTACATTTTGACCGGTTCCCATCAACCTGCATTGCATCAGGAAATCGCGCAATCCCTTGCCGGCAGGACCGCCATTGCGGAACTGCTGCCCCTGTCCATCGCGGAATTGACTCGGGCGGGCATTCAGCTTGAACGCGATCAGTATATCCTGAATGGCTTTATGCCGAGGCTATATGACGAAAACATTCCATCCGATCTGCTCTATCCGAATTACTACAACACTTATGTGGAGAAGGATGTCCGGCAACTGATCAATCTGGCGAATCAAAACGCTTTTGAGACATTTCTGAAACTTCTGGCCGGACGAATCGGTCAGGTGGTGAACTTGAACAGCATGGCCGGGGATATCGGCGTTTCCTCGACGACTCTTGCCTCCTGGCTTTCGGTCCTTGAGGCCAGCTATATTGTTTTCCGGCTGCCGTGTTATTTCAACAATTTCGGGAAGCGCCTGATCAAATCGCCCAAAATCTACTTTACCGAAATCGGACTCGCCACCAATCTGCTCGGGATCGAAAAACTCGAACAGGTTGCCCGCGACCCAATCTTTGGGGGATTGTTCGAAAACATGGTTGTCCTGGAGGCCTTGAAGGCCCGGTTCAATGCTGGAAAACAGCCGGAATTGTATTATTTCCGTGATCACAACGGACTGGAAGTCGATCTCATTTTGAATGAAGGCCGGACGTTGCGCCCGTTCGAAATAAAATCCGCCATGACCTGGAATTCGTCTTTTGCTTCGAATCTGAAAAAATTCATGAAGCTCTCCGACGAAATCCATGATCCGACCGTTATTTATGCGGGTGATCTGACGCCCGAAACCGAATCCGCAAGATACATCAATTTCAGGGACACCGCCAAGGCCGTCATTCCGAAATAAAAAGGACTCATCCTCATTATACGGCCTGAAAACAGGGGGTCTGTATGTCCATACAGCCTACCCTGTTTTGACCCGTATAAAATGCACATTCTCCACGCCGGCGTGGCGTTTTTCGGGGTTAAACGACGAACAGGCAAAAATGAAGCAATTTCAGGGGTTCGCGATTTCAATGATTTCACATTCTCGTAATACCTAATGCAAGTTTCCAGAATTTTCCGGATTTCAGGTGATTTATGTTTGCAATTTCGTTGATATTGCGGTAGAATAAATACTCTATGATATTTTAATCATGGATTATTGTTATTTGACAACCGTTATATTTCAGCAAATACACTCAGAAACCGACCAAGTAAAAAAGTAGTTTTGCTAGAACGTAGGCGAAATGTATCCGGTGAGATTGTTTCCACACATCTTGCCGGACGCTTCTGGCATTGTTCTAGCAGGCTCTTGGTCGGGCCTCTGAATGTAGTGTTTGGAAGCGTTCGGTTTTTCTACAGAAAGTTTTCAAGCACTGCTGGATTTCGCAGCGAAAAGTTGGAAATCGGCAGAATTGCCAATAACCCCACGTGTATTTCATCAGTAATAGCACCTCGTTTATTTGGGGTGAATTTTTCACTGATATAGTGGCCTGATTCCTTTTCCCTTACTTTTTCGGCGCCATGAACGTCTTGACGTTCCTGCGATGCCGTGTTTTTCAGATCGCCAATAATATTTCCGAACTCTTCGCCGACAAAGGTACTTTCGTACTTTCGTCGGCTTTTTGTTTTGATGTAAGATTTTAAAAGTAAGCATGTTTTTCGCAGGTTACGAATAATTATGCAATTATGCAACTGGATTGGATAATTGAGCTACCGTGGAAGCCGGTAACGTGGAGTTGCAGAGCATTTGAGGGACGCAAAATGATTGAAATATTCGAATTTGATTACAGCCATTATCGTCGAAAATAGCTCGACAAGGTCTGTCGCTTTCTATCATCATACATAAAAATTTGAAACAAGGAAACATATGAAGGTTTTTTCGTATATAAAAGCACTTGAGAGTACCGAGTTTTGATATTTTCGCAACTGGGGTCTCTGAAGCGCGGCA
>CALABZ010000404.1 GCA_937888615.1 uncultured Lentisphaeria bacterium | reverse complement strand
GGGTTCGACGGTCCAGCCGGCCAGACCGTCTGCGAAATCCGGGTTTGCCAGGTGTCCGGCGTCATATTTGTAGCTGTACTTGTCACTGAGCATAGTGCGGTTTCCTTCGATGCAGTAATGCCGGATGAGCTTGGCCTGCCAGGCCAGTGTATCGGGCTTGGCGTAACGGATGATCCAGGGACAGACCCCGCGCAGACCGAAAAAAGCCGGATCGTTGGCGGCCAGGCAGAACTGGAGATCAAGAAAATATCTGTGGTCGGCATTCGGGAAAGTATCAAGGACATAACTGGCGTAATACGCATCGGAACTGCCGTAAGTCCAGACAATGTTGCGGCATGCGCCGGGGTTGTTGTGTTCCCACAGCCTGAGGTAATTGAAGAAGTCATTGATATAGCGTTTGGCGGCGCTTTCGTCGCGCTGTTCACGCATATAGAGCTCGGGCGTGAACGCATGGCCGCCTGCCGCCAGCACTTTGCGGAACCCGTTCGTTCTGGTATGGGCGTACCATGCGGCGTTGCAGTATGCGTAAAGGGTTTTTCCGGGATATTTCCGGTTGATCGTATTGACCGTTTCGATGAAAAAAGGCACATCGTATTCGCTTTCGCCGCCAAATTCGTCGATGGCCAGACCGTCGAGTTCGTTCAAACCGACCCGGGAGGTCCAGAATTTCGTGGTATCGGGCGGGGTTACTTTCCAGCGGGGGCCGACTCCGGTGCGGTGGGCCGTGGCGATGGTTTTGCGGCCGGAGGCACGCCAGCGGGCGATGCGTTCGCGGTGGGATTCGGGGATTTTATCCGGTTCCAACATGTTGCTGTTGGCAAAACGCTCCATGATGATATTGCTGTTGCGCAGAAACTCGGCCATGGCGGGGGAATCCATCAGGCCGTCGGTGAATTTGCGGCGGGCTTCGTCGCTTTCATATTCGGAAGCGATGACTTCCGGCATGGTGGTGATGGTGATTTCCGCAAATCCGGCGGAACGGCCGGCAGCGACGCTATGTTCTCCGGCGGTCAGAAATTGCATGGATTCGGCGGTTTGACCGGGGATCAATTCCAGCTTAACCCCCGCGTCTCCGGGAAGCTGGAGGGTGCAGGGGGCGTCGGCTTTGAAAGAGAAAAATACCCAACCCCGGCGCGGATTCATGAACTTGAGCGGTTTTTCGGGACCGAGAGCAATATTTTTTCGGACGGCGAGTTCGGTGACGAAATTATTCCGGACTTTCAGTTTGTCATACGGGGTGGGCCACGCCGGAGCGTTTTCCGGCCATACGATGGTATTGACGACTGCGCTTTCCGGTTTGCCGACAGGGTATACTTTGAGTTTATAAGTACCGGGTTTGATGTCTTTGACCGGAAAACTGAACGTGTCGGCGGAGTGGGCTTTGACCGGGCGTTTGCCGCTGCTGAAGAGATTACCGGACCCGTCATAAAGTTCAATGGCCAGCGTCGCGGTTTCATCGCCTTTCAGATCGTTGAAAATATCGATGACCAGCTCTTTGGGTTCCGGCCAGACGATGCTTTCCTTCAGGTATACCCCATAAGATTCAATCAGTTTCACATCGTCAAAACAGGTCACCGTACGGCGGCAGCGCAGATGGATGTTGATGGCCGCGGTTCCCTGAGGCGTGGAGAAACTCCAACTGAACTGCTGGTAAATGTCGCTGGTCGTAAATATTTTGTTGAGGCCGGGAGTGATCCTCTTGCCGTCCTTTCCGAAAAACTCGGCCGTGGCCTGTACCTGATCGTTGGTACTCTCCTGAATGGCTGATTTGGCCCAGAACGTCAACAGCAGGCTTTTGGGACCGTCGATTGTTACACGCTGGCTCAACAGAAGATTGTCGCCGCCGGAAATCCATTCGATCCTGGCGCTGTTTTCTCCACTGCGGGCATCCTTTCGAGAGGCGGTGAAGCCGGCTTTGCTTTCTTTGCCGGACCATTCATTCTGTCCCCAATATTTCAGACCCTCTTCGAAACCGGGATTGCGCAGTAGATTTTTACTGGCGTCGGCATATAAATTGATCATCAGAGCGATTATCGGAACAAAACAGAATAAGTGCGTGGACATTTTTTTTCTCCTGAAAAGTCTATAAATATTGTAAATCGAATCTACCGGAATTATTTACCGTCGGCGTAAGTGAAGAGGGCGATTCCGCCGTCACTGTCGCTTCGGAGGACGCCGGTCGGGTCGGTGAGCCATTTCACATGGGCGTCGGCATACAGGATATTGTATCCACCCTGATGACCGGAAGCGCGGGTTGCCTTGTAGCTGGGGCCCTGATCGGTAAAATAGCCCCGGTTGATTTTCAAACTGAGCGTTCGCAGTTTCAAGCCTTGATTCAACGGGTGAGTTGCTGCGTAACTGAGAAATCCGGGACCACGGTAAAGATAGCCGCCGGTATGGCGGACATCCTCGCCGTTGCCCAGTCCCCATAGCCCGTCGTATACGCCATACTTGCTTTTGTCGGTATTGCTGGGGCAATAGAGCAGTCGGGCGTCGTTGATATATTTCTCCTGGTAAAAAAGGCCGTATGAATACCATATTCCGTTGATTTTTATGACATCCCGGGCATAACCGGTATAACCCGGCGGGAGGTAGTCCATATAGTCGGCGCAATACATGTGATTGGCTTGCCCGAGTTGCTTGAGGGTGCCGGTACAGGTGGCCATCCGGGCTTTTTCCCGTGCCTGGTTCAGGGCGGGGAGGAGCATGGCGGCGAGGATGGCGATGATTGCGATCACGACCAGGAGTTCAATGAGTGTGAAGCGGCGGATTTTCATTTTTTACCTCGTCTGTAAGGCTGTTGATGTTTGGTCAGTGGATTCTCGCCTGCAGGGTGTTGCCCAGAAATGCGTTGTGACTGCGTTCTTCGCCCGCCAGGATCAGAGCCTCGCCATGCGTGAGGTTGACCGGATGGAAGTTGCCGAACAGCGCCGCCTTGAATTCGGCGGTGGTGTCTTCGGGCATCATCGGAAACACCACTTGTTCGGTTTCGCGGAGCAGGACCATTCTGGCGGGATCGACTTCGGCGAGCAGCAACGGCGCGCGCCAGCGCATCAGGTGCCGGTTGTAGGAAAGTTCGCGGTTGTAGATCAGGTACAGCTTGCCGTTGAGCTGAAGCCAATGCTGCTGGGTGTTGGTCATCGAAAGTTTTTCGTTGGTGTCGAAGCGCCACGGGGTCATGCCGCCCCAGTTCAGGCCGTCGGCGGACATCGCGTAATGGCCGGAACCGTCCTCGGTCCGCAGTGTCAGCAGAAAAGTACCGTCATGCAGGCACAGTTGCGGTTCCATCAGTCCGCGTCCGACCGGCAGTTCGATGCAGTTGCCGCGTTTCTCAGAAGTGATTTCTTTCCCGTCATAACGGCACAGCACGGTGAACGCCATGCGGTCATGCCTGCCGTAGTATCCGCAGGTGAAAGGAATCAAAAGTTGGTCTTCGCCCATGAAAACCCGTTGATTGCAACCGCAGACATAGGCGGAAGTGTCGCTCAACTCGGGGATTTCGAGCTTGCGGCGGGTGGCGGTCCAGTTGCCGCTTTTATCGCGAACGGCATAGAGGGGGTAGCGTTGGAGGCGGAGGTTATCCGGGACCGGGCCCCAGTCGCCGAGACTGTCGAAGAGGTGTCCGTTCCGGTAATAGACATTGTGCCCGATGGCGAGGACGGTTTGAGTGGGCGCGTGGTATTCAGGAACGACGTCGCAGACGCCTTCGGTGATATTGTGTTCGAGTTCCACCCGTCCCATGTTGGGGATCGGAGCCGGGGCGCTCCAGGTTTCGCCGCCATCGTGTGAGACCGATTCATGGACCGGCAGGTAATAATCGCTGCCCTCGATGCTCTGGAGAGTCATCAGCAGTTCGGTGGAGTTGATGGCGGCGGCTTTCGGGTGGAACCAGGATATGTTTTCTCCGGAACGATTTTCCCAGATGGTTTTTGTAACGATTTTCATTCGGATACCTCTTGTTTTTTATATATTATAACGTTACTTTAATGAACTGTATATAGTATAAATGAATGATTAATTGTAAAAATGTGACATTATGGCAAATCTCAAGGTGACACGCTCTGAGGCGTTGACGATGGTCCGTCAATATCAGGGGAAATCAAAGATAAACGAAGTCCTGTTCGCCCTGGCGAAACCCGAAGTTCCGGGGGGATACGGAAACCCTTATCCGCGCCTGGTTTTCGCCGGTCCCGGCGGGCAGTACCGCGTGAGAACGGTTCTGGACGGGAAAGTATGCGACTATATGTTGACTGATGGCAAATTCCTTTGCTGCCTGCCGAAAAGCTGTGTTATGCGGAGAGACGATCCCGAGCATACGACTGTTTCGATTGTATTCATGAAACACTGTATTCGGGTTGTGTATAAATTGGACGAGGAATTTTACTGGTATCACAGCCGGCATCCGCTTTCGGCGGGAGGGGATCTGCTGCTTCGGGGGTTGTCGGCGTTTGCGCGTGAGAAGCGTTCGCAGGAGTTGTTGATTGAAATCGCAGTTGCACTGTTGGATGTCATCGTGGATGATTTGGAGAAGGACACGGAGGACACCGGCAAGGCGTTGAAGACTTATCAGCAGGCATTGTATCTGATGCGGAACCAGTTTCAGGCGGATATTTCGCGCGAGAACATTGCGGCCCAGCTTGAGATCACCCCGTCGCACCTGAGCCGCCTGTTTCGAAATTCCGGCATCGGTAATTTTACCGAGGTGCTGACCCGGATGCGGCTGGAATACGCGGTGGAATTGCTGTGCGATTCCAATGTGACGCAGGATGAAGTGGCGGAGGGGGCGGGTTTCCGCAGTTGTTCCTACTTCATCAAAGTATTCAGGAAGTATTACGGGACGACGCCTGCCCGCTTCTGCCGGAGCGGGGCGCAGCAGAAAAACGAATATGAATTGTTGAACGGGGAGGTAGATGGTGAAAAATGACGGTTGGCTGAAAGTTATTTGTCTGATGGTTTGTAATAACCCGATTTAACCGGTCAGTCACGCGTCTGTTTTTTCTCATATTTGCGGATCAATTCCATATAGTTGTCAAAGGTCGGGACATCGGTCTGGCGGCAGTAATGGTTCCAGACTGCGGCGAACGGCAGGACTTTGGCTTCTTCCTGCAAGGCCAGACGTCTGGAAAAATCCCATTGCTTCTCATAATTGACCAGTTGGAGGCGCGGCTCCAACAGCGCTTTCAGGAGTGCTTTGAGCATATTTCGCGCACCGATGACCCACGCGGCAATGCGATTGATGCTGGCGTCAAAGTAATCCAGCCCGATATGAATCTTGCCGGAATAATTGTAAATGATAATTTCCCGTGCCAGATCGCTCAACTCGTCGTTTAACAGCAATACATGGTCGCTGTCCCAGCGTACACCCCGGCTGACATGCAGCAGTATTTCATTCATGAAAGGGGCAACGGCGGAGAGTTTGTCCGCCACGGATTCCGTGGGGTGAAAATGTCCGGTGTCGAAGCAAACCATAAGATTGTTATTTCGGGCATAAAGCAGGCAGAATTCATTGGACGTTACCGTATAGCTCTCGGTGCCGATGCCGAACAATTTGGACTCGACGGCGTCGCGCAGATGATTATCCGGATATTTTTCCGCAAAAATAAGGTCCAGCGACTCGGTCATGCGTTGTCTGAAACTGTAACGGTCGGCCGGAATATCCTTGAAGCCATCCGGCATCCAGAAGTTGCAAATCGCGGGAGAGCCCAGTTTTTGTCCGAATTCGGCGCCGATGCGCCGGATCGACTTGCCGTGTTCAATCCAGAATTTGCGGATGTCCGGGTCGGGATGGGAGAGCGAGAATCCGTGATCCAGTTTTTCGTGTGAATAAAAAGCCGGGGCGATATCCAGACCGATTTTTCGATCCGCCGCCCAGTCAAGCCAGTTTCGGAAATTATCAATGGAAAACGCATCACGATCTACCTTCGGAAACATTTTATCGACCTGGTGGCCCTGTAGACAAACCCGGTGCCGCCCCGGAATCAGGTCCAGTGCGAAATCAAGGTCTTCCCGTAATTCATCCGCGTTTCGTGCCCGTCCCGGATAGTTTCCGGTGACCTGGCAACCGCCGGTCAACGCATGGTTGGAGTTTTCAAATCCGACAACATCGTCTCCTTGCCAGGCATGGATGGACAGCTCAATTCCGGCCAGCTTTTTCAGCGCGGCATCCACGTCCACGTTATATCCGGCATAAATCTCACTGGCGATTTCAAACATCTTATCCAAATATTCCATTTTTTACGTCTCCTTGGCATGTTTTTTATTTTTACGATTACGAAGACAGAGGAAGAAGACGGCAATGCCGTCCGGCGGAGGCCTCCTGTCCGTCCGGAAATAATGCTTCACAGCCCGGCGGAACCAGCAGTTCGGCCATGATACCCTGTGACTGCCGTTGCAGTTCCACTTCGATATTCCCCTGCGGAGTCGGAACGCGACCTCCGGCGAATTCAAGATCAAAAAGCCGGGGATGAAACGAAAACTGCGTGTATCCCGGCGTCAGTGGTTTTATCCCGAGTATTTCACGCTGGAAAAATTCCGCCGGGGCGGAGCTGAAGCCGTGACATAAACTCCATGATTCATGTTCCGCATTGCGTCGGTGCATGTAAACACCGGCCTCTGCCAGCGTCGGAAAGGAATCTTGCGCAAGCCTGCCCCAATAACGGCGAATCCGGCGCAGGGCTTCGTCTGCATGCCTTGTTTCGCCCCACAGCCGAAATAAAATATGGTGCAGGTAGAGCTCCGGCGGCGGAACCGCCTCATCCATTGTCAACTGCATAAACGATTCCTGCAGTACCTCCGGCAATTCCCCGGAAAGTACTGCAAACGCATGCGCCAGTTCGCTTGAAACCTTTTCCCGCCGGTTTTCGTAATAAATAAGGGCCTCGTCTTGAATCATTCCTTGCTCCGAATGATAAAATTTCTCCAGCGAAGCCTGTGCCGTCCGCCGGGCGCGGCGAAGCAGTTCCGTACGACGTCCCGAATCGGCTTCGACCAGTCGTTCCAATTCCAGAAAACGATGAATTCCCCAGGCGTAAAGAAAATTGAGCATGGATTCGCGACAGCCGTTGAAGAAAATACCGCGGAGTTCAAAACACCAGTCATAGAAATTCCATGCTTCGCCGGGCGTGCAAACCAGGCCGTCGGCATCCGCGGTCCGTTCAATTGCATCCAGCGCCGCCAGCAGAGCGGGCAGATAATGTCTCACCGTCTCGCGATCCCCGGAATAGAAAAGGTAATCGCGCAGCATTTCAATCAGAAAAATATCCGTCGCTGGAAACGTCAGCTTGTTCCGCTGATCTTCAGGGCAGGGGCAGACCGCCGGAATCCAGCCGTCGCCGCGTTGCTGGGAAAATAACAGCTCGAAGGCATGACGGTGTATTTCCGAGGAGCCGAACAATGCCAGTGAAACCGCATTTTCCACCAGAAGATCGTTGACCCAGAACGCCCGCTCGCGCCACGGACAATCCATGAACGTGTCCGTCGTGCAGGCGTCCAGCGTTGCTTCACACAGGTTTTGAATGCGATTGAGCAATGGATCGCTCGAGAAAAAACTGCCGCGCCGTTCATAAGGATAACAGCGCGCTTTGAGGGTGACATGCCGCAATGTGATCGGCCGGCTGAAGTTGCGGAACAACAGTTGAACCAGTTTGCCGCCGCGTTCGCGGGGAAATTCTCCGATCGTATTCCCACCCTCCCGCAGGATATAACGGTCGGTAAAAAAGTACATGTCATTGCCGAAATCGGCCCTGACCCTGCCTTTCCACAGTTCTTCTCCCCACACCATATCCAGTACGGTTCCATCCGGCGCGTCGATTTCCAAAGACGGACGGCCGATATAATCGCGTCCGAAATCAAGGATCAGCCCGAGACCCCGACCCGAGGAATCAGGATGCAGAACGGCTCCGCCGATACCGGTGCATAATGCGTTCCCATCCTGCAGACGTTCCGGCGCCGGGTCGCGTTCTTCTTGATTCAAGGCGGCGGCCAGTGTTTCAACCGGAGGCACCGCGGTTGGCAACGCATCGCAGGCGAGGATAGCGGAAGGGATGATTTCCTGTTGCCGCAAAGCCGGAATATCCCTTGGTGTCAATCGTTTTGCAAGCAGGTCCGGATGGGTGGCCGTTCTCATGCCGTCCTCATATGCGGCGGACCGCCGGAAGTCGCAAAATTCCATATAACCGGTTTGCATGGTGAAAAATGGTAGTTCGCCGTTTATCCATTCACTCTCGGTACAGACCTCCCAATCGGAAGCGCTTTCGAGTATTCCGGGAATCTCCAGTCGTAATGCCGGAAGAATGGCGGCGTCGGTGAAATTTTCCGTAACCGGCGAATGAATAATCACTTCAATCTCATTTTCACCGCGATGCAGGAACGGTCCCACCGCATAGGTGTTGAAATATTGCAGCGCACAGGAGCCGCGTACCGGATCGAATGCGGCCGGAGTACCGTTAAGCCGGAACGAAGCCATGCTGTCCGCCGCTATGCGCAGCAGTTCCGTCCCCGTCGGAGCGGCGACCCGAAACCGCTTGCGGCAGCGAAAGGTCAGATTCACTTTTGCGTTGGCGAAATCCGCCGTGATCCAGTGCGCCCGGAAGACAAAATCCGGTTTTGGTTCTCGTACAATATGAATCATAAGCAATCCACGGGTTCCTGTCGCTTGGAATATGTTGCTTCCAACGGAGTTTCGCACATCCGTCGGTTGGCGATATAATCACGGTAATAATAGAAACTTTCTTTCGGGGTTCGGTCCTGATTGCCTTTGAAGTCCACTGAGATCAGGCCGAAAGGACGCGAATATCCCCAGATCCATTCAAAATTATCCATCAGCGTCCAGACGAAATATCCCGCCAGCGGCACGTTGTTGCGCCGCAACCGCTCCAGTTGTTCGAAAACCAGTCGGAGGTATTCCACCCGGCCCGGATCATGAACCATGCCGTCGAGCCCCGGAACTTCGTTGGCTCCCGGCACACCGTTTTCGGCGATGTAGATTTTTTCGACTTGATATTGTTCGTGAATTTTCGTGACGGTATCATGGATTGCCTCAGGAACAAACGGCATGCCCCCCAGCGATGGACGTCCGGCTGGAAGATCGGCGCGCCAGCCCAGAGGCGCACCCCAATCACAGGAAACCGCCATGGCCGAGTAAAGATTGAGTCCGAGAAAATCGCACGGTTCGGCAATCAACGCCATATCGCCTTGTTCAATATGCGGTCTGGCGTCGTAGAGATTGCGCCAGCCTCCGATAGGATATTCGCCGTGGTAAAGCGGCTCCAGCCACCAGTCGTTTTCGTCGCGCCAGCACTGTTCGCATGCCGCGCGGTCGACTTCCGACGGCGTGGCCGGATAACTTGCGACCGGATTCAGCACAATACCGACTTCGCTGTCGGATGCACCCTCTTGCCGGACGGTGCGCACTCCGTACCCATGTGCCAGCAGAAGGTGATGAATGACATCGGCCACCGCCGCTGGGGACTCCTTGCGTCCCGGTGCCTGAACCCCCTGATAATAGCCGAAAACCGCACTGCACCAGGGTTCGTTAAGCGTCATCCAGTGGCGGACATCGGGGGTGAGCGCCGGAATCACGGTTTCCGCATAATGACGAAAGGCACTTACCGTCTCCCGGTTCGTCCAGCCGCCCCGATCCTCCAACGCCTGCGGCAAATCCCAGTGATACAGGGTGACAAAAGGCTCAATCCCGTTTTGGCGGAGACTCCGGCAGAGCCGTTGATAAAATTCGATGCCTTGCGGATTAACCGTTTTCCCATCCGGCAGAATCCGGGACCAGGAAATGGAAAAGCGATAGGCGTTCGCACCCAGTTTTTTCAGCCAGCGGATATCTTCTTCCCAGCGATGAAAATGATCGCAACTGATATCGGCGTTTTCTCCGGTGAAAATAGCTCCGGGACGACGGCACATGGTATCCCAGATGCTGGCGCCGCGGCCGCCTTCGGCTACGCCTCCTTCAATCTGAAAAGCGGCGGTGGCGGCTCCGTAATAAAAAATGCTCATAAATTTCTAGTTTCCCATTTGAAATCAAATTGCGGTTTCTACCTGCAATGCAGGTGCTTCCGAATGTTCCGGCTGCAACATTATCCAGCTATCGCTGCTCAACGACACTTCCGTTTCTCCGATCCCGTTTCCGGCATCCGAAAAGTTCAGTTCGCAAGGTTTGTCCGAGCGAACGAATTTCCCCGTCCATTTCCCCACGGCAGTGAATCGTCCTCCCAGAGCGATGGTGGCTTTAATTCGTTTTTTGGTCGGGTTCCTGATCAGCAGATCACGACCGGCGCGTACCGTCAGAAGCACACCGGAGGAATCCCGGTAGATCAACTTGCCGTCCAGCAAGACTTCTTTCACCCGGTCGAAGCTGGCATCGGCGGTATCGGTCAGGAATACGCCGCCATCGGCGCGCATCGACTGGACTGCGATCGTGCCGATGCCGGTGGGGACTTCCAGATCGGCGGGCGGATTGTTTTCTTCCTGCGCCGGGCCCGGAGGGGAAGATACATCCTTGGCGCGATTCCAGACAAACGCGGCATTGCGCCAGAGCGATACCCGGAATTTACCGTACTTTTCAAAGCGCTGCATTTGAGTGCCGACCACATGCGACAGCACCCGCTGGCGCATGACGTTGGCTTGCACCAGCGATGACTTCAGGTCGAACCGGGAGATGCCCCGTTCCGGGACCAGCCAGCGCCACGGCACCGCCAGAATGCCGCCCTGGCTCATCACCAGTTGAGTATAACTCGGATGCATGCTGTCGAAAGTATGGGTCGTGCCATTATCTCCGTAAACCATTTCCCACATCGGTATCTGGTCTTCATAGCGGGTCGACCCGCAGGCGCCGCAGAAGACGTCATTGTAGGGAAGCAGAATTTCGTTGCGCCCCTCGGTCATGATCGGACCGGTCAGGGCTTCGCGGATTTGCCGGAAAGCTTCCACTTTGGCACGCTGATATCCGTTGGGCGTATTCCGAAACGGATTGGACGGACTGTCGTCCTGCAGAAAACAGTGACCTACCACATCCAGGTACACGCCGTTGACACCGTCGCGGTCTGCAAGTCTGCGGATGGTCGGCATTTCCTGGTCGATTGATTTCCCCAGGTTGGTATAAACGTGTTTGATATTGGAGTAGACTGGATTTCCGTAAGCGCCGCCGCGCCATGACGCGAGGTTGTTTTTGTCCCGTGAAGCGGCTGAAGTGACGGGCCAATGCGCAATATTCACGTGGTAAAGAACAGGCCGCCGGGTTTCGATCATGCGCTGTTTGAATTCGTCGAAATTTCCCATCCAGGGCTTGACCGGAAAATATTCGGGATAGGTCGAATCGAAATAAGTCCCGTTCCAGACCGCCAGCCAATAGCCGGGGGCGATATCGTAGGTTTGCTCCAATTCATCGAAACAACGCAGGAGTTCTTTGAAATAGGGCTCGTATTTGGCATACTTGTTGCCCGGAATATAATGATAACGTCCATCCTTATCCTGAGTGTAACTTTCCGGTCCCCAGGCCACGGGAGGCCAGCCGATGCGACAGATGCCGTCGCCGGCCATTTTCCGCAGCAGAGGCCGCTCGGCCATTTTTGCGGAGAATTTTTTCTCCGCCCATTTTTGTGCGCGGCCCCATTTGCCGTATTCCGCCGCCATTTCATTCCAGGTGCCGTTCGGAATGGTTTTCAGGACCAGCCCATAAGGAGCCTGATATTTTGCACGGTTTTTCAAGACAATGGTCTGCCAGGGATGAAAGTCGACCACGCCGTCACGCGGAGCGAATTGAAAGGTTTTGATGCACCCCTCGGTATCATCGGTATAAGTGAGCAAAGCGGCGTTGCCCACGCGAAATCCGGCCAACTGCATGAACATGAATCCGGGATACATGACACTGAACGGTTTCAACGTTTTCAGCGGCTTTGCCTGTGTGACAAAATTATTATCCGCACAGACGATCAGATAATTTTCGCCTTCCGCGGGAATGGAAATTTCCGCAGGAAAGCTCAAGGTATCAATGCTGGAGCCGGTGGCATTGTCAATCAGGGCGCGGAAGCGGAACTGGTGATTGACCGGGTCGAATTCCACGATGCCTTCCACCTCCGGCAATCCGGGTTTCCGCCAGATAAAGACGGTTTGGTTCGTCTGCTGCTTGACTTCAGGCGCGGGATAGTCCTGGCTTTGAATCTTCTCTTTGTTCTGTTTTGTCAGTATCCACGCCGGACCCCGTCCTGAACGGATCAGTTCGGTATTGGTTTTGCCGTCTTTAACCGAAAGCAGGATGCCATCCGGTGAGAGCTCGATTCTGCTCCAATCCTC
>CALABZ010000403.1 GCA_937888615.1 uncultured Lentisphaeria bacterium | reverse complement strand
GATGATTGCCGTGATGAAAACTGAATTGGAAGAAACTGACCCGGTCATTCTACGCCAAAGCCTTGGCGGTGAAGCGGGTAACATCCAACACCGGTAAACGCACGCCGGGAGTGGATGGGGTTCGGTGGAGCACGGACAGACGAAAAGCACGGGCGATCCTTGAATTGCAACAGGAGGCCTACCGTGCCAAACCGCTCCGCCGCATACTTATTCCGAAGCCGGGAAGCGACAAGAAACGTCCGCTGGGAATCCCCACGATGCGCGACAGAGCAATGCAGGCGCTCTATAAGATGGCGCTCGAACCGGTGGCAGAAACGACAGGCGATCCCAATTCATACGGGTTCCGGCCCTGTCGTAGCTGTCACGACGCCATTAAGATGATAGGTATATTAGCCTCAAGGTCGTCAACCCGCCCCGAATGGATTTTGGAAGGGGACATCAAAAGTTGTTTCGACAAAATCAGTCATGAATGGATTTTAGAGAACATTCCGACAGAGAAACCAATGCTTCGTCAATGGCTGAAATGTGGCTTCCTTGAAGGGGGAAAACTCCAGAGCACGGACTCCGGCACCCCGCAAGGCGGTTTAATCTCGCCTACCATCGCAAATATGGTACTGGATGGCATCGAAACTATACTACGGCAGAGATACAAAATCCGCAAAATAGTCAAGGGAAAAGCTGTTTGGATAAGCCGTCAACAAAAGATGGACAACAAACATGTTAACTTCATTCGATATGCAGACGACTTCATCGTGACGGCAAATTCGAAAGAACTACTGGAAGATGAAATCAAACCGATGATTCGGGAATTCCTGACACATCGCGGACTGGAACTATCGGAGGAGAAGACTGTCATCACGTGCCTTAAACACGGATTCGACTTCCTCGGTTTCAATATCAGGACCTATAAAGATAAACTTCTGATAAAACCCGCAGATAAGAGAATCAAAAGATTCGGGCAAAAAATCAAAGATGTCTTTGAAAAGAACAAAGCCGCCGATGCTGCAACTCTGATAAATAAGCTCAATCCAATATTAAGGGGATGGGCGAATTATTATAAGCATTGTTGCTGCAGCAGAACATTCTCGAAACTCAACTCCTGGGTATGGGAAAAGCTCTGGCGGTGGGCCCGTCGAAGACACAGCAACAAGAGCGCCAAATGGCTGAAAAGAAAATACTTTACACGAATCGGCAAAAATAACTGGTGTTTTTATGGAACCGATAAAATCGGGAAAAGACAAATTCTTATGAGGATGAGTGATGTTAAATTCACCGAATATACCAAAATAAGAAATAACGTGAACCCATTTGAACCGAAAGATGGCGAATACTTGGGAAAGAGGAAAGAAAGGTTTTCCCGATCCAAGAAAAAGCCTTAGCCTTCTGACAACCGGGTGCTGAGAAGTCAGTGCCTTATGATGGCTTGAGCCGTATGAAGGGAAACTTTCAAGTACGGTTCTTAGGGGAGGTCATGGCGGCAACGCCATGCCCTTACCCGATATATTACGTACTTTGTAAACCAACGGCGAATACACGTTTTCTTCAGTTTTTGCTGCGGTATATTGTAAACGAACGGCCAATACACGTTTCATTCCAAACCTTACCACTGTATATTGATCAGCGGAACCCGGAAAAATCGGTCAAGCAAAAACTTTGCTGATTTGTAATTTCGGGTTTTAGAAAATCAGCAAAGTTGGTCCGAAAAATTCATGATGTTAGAGCTGAAGATTACAGAAGGCAGGAGGTGAAGATGTATTTCAGGCGGGAAGAAAGCGTAGAGCGTTGGCGTCAAATCATTGAAGAACAACGGCGGAGCGGGATGACGATGAGGGATTACTGCCGTAAGCACGGGCTGAACCAAAGTTGTTTCAGTCGGGCTAAAAGTTCAGTAAAGGAATGGTACCGGCGAAATCCGGTGATTGATTTTTCCTGGCCATTGACAACGGACAGAAAACCGGTTCGGTTCAGCGTATTAATCGAATACAACGGGATAAGTATCCAGCCAGGATTGGTGACAATGAGCGAATTACGTGATTATCTATTGGTAATTAGGGAGGAAATGAGATGATTCATCTGAGTGCGGAGCGGATTTTTCTTTATCGGGAAGCGGTGGACATGCGGAAGGGTTATGACGGGTTGATCGGGGTGGTCAAAACGGTATTGAAGGAGAATCCGCTTTCGGGGGCTTATTTCGTATTTTTGAACGGACCGAGGAACCGAATTAAGGTATTGTACTGGGATAAAGACGGTTTTGCTGTTTGGATGAAAAGATTGGAAAGTGGAAGTTTTGCCCTGCCGGAGGCAGACTCCAAAGGAAAGCAAATAATCGACCGTACATTGCTGTTGATGCTTCTTGAAGGGCTCAAGAAGGTCAAGAGGACAAAACGATTTCGTCTGAATGATGATGCTGCGTTGGTTGCCGCAGTAGGCGATTGACATTTTTTAAGAAAAGTGGATTTTTTTTCTGAATGGTTCTTGATAAAATAATGTATTTAATATATAATACATGAAAGGTAAATTATGTCGGAGGATCAGGATGACAGAGAGACAAAAAATTGAGGATAGGATTCAGGCGATCAAGCAGGAGATATCGGCGCTTGGGACAATGCGCAAAGGAAGTCTGTCGAAGCAAAAACGTGCCTGGGGAAAAAGTTATTGGCACTTGAGCTATTACCATCGTGGCAAGGGGCATACTGCTTACATTTGTGAGGAGGATATTGAGCGCGTGCGTGAAGAACTTGAAAATTATCGTCGTTTTCAGGAGCTTTGCCGGATGTTGATTGATTATTCGCTGGAAGCAGCCTGCCTGCCAGGCAGACAGTTAAACAGAGGGGAGAGCCGGCTTTGAATTCTGAAAATCTATTGAAGCATATCAATGAATTAGAGAGCAAGGTGTCTTATTTGGAGGATGTGCTGAAACTCCGCGAGCGTGAAATCGACTTGTTGAAGCAGGCGCTGTCATTAAACCGCCATAAGTTGTTTGGGCGTCAGTCTGAACAGAGCCATCCTGAATTGCCGAATCTATTTTCCGATATACAGACGGAAGTTGAAATTGAAGTGGTCTTACCGGCGAAGCCAGCTGCCGACGGGAAAAGCATCGACAAACCCAAACGCCTGAATCCCAATCTGAATGGACGGATGGATATCCCCGAAAATTTACCACGGAAAGATGTATATCTCGATCTGTCGGAAGCGAAAAAGATCTGTCCAGTAACCGGCAGACCATTGATCCGGATCGGAGAAGACATTACAGAGCAATTAGCGATAAAGCCGTTGGAAGTGTATGCAATCCGCTATCATATTCCCAAATATGCCAGTCCGGATCGGCGCGCCGGACTCGGTATTTTCACGCCGGACCTGCCGCCGCATCCGCTTAACCGTTGCAAGGCCGATGTTTCGCTGCTGGCATATATTATTGAGGAAAAGTTCCTGCGCCACATGCCGCTTCACCGAATTGCCGACAAACTGCGTGACAATGGTATTTATGTGGCTCCAAGTACCTTGAATGATTGGGTATCGGATACCGCCGAAGTATTGGAAGAGCTTCATCCATCCCTGCGGCAGGCTGTGCTTGAATCGGAAATATTGAATTCGGACGATACGCCCATAGACATGTTGATTCCCCGGGGAAAAGGGCAAAAGAGAAAAACGTCCACTCAAACCGTTCTATCCGGGCGATTGTGGTGTTATTATTCGCCGATCTCCAAATTGGCTTTTTTTGAGTTCACCAAAGATTGGAAAAATCAACATCCAGTCAATATGCTGGCACATTATACGGGTTTTCTCCAATCTGACGGCTACAGAGGTTACGAGAAAGCCGCACAATCCGAGAATATCATTCAGGTCGGTTGCTGGGCTCACGCCAGAAGGAAATTTTTCGATGCCGAAAAAATTTCCGATCCCGAGGCCGGACCATTTGTTCTTTTAATCAATCTGCTTTATCGCATTGAACACCATATTCGCGACCGTTTGGCGGCGGGAAAACGGTCAATAGAAGAATTGTCTGAAATTCGCATACGTCGGACAACCAGAGTAATGAATCGCTTCTTCGAGAAAGCCAAATCCACTTTGCTGCTGCCAAAGAGTCTTTTGGGCAAAGCGATCAAGTATGCACTGAACCACGAACAGGAATTGCGCAATTATATTCTGGACATCCGTATGACCCCCGACAACAATTTTGCCATATCCCCATTCTTTGAAAATCCCCAGCCTTTGAAGATTCCTGCTTGATTTCAGCGGATTTTTCCTGAAGGGCTGGGGATTTTATTTCAGCGGAGAGGTATTTGTAATTACCCAACATTTATCAGGAGGTAATTACATGTATCGAGTTTATGACCGGGCTGTAGACAAGGTGATCGAGTACCTTGTCCAAAATGACTATACGTTCAGTATTGTCTATACGCACAAACGTTGTTTCCGTTTATTCAGGGAATATCTTGAGAAAAAGGGAGTCGGATATTCAAATGAGTTGGCGGTTCGCTGGCTGAAAGATAAGGCCGGAAATCTTTGTATTACCACTTTCAAGAGTTGTCGTCTGGCTTTTTCACGATTGAATGACGTATTGGAAAACCGGGAGATCGTCAACACAAAATCCGCCTATGAAGCAGTTCAATATTATAAGCATATGGATTGCTGGTGCAAAAAGTTACTGGATGAGTTTTTAGCCGAAATGTCCCCGCTTTATAAAGTTTGGTCCATCTATCGCTTACGTGTTTCTACGTCCAGATTCTTAACTTATTTGACAAAGCGTGGAGTGGCAGGGACTGCGGAAATTACGCACAGATTAATCTTCGAATATTATCAGGATGATATCCATTGCTCACAGAACTCCAAAAACCAATCCAATAGAAGCATCAGAGTTTTCTTGCGGTATCTTGAGAAAAGGAATTTGATCAAAGCCTCAGTAGTAGCGGTATTGGATCCGCGCACGATAAGCCGCTTTTTCTTTATTGATGATCTTCCGGCTGCGGAAAGGAGTTTGTTTCCCAAAGCCAAACAGGCAGACTGTATGACTCCTGAAGATTTTCTTTCTCTGGCTATGCGGCTGGATAAAAACTGCCTGGACAAACATCGCTATTCATCAACCGTGAGAAAGGTTTTCCGCAAAACCTGGAAAGAGTTATTTGTTTTTCTGGAAGCAAATGAGCTTGAATATTCTCCGGAACATGCATTATGCTGGGCAACTTACCTTCAACATTATACGGTTCAGTGGCAGGCGTTCAAGCGTGCTATAAGAATGTTTGAACAATACAGAAATAATGGTGATATCAATCCTACCATTACCTATCAAGAAAAACGGGATAGAGGGCTGGACCTTCCTGAATGGTGCCAGAGAGAATATTATGATTTTATTGAAGAGCAGCAAAGAAAGAGATTTGCTGCTTCGACGATTAACATGAATCGGGTCTCTGTTTTGCGTTTTTTGGGATATCTTTCTCAAACCGGTATTACCGACTGGGCACAGATTTCTCCTGGAACCATCAAGGATTTCCATCTTTCCGATCCTCATTCGACACCAGAAGGCAAGAATGCATATTCCTCCAAGATAAGGCATTTTTTAACGTATCTGGCAGATCATGATATTGTTCCGCCATATTTACAATTGGCTTTGTCGGGTGAATGTGCGCCTAAGACAAGTATTGTCAAAACGCTTGAGGACGAAGATATTGCCGCCATCTATGATTTTGCGAATCAGGCCTGCTCCGGTTATCAATTGCGTCAATGTGCAATGGTTCTGCTCGGTCTTCGCATGGGAATAAGAGGTTCTGATATCACAAAACTCAAATTGACGGATATATCATGGAATGAAGCAACCATTTCGATACAACAGAGCAAAACAGACAAGTTCGTAAAGCTTCCGATGCCGACAGAGGTTGGAAATTGTCTTTACCGTTATATAATGCATGGCCGGCCGGCCACTTCAGAAGAATACATATTTATCAATCACAGGGTACCGTATGGCAAATTAAACAGCATTGCATGCAGGAAAGCATTGGAACAGGCGTTGACTAAAGATCCGCACGGATTTCATATTACCCGCAAAACTTTTGCGTCACGCATGCTTTGCGGTAGTATCAAGCCGGCAATCATAGCCGAATCCCTTGGTCACAGTGACAATTCGACTGTCATGACCTATCTTGCCACCGATGGGGATTCCATGAGAAAATGTGCAATTCCCCTGAAGGGGATCAGAGTAAAAGGAGACACACTGTCATGAACCAACTGCCCTATCAGTATGAAAGTGTTTTCGCGCCTTATATCGAGGGGTTGATCCGCCAGAAAAAAGCGGATGGTTTCATCTATGATTATGAAGCTTATATTTTGAAATTCTTCGACCGTTTCTGCCTTGAAAACGGCTATGATGAACCGCTCATAACCCGCGATATTGTCATGAAATGGTCTATTCAAAGAGAAACGGAAGGGATTAATTACCGCAATCAACGGGTTTCTTTTATCCGGCTGCTTTCCCTTTACATGAATTCGATGGGAATAAACAGCTATATTCCCCGGCTAATGCCATCGGAAGCAATTACGGTTCCGCATATATTGAATCATGATGAACTGAAAGCATTTTTCAACGTTGTTGATACTTATTTGCCGAAAAATGCTGAATGGCACTGCCTTGCCATGGAATACCAGATATTGTTCCGCATGTACTATTACTGCGGGATGCGACTTTCGGAAGGTTGCAATCTCAAAAAAAGCGATGTCGATCTCCAGAATGGAATTATCATGGTCAGGCAGTCGAAAGGGAACAAAGACAGGTATGTTTACATGGCGGATGATTTCACTCTTTTATGCCGGAAATACTCACGCAAAATGGCCCGGATGTGCCCGGATACGATCTGGTTTTTCCCTGGACGTATGCCGCAAATTCATATCCTGAAAACGAGTGTTGACCGGAAGTTCAGGCAATTATGGAACATGACGCCGTATGCGGGGAAATGCGAAAAAGAACCGACGATCCATTCATTGCGACATAGTTTTGTAGTCCACCGGATGAACCGGTGGATGGCCGAAAATGTATCTTTGGAGGTTATGATGCCATATTTATGCAGATATCTCGGACACAGCAGTATTGAAGACACCATGTATTACTATCACCAGGTGACGGATGCATTTCGCATTATCCGCCAGAAAGATAAGATTTCGGGAAAAGTCATTCCGGAGGTGACGCCTTATGAAGAATAGAACTGTTTCTGAAGGAATGCTGTTTTTTTCCATGACTTTGGAATTTCTGGAAACCTATTTGCTCGGCCAGCTCGGAAGAAGCCCGGAAACCGTTAAATCACACCGCGATTCTCTTACCGTCTTCAGACGTTATCTACTCGAAAAAAGAAAAATATCCATCGGGAGATTCCATTTTCATGACTGTACCGCCAGACTGATTCAAGACTTCATCATCTACCTCAAAGAATCCGGCAACAAGCCGGGAACTTGTAATCAGCGTCTCTCGACCATCAAAACTTATCTTTGGTTTGCGGCCGACAGAGATATTACATTGCAATCGGTATCTCTGCTCATTTCAAGAATACCGCAGTGCCGGGTTCCCAGGCAGGAAAAAGCGATACTATCCGAGGCGGCGCTGGCCCATATCCTGCAGCAGCCGAAAAATACGAAAACCGGTATGCGCGACCAGGTTATGATGATTCTGCTTTATGATTCAGCCATTCGCCTCAATGAACTTCTCAGTCTGACAATTCAGGATCTGGTACTGGAACGCAATGATCCGTATATCAGAATCAATGGAAAAGGCAATAAGGAAAGAATTGTCGCAATCACCACCAAAACCTCGCAACACCTGATTCAATATTTGAAAATATTTCACCCGAAGTTGAACAGGAATAACTTCGTGTTTTTCACGAAATTAAAAGGAAAATCAGAAAAAATGTCAGAAAGCAATGTTGAACGATTCATTAATCAGTATGCAGAGCAGGCCAGAAAATCCTGTCCCGATATACCGCAAAAAGTCTACCCGCACATGTTCAGAAGGACGAGGGCCACAAATCTATATCAGCACGGTGTTGAGCTGGCGCTTATTTCCCGCGTTTTGGGACATTCATCCATTGAAACCACAAAAATCTACGCAACTCCTTCCATGGAAATGCTTCGGAAAGCAATCGAATCAGTGGAAACGCCGGATCAGCAAAATGAAAAACCATTATGGAAAAATTGCAGCGAGGAAGAAATGGCCAGACTGTGCGGACTCCGCTGAAATAAAATCCCCAGCCCTTCAGGAAAAATCCGCTGAAATCAAGCAGGAATCTTCAAAGGCTGGGGATTTTCAAAGAATGGGGATATGGCAAAAAATCCCGACATCAGGATTTTATGCCGAAAATCAATTGCGTCCCGCAGTTCTTGGCCGCAAAAACTTCCTTTTCTTTGGTAGTGAAGAGGGCGGGAAAAACGCCGCAGTGTTGATATCTCTGGCGGTGTCTTGTCGAAACCTCGGAATCAACTTTTCCAGTTATCTTCAGGAGATCCTGCCGCAATTGTCAGTCTCCAGAAGTAACAGCCAGCTGAAAGCATTGCTGCCTCATAATTATCATTCGTCAGGTAAATCCCAGGCTTTGGCCTGACGACAACTCCGCACCACATCAAATAACGGGTTGTTTGGTTTCGCGCCCCGCGGGCGGCAATACATCGCCCGGACGAGAGCAAAAAACACTTTGGAACAATTTATTTCACTTTTTAATCGCAATACGTATTGACTTTTATTCAGATGAACTGTATAATGTTTATATAAAATGAAACAATGTGAATCACTATTGCGATATGACACAAAATCACTCATCAATATCCAGATTGACCAGTTACATCGAGGCGATGATCGCCGGCGGCACCTTCGCCCCCGGGGATCGACTGCCCCCCCTGCGCGAGTTGGCTGAACAATTCGGCCTGACCCCGAGTACCGCCCGCCGCGGTCTGAAGGAACTTTGCGAACAGGATATTCTGGAACTGCGCCACGGCTCCGGCACCTACGTCAAGGCGCAGGACGCCCGGAATTCGGATGGCCGGACCGTGTCGGTCGTTCTTTTCAACAAAAATCCGCAGACCAGTTATTGCACCTACGCCATGCAGCGCTTTCAGCTCGCCGCGGCGGAATACAACTGGCGGCTCCGGATGTTTTTCTGCGATTACCACAACCTGAAACCACTCTATGACGAAAATCAGTTCCGGGAAAGCGACGCGCTGGTGCTGATGGGCTGTTATGATACGTTCGACCTCAGTTACCTGCCGGAAAACCTGCCGCTGATCGGGCTGGAAATGCACACTTCCCTGCATGGCAGGCTCTCCAGCGTGACCCTGGACCCGTTCGACGCCGCGGAGCTGGCCGCCGAACACTTCAAACAACTCGGCATCAAACACGTAAAAGTGGTTGACGCCCGGATGCCGGTTCATGAAATCCGTACCGCCATGTTCTGCCGCCTGTGGGGCGACGACTGCGAGGTCATCACCAAGCATGCGGAACTGGAATTGGCGGACGATCACGGTTGTCTGTTTGTCAGCGGCTCGAGTTATGACGATTTCGCGCTGCGGTATAAAAACAGCCACGGACGGGACCTCGCCGAATCGTTCCGCGTGCTCAGCATCGACGGCAAAAACCTGATCCTGCCGGGCTATCAACCGGCAAATACCATCGCCGTCGACTGGTGCAAGGCAGGAGAAGCCGTGGCCGAAGAATGCGCCCGCCGCCTCGCGTCTCCCGGTTCGCCCGCCCGCCGCATCTACCTGGCGCCGAAACTGCATTTATACAATCAGAACATCCTTTCAACCAACGATAAACGAAATAAAGGAAAAAAAATCATGACACGATCATCGAATTTTCCCGTCACCCGACATTTCACACTCATTGAGCTATTGGTCGTCATCGCAATCATCGCCATATTGGCGGCCATGCTCCTGCCCGCATTGAACCGGGCGCGCTCCTCCGCCAGAAGCACCGCCTGCAAGAGCAACCTGAAGCAATTCGGGCTCGGGCTCGCCTCGTACCAGCAGGAAAACAACGATTACAACTGCTGGGGATTCGATGGAAGCGGGTTTCAGTATCACCTTTATCCGTATATTTTCGGCAAAGCATATCTGAGCGGACACAGTGCGACAAACGAATTCATTGAACCGCTGTACCAGTGTCCCTCCGCCGGATACATCCACCGTTTTGGCCCCGGGCTGGTTTCTTCCTATGGCTTCAATTATTCCGGCGCGGTAACTTCGACCCCGGTACAACGGATACTCGGATACCTGAGCGCCACCGAGAACCGGCCGCCGGCCAAGATCAACCAGATCAAAATACCGTCCGCGGTATTCGGTTTCGGCGACGGCAGGATAAATATCTATCCGGGCAACTGGGGCGTGAACGCCTGGCCGAACAACGCCAATGTATCCAACCCCGCCGAGGTGGTGGAACGGCGGCACGACGGCACGGTAAACGTCATGTACCTGGACGGACACGTCGGCGGGCGCAACGTACTGGTCCTCCCCAACGCCACCACCCCCGAAGGGAAATTGTTCTGGCACGGACGCAACAACTGATTTCAAGGAAACTGAAACATGAAAAAATCGATTCTATTCGCCATCCTGCTGCCGTTGCTGGTATTCGGACAGGATTTTTACGGCGACATCCGCGGCGAAAGCGGCAAATTCGAAACCGTCACCGTCGACGGCAAACCCGCGCTCAAGCTTTCGGGCATCACCAAACGCCAGGACGGTACGGCCTATTTCATCGGCTCGATTTATTTCGCCCAGCCGCTGAACCTGACCGGCAAACAGGTCCGCTTCAAGGTGACGACGCCCGACCCGAAACCCGTCATCGCCCTCGCGGTGCGTTTCTACAATCAGGATGAGAAAGATCCCTGCTGGAGCTTCATGGGCTGGGGAAATGTTTTCTCCGGCCGGAATGAGATTTACCCGGAACTGTTCCCGCTCCAGAGTAAAATCCTGCCGTGGCAGTCCAACATGGTCAACGGCAAACCGCCCGCCGCAGTCTTTATGGTGGGCGGCGGAAGCCGGCTT
>CALABZ010000402.1 GCA_937888615.1 uncultured Lentisphaeria bacterium | reverse complement strand
CCTCGCGGCAGCCGATAAAATCACAGTTCAGGAATGTAAACAAGGTCGATGGTTCCGTTATTGAAAATTGCCGGATTCAGATGCCCGCCGATGCCGAAGCGTTTCCGATGACTTTAAGAGGGGCGCTTCGGATCATCAATCTGCAGGCCGTCGCGTCGGAAGCTGTTGCCGGAGGCGCATGGATCAAATACGGCGGCGGTACAGCCATAATTGAAGATTCGGCGTTCAATGTGAAAAAAGGGGACGGTATGCCGTTGCTGGAGTTGGACATGCCGAAGCGCAACGAGATTCAATGCTATACGATTCTGCGGAATATTGAATTTTTCAGCAAAAAAGCGCCGCTTGTTTTTTGCCGAAACAATATGCCGAATATCGTCGAAGCCATCAACGTTTCCAATACCTCCGGCAGGACCGTCAACCTGATGGAATGGGCGAGTGTTCCCACCCGGGGATCGCTCAAGGATTCGACTTTCGATATATCCTGGGCCATAAAAAATATCAAGGGGAGTTGCTATTCGACCGATTTTCCGTTCAACCTGACGTTGGCGAAGTGTAAAGGTGTTGCCGCCGGCAATATGCCGGTGTTTTTGAAACACGCCATTGAGGAACCATTGGCAGACGGGGTATTTGAAAAAATCCATGTTCCAACCGTCAATATTTCGGAAAAAGACATGGCGGAAAAGTTCTCCCGCACCCTGTATGCCGTTGATTACGGCGTGGACATTGATCCGAAAATCGACGATACCGCCGCCATGAAAAAAGTTCTCGCGGCCGCCGCCGGAGACAAGTCCGCGCTGGTTGTCCTGCCGCCGGTTCTGATTACACTGTCAGACGTGCTCGACCTGCCGCCGCAAATCGCTTTTACCGCGCCCGGCTTGGCGACTCTGCGGCAGAACGATATTAAAAAGCCGATTTTTCGTGGTGTCGGTCAGAAACTTTTGTGGGCGACCAACCTGCGTCTGGTGTCCGGTTCAGAGGGATTCGAAATCCGGACCACTCCGGGGGATCGGGCGAAGATATTGATCGATAAATGCCTGTTTTATCAGCAGCTCGACAATGCCGTTTCGGTTATTGCGGAAGGCGATGGAAATGATACGGAATTCGCATTGCGCAAGTCGGTGTTCATCTCGCCGGTGCATGGTGTGGTCACGAATGCGAAGCATAGCGAAATCCACGATTTATGGGTCAGTACCAATGCCCGCATGAACGATTCCGCCTTTATCACCAACCTCGGCGGCGACATGCGCATCACCGACATGCTCGGCGTACCGATGCCGATGAGCGACCACAAATACAATCATTTGCCCTTCGTCAAGGATTGGCCGTATGCTAAAGACAACCGCTGGTTCGACAATCACGGACGGCTGTACGCCAAAGGGTGCCGTTACGGCGGAGAATACTACGGGATTCCATTGGTGTTCAACTTCACGAAGACCGGTACGTTGACCATCGACACCGGCATGACCTGCTTCAGCCATCCTTCCATGCGGCAATGCATGGTGTATTTCGCTGAAAATCCGGCCGTTGCCTTGTTGCGTAACGTTGGCTGGATACTCCAGTGGCCGGGCGCCGCCACGGCCAAACGTCCGGCGTCCAACCCGGAAAAACCGCAAATATATGTCCGGGGATTTCAATTCGAGAAAGGGTCGTTCAGGATGAAATGATCCGAAACATATTTGTGGCTTGATGAAATAAACAATGGCGGAATGCGGAGGAAGGTTTCCTTAGTCCTGTTCCGCTATTGTTTATTGGTTGTAGTCCCTGCCGAAATGGGGGGACTCTCCCTCATTTATAACGGATAAGGTAAATGAGCCGGTTTCGGCGGATTGAATATTTTCCACTGATTTTATTTTTCGGGGTATTGATTTTTTTATCGTCCGGCTGTATAATTGATTTAACGTCAAATCAAAAATAGTGCAATGCTGGATATTTCATGGCTGTAACCATAAAAACAATCGCGGAACAGGTTCAACTGTCCAATCAGGCGGTTTCCGCCGTGTTAAACAACAAAACCAACTGCCGGGTGTCCGCGAAAAAGCGCGAACAAATCCTGGCGGTGGCCCGCGAACTGGGCTATACATCAAGCATCAGTGCGCAGGTCATGCGCGGCAAGGCCACCAAAACCGTGGCGATCCTGTGCAGTGCCCCATACATACAGATTGATGAACACCTGACCCGGATCACGCTGGACCTCATGAACCTTTTTAACGCCGCCGGTTACGGCTGTCTGTATGCGCTGGCGTCCATGAAGGGCGAGGACAACATGAAAATGGTGAGGGAACTGGTTACCCGCGGGGCGACGGCATTCGTATTTCTGGGGGAACCGGTCGGATGGGGGAAACTGGAAGCCTTGATTAATGGATTCGGGTATAGTTTTATTTCCTACGGGAACCGCCATGCTTCACGATATGTTGATTCATTTATTGATTGCGCCATGAAGGAGATTATTGATTACTTCATTGGATGCGGGTATGGACGTTTTTCCGCTATCTTTCACGCCCATAAACACTTGAATGCTCTTTATAATGCATTTCCGGGTATGAGCAAAGCAGAGGTCGAGGATAAATATCTTTTCAAAATATCCATATTGAAACCCTGGAATACAGACCTTGATATTTACCTGAATATCGGTTATGAAATTACCGGGAAATTATTGAAACGGAAACCGGATACCCAGGCGATATTCTACAATTCCGATATTTTCGCGCTGGGCGGCATCCGGTATTTGACGGAAAAAGGCTATCGGGTGGGGGAGGACATTCTGGTGGTCGGGATCAACAATACACTGGCGGTGCGCAGTCACATCCTGCCGATTTCTTCGATTGAACACGATGTGGCGAAAATCACGGATTCGCTTTTTCGAGAAGTTTTCATGGACGGCGAATGCCGGATTGAAGTTCCTATGACCGCCTGCATTCGAACTGCGACGGGATATGAATACAATAAACAAAACAAAGGATGAGGATTATGGGGAAAAAGGTCGGAAAAATTTTTACACTTATTGAACTCCTTGTTGTGATTGCGATTATCGCGATCCTGGCGGCGATGTTGCTTCCCGCCCTGAACAAGGCGCGCGAGAAAGCCCAAATGACAAAGTGTTCCGGAAATTTGAAACAATTAGGGGTAGGCTTGAACGTTTATGTACAGGATTACAATGACCAGGTACCCGATATGAATACGTCCGGAGATCCCGCCAATGCAACTCGTGTCTCTACAAGATTCATCAACCGATCCGATATGTTCGTCGGGCTCGGCAAGCTCTGGGCTCCAGGCAAAGGCGAATACAGAAGCGCGCCGACCGGCTCAATTACCAACAGTAAAATATTCTATTGTCCGTCGTCGAATGACTACACCTCGATGGTCGATACATATTACTGGGGGAACAATACCGACCATATCTACGGCTCCTATACAACTATCAATCCATATCGTCTTGACGCTGTGGCTTCCACCTATAGTCTCACCCTCAAGCGTCCGGCCACCGGCAAGATTGCCGACCTGACCGCTGACGATATTCCAATGGCTTATGATTACTTTGAAAGCGGCTTGGCACAGTTTTCCAAGGGAGCCCATTTGAATGGAGACACTGGAATTTATAATACCCTGTACTGCGCCGGCCATGTCCGCCAGAACAAAGTCACGCCGTCTATGTATGATCAGGTAAAACATGAAAATGCCTATGAAATCGCCTTGGTCCTTTGGCGCGGCTTCCCTTCAACAAAGTAAAATCAGCAAGGAGTCTCTATGAAATTCACCGCAATTTGTATGTGCCTCGCCATAATCGGAATCCTGAGCGCCTCCCCGGTCAGCATAAAACAATATTTACCTGCGGATGCCAGATTGGATGGTTCCCAGGATTTATCGGAATATCTGCAAAAAGCCGTTAACGAAAACAAAGACCTGTTGCTGGACGGCAGCGGTGATCCGGGAAAACCGCTGATTTACGGAATCAAAATCGGCGCAGAGAAAACCGGCCTGGTCATTCCGTCCGGGCACACCCTGCGCGGCGGCAAAGGATCTGAAATTAAAAGGATTCCATCGGCGGGAAAGCTGCTGGTCGCTCAAAAATCCGTCCGCGTATCCGGTATTACAATTAATGGCAACAAGGCGGCGCACTGGCCTGAATTCGATGATCTGCGCAATACCGACATGGGTTTGCTTTTTGCCGGTAACTGCGTTATTGAAGACTGTCGCATCTACGACAATCCCGGCATTGCGTTCGGCACTTATGCAAATAACAGTGTAGTGCGGCGTTGCAAGGCTCAGAACAGTGGTTATATCGATCTCAAATTCAAAGCTGATTTTTATCAGGGAAAATGGGATCGCTGGAGCGGTGATTCATTCTATATTCGAGGCAATAACAATGTAGTCATTGACTGCGATTCCGAAGATGCGTTTCGTTGGGACTACACCACCTGTCATGAAAACAGCGGCAACACGGTTTACGTTAATTGTACCGGACGGGATCTGCGTTGGCGTACTTACGGCTTTATCGACATCGAAGGATGTGATGGCATGGGGTCCACCATGATCAACTGCAAAAGCCCGGACGGATCCATTGCCATCTCCACCGCCAATTCCAAATTAATTAATTGCGAAGCCGGCTATATCAATGTGCACAATGCCGACAATGTGACATTGATCGACAACCGGACGCTGGGTGGCGGCCTGGCGGTAGGCGGTTGGTCATCCGCCAAGAAAACACAGGTCCGGGGCGGTGCCGCCCCAATGGTGGTTGGCAATGAAGTCAACCGTTCCTCGGCGGGAGCCGGTGTGCCGCAAACAGCGGACTGGTCTCTCAGTGTTTTTTCGACCGATGGTGTCGGTCTGGTTGCAGATAATGTATTGAACGAATATAAAGCCGGTGAAACCACTGGACCGGGAATGAAAACCGACAATGTGACTGAATATAACAATACGGTCCGTCATCGGATATTTGAACTTCCCGACAAGCAACTGACCCCCCGCGCGAAAAAGACGGTCAACAACCAGCTTCGCAACCGTCTGATGAGCTTTTCGCAGCAGGTGCCGGATATGCTGAAGCAACTTGGAGTCAAAAAGAATATCGTTGCCGTGACCTTCCCGGAGATTGAGA
>CALABZ010000401.1 GCA_937888615.1 uncultured Lentisphaeria bacterium | reverse complement strand
GACGCGCCACGCCGAGGGCGGTCGCGCCCGGACACCGGCGCATCATGCGTTCCGGAAGCATGTTGCTCCCGTAGGCGAGGTAAAGAATCAGGTTTTTCATGGCATCCTTCCGGTTAATTTTAAGTTTGCTTCGCACGATGCATACATAACCATGCAATCGGTGATATATCCAGTTCATTATCAAGAATAATCGCAAGATAAAACGAATGCCGCAACGCGCAAACTTTGCCCCCTGTCGCGCCGGACGTTTCCGCCTGCGATCAGGCCGGTCGCGCCCCCCGCCGCATAAGCGAACGTCGGGGCGTTTGCGCGCCTTTGTCGGCAGAATTTTATTACGTCTTTCGCTGCGATGGGGCATATTCTTTTCCCGATATTTCCGGGATTATTCGCAAATATGATTTGCATAAACAAAAATGCCATGCTCAAGAAAAAACGTCCCCGGATTGGAGACGTTTCCAATGCAATCTTGTCCCTACATTTTCTTAATCCAATCCACGGTTTTGTCGTCAATCGGTTTCAGCGTTTCACCGCTGGCCGACATTTTCGCGAGAACTTGCGCCATGAACTCGGCAAGCATTCCAGTGCGCCGAATAAGATCAATGTAATCGGCGGCGGTTTTTGCGTTTTTGATTCGCTCCTCCAATCCGTAAAGCGTAATCAAAAGTGAATTGCGGCAGGCTTCGGCCTCTGTAAACGGTGTTTTCTGTTCCATTGTTTTTTCCTCATGTTTATGCCGTTTGTGGCGGAACCGATATTTTGTACCGGTTCCGTTTTGTGCGTGTTATTCCCGTTCCTGACGTTCCAAATCGCACTGGGCGGCGGCGCGCGCCTTTTCGAGGTTCTCTTCGGTCAGATCGCCATCGATAAACGCCATGCCGATTTTAGGCGGCGGCAGCGGATGTTCCTTCAGGTCGACGAATTCGACGTTCCGCGAGAAGAGGCACAAGGGCGCTTGGCAGTCGGCGAAATCGCCGTCCTCGGTGGTCGCAACGATCAGGGCGTTCCCGGCTATCACCGTCGGCCCGGCGAGCTTGAATCCCATCGCCCAGTCCCGAAGTCTGCCTTCTTCGTCGCAGATGAGCGTGTGGTTCTCGCCGATGTCGATGCACTGGATCATGTCGCATCCGAGTTGCTTGTAAATGGCGTGGAGCTCGTTTTCGATATTGACGGCTTCCACTTTGCGTTCGTTGGCGTTGATAAAAACTGCTTTCATGTTGTTCTCCTGAAAAATACTTTTTGCGTTGCCTTGAAGCGGCTCCGTACCGCCTCCGATCACGTGCATACAATGCCGCTTCACTCGCACTATAGCCAGTCTTCTTGAGCTCAAATAGAGCTGTTTATTATGCAAAAATCTTGCAAGTAAAACTGGCTTTTTCGGAATACCCCGATATGATTTTTCCTATTTCTTTTCCACCGGTTCTCCGCATTCCGCCGGATGGTCGGCATCCAGTTCGCCGTCGTCAATTTCGTAGCGGGCGAAACCCAGCGCGGTCAGGCGCTGGAGAAACAGCCGGGCGGCATCCTCCGGCGCATCCGGCAGGGCGTAAGTTTTCTGCCCGATGAAGTCGAGCGTCTGGCGCATGAATGCCACCGGCTCCAAGTGGCTGTTGAAGGGATTCATTTTCATGCCGTTGACGATGTCAAGGGCGGTCGCGCCGGTGAAAAACTCGCCGGTGCAGTCGACGGGATTGCCGTCAAAATCGGTGTCGTGAATTCGGATTTTCATGGCTTATGTCCTCTCGTTTATTGCGGCAACGTTCGCGTTGTTGCGGCGTTGTCGCGGCTCAAAATTTTTATGACCTCCAGCCTGATGCTGGTCTTATGCTGATTTCGAACGTTGCCCCCAAACTTTGCGAACTTGGGCATATTTTATTACGGGATGCCCGTGCGGAGGCCTCTGGCCCAGCTGTCAAATATCGGAACAGCATCTCAAGCGTTCTTTTGAGTTTTGACCGCCAAAATATCCTCGCCGATAATTCATTATCGACTGCGGTATTTCAACGGTCAAATTCTCAAAATATTCACTTGATTTAGCTGTCCCGCCATCTGACCGCTTGGGCAAAAAATCCGCGATTTTGGCGAGTTTGACCCCGATGGCGACTTGCATAACAAGTCAAGTCGCGCTCAGCCAAAACCGCGAGATTTATTCTTACTTTATTATCAAAGAACCGCTTGCTTATCCGGCAAGCCGCGCTGTCATGGGAGGCCGGTTTCCCGGCCCTCCCGTTCGGTTTTATCGGCCTTCCGGTCTGCCGTGCTTCCATGCTGTATTGCCCGGCAGGTTTTTCAGCATGTGGTATCGGGCGGTTTTGAATTCCGGGCCGTTCATGTTCAGGCGAAGGAGGAAAACCCGCATGTCGTACTTGGCGCTTTCCTCGCTGTAAGGCCGCTGGTTTTTCGTGCTCGCGCACTTGGCGGTCAGGGCTTTCGCGGCGATCATCAGGCAGAGCTGGATGTGCGCTTTAACCTCGCCAGCGTGCGTCGTGCCGTTGAAGAGCCGAAACTCGACCGTGCCCATTCGCCACACGTTGTTAAGGTTGATTGCGCGGTAGCGGGCGCTGTCGTAATGGCTCGGATTCGGATTCGCGTATCCGAACCATGCCTTGTTCAGCTCGTCTTTGGTGGTCGGCTTGGTTTTTTCCAGCCGGGCGATGAATTCGCGGTCGGTCGGGCGCGTGTAGTGCGTCAGGCGGTTCGGCAGGGTTCCGGCCGCCTTCAGCACCAGCGTTTCCTGCTTGTAAAAGATCCGCGCGAGGTTCGCGATTTGGCGCGCCGTGAATTCGCGGACTCCGATGTGGACGTGCTGGCTGGTGCAGTCCGGCGTTTTCGCTCCGGCTTTGCGAAGCTCCCGAACCACCGCTTGGAGGGTTTCGAGGTCTTCCCATTTCAGGATCGGCGTCACCACCTCGGCGCTGGTTGCGCGGCTGCCGAGGCTGCCGTCGCTGATCGCTTTCCAGTGGCGG
>CALABZ010000400.1 GCA_937888615.1 uncultured Lentisphaeria bacterium | reverse complement strand
CCGAACGAAAATCTGAATTCTCCTGTCATCGTCATCTTATGCTCCCTGTTTTAAATGTTCCAATACTTTTTTGATACCCTGGTCGGCCGGATAATCGTTGTTTTCGTACTCGATGTTGATGTAGCCGTCATAGCCGATTTTTTCGAGTTCGCGCAGGGTGGCGCGGGAATCGACCACGCCGTCGCCGATCAGGGCCGAACGGTAATAGCCGTTGATCATCTGACGGAATCCTTCGCGGGGTTCCGGGGAGAAATCCCAATCCTTGAAATGGACGTGCTTCACATACGGGGCGCAGCGGCGCAGCGATTCGAGCTGGTCCTCGCCGGTCGAGGCGTTGCCGTTGTCAAAGGTCAGGTACAGCGAAGGGATTACCTTGCGGGCTTCGAGAAAATCGTCCGCGGTGACGAACGGGCTGAGCAAGCCGGGGAAGTTCTCGACCGTCATGATGACGCCGGCCTGTTCCGCCAGCGGGGCAACTTGAACGAGAGCGTCGGTCCAGACCTTGCGGGCTTCCGCACGGTCGGTCGCTCCGGTCACGGGCGGCGTGGGGATCATGACAAGCGGAGCGCCGAGGCGGACCGCAGTTTCCAGTGAACGCTTGGCGTCGTCAAGGAAGCCGGGTTCGCGGGCATTCGCCTTGGGCAGAAAAAAGGTATAAGCGATGATCGGCAGTCCGACGTCGGCACAGAGCTTTTTAATTTCTTCCGGGTCGCGTTCGTAGGTTGTCACCCAGTCGATGCCGTCCATTTTCAGTTCTGCGGCGGTACGGACAATGTCTTCCACCTGGAAGCCTTGCCGGGCCATCGTATAACTCATCATTGAAAATTTCATGGTGTTCCTTTGAGGTTAATAGATTTCTTTCAGGATTTTGACCGTTTCCTCGACCAGTTCCTGTCCGCCTTTGGACGATACCTGGTTGCAATAGAGGGAGGCGCTGTAGCCCCGGTTGGCTTCGCCGCGCTCGGTCGCAAGGTAAGAACCGCCGTCAAAACCGGGCGTACCGGCGAGCTGGACGATGAACGTCTGTTCGAACGGACTGCGCGCCTGCATCCGGTGCATGTAGTCCATATAGAGCTCGAAACGGTTGGAGGCGAAAGCGATATCGCCGATCTTCAGGACATGAAGCTCCATCGGCAGTTTGGGTTCGGCCTCCTGGGTTTCATAACGACTGATGATCTGGCAACAGCGGTTGCGGCGGGAAGCCAGGATCGAATTATGAATCAGGCGATCGACTTTGGTGCCGTCGGTTTTGAACGGTTCTTTCATCAATTCTTCGAGCTGGGCGCGTTCGGCTTCCATCTCTTCGCGGGTGATTAAACGCTTGGAAAGTTCGACGGTTTCCACGATGTGTTTGATCGGGAGCGCGGTGCGGATATCCTTCTTCGCCCAGCCGAGGACTTCCTCGAAAGCGGCGGTGATGCGTTCGGCGATATCTCTGCGGGCGTCGGCTTCGCGGTAGGTTTTTTCCGGATCGGTGCCGTATTTGAGGCGGAACCGGCGTTCCTGCGCTTTTTTATAATGCAGGATACGGGGCGCGAGGTCGCCGGCGGCGGCGCACTGGGGCAGGATGAAGATATTGCCGAACTTTTTGCGAATCGCGGTACGGGTGTCGTGCCAGAAATCGGCGCTGAGCTTCCATTCGGATTCGGAATTCTGGGACGGACACGGGACGTTGACGATGGCGCCGGTCAGCTCGCCGTTTGGATCGAACGTATAAAGCAGGTTGACGAACGATTCGGTTCCGGCCTCGTAATGGCTGAAATTATCGTCGTTGGTATTGCCGTACATGACGCCGTGGCCGTTGACCATCATGCCGGGCCTGGCAACATTGTCGGGACGCTGCGACACGTCGTCGAAATAAACGACCCGGCGGCTGTGTCCGACCGTGGCGTAACCGTAACCCCAGGCGATGCCGCCGGGAGCGCGTTTGTCCCAGGCTTCGGCAATGGCTTCGGCGGCTTTGGCGCTCAGAAAATCACGGTATTCGTCGCCGCTTATCATATCAATATCGCACGGATAGTCCCCGCTGTATGCGGTACTCGAACCGGAAATTTTATCATCGAAAAGATTGCGCGAGGCATAGTGACTCGGGCCGGTGTGGGCATGGGTGACGTTCATCAGGATTTTTTCGACCGGGATGGCCGGGTTCAGTTTCGCGGTTTTTTCCCGGATCTGGTCCAGCAGGTAGGAACGGATCACCACCATATCGGCGGACACGAAAATCACACTGTCCGCGCCGTCGTCGACGACCAGGACGGTGAGGGTGACCGGATCAATGATTCCCTCCGATATCCGTAAATAAAACTGTCCCGGTATTCCAATGGGGCCATCCACTGAAACATCCCGGTGGGCCCAACCGATTTTCAAGCATTTTTCGTCTGACATAATTCCATACTCCTATTTGGATGGATAGATTTCCTTTAAGATTTTGACGGTTTCGTCGACCAATTCCTGGCCGCCCTCCGGTGAAACGTCGCAACTGGGCAGGACCGAGCCGTATCCGCGGTTTGCAACACTGCGGCTGGTGGGGAGATAAGTTCCCCCTTTTGCCCCGGGCGTACCGGCGAGCTGGACGATGAACGTCTGTTCGAACGGACTGCGCGCCTGTATCCGGTGCATATAGTCCATGTAGAGTTCGAAGCGATTGGAGGCGAAAGCGATATCACCCACTTTGACGACGTGGAGCTCCATCGGTACTTTCGGATTTTTCTTTTGATCTTCGTAGCGTTCAATGGTACTCTGATGACGTTTCAGCCATGAATTCTTACTGCTGGCAAGCGCCAGCTTTTCTTCCGGCGTCATGTTCTCGGGGAGTTTCTGCTGTTCGAGCTGGCGGATGAGTTCGCGGGCTTCGGCCAGCTCCTGGTCCGTGACCGGGAATTTGCTCAGTTCGATATTTTCGACCACATGTTTAACGGGGAGGGCGGTACGGATGTCCTTCTGAGCCCAGGCGAGGGTTTCGTCGAAAGCGGCGGAGATGCGTTCGCCGATGTCCTTGCGGGCGCGTTCTTCGCGGAAC
>CALABZ010000399.1 GCA_937888615.1 uncultured Lentisphaeria bacterium | reverse complement strand
CCGCAGGTACAGATGACAGCGCGATGCCGTGACGATTCGGCAGATCGTTGACTGGATAAATTTTGTTCTTTTCCGTGATTTTGTTGCTTGACAATGGTTTGGCGGATGGTATTTTAAAGATTGAAAGCTTCTGGATTCGCCGGAAGCGGTTCACATAACAGAAAATTATAAGACGTTCGCAATGTCCGCTCAAGAAATTTGCCGCTTATTTTTCTTATCCACGCAGTTGGACAGCATTATAAAACAAACTGTCAAGCCTGATGAAATAATCATTTGCGACGATTCGGAGAAAACCGGAACCTTCAGGGAAATCGAGCCGTTTATTGAACAATATCCCGGCATTATACAATATTATCGGAATGATTCGACTTTGGGAGTCAGCAAGAACTTTGAAAAAGCGATCTCGCTTACCAGCGGTGACATCATATTTCTTTCCGATCAGGACGATGTTTGGCACAGGAATAAAATTTGCCGGCTTGTTTCCCTGCTCAATGCCTCCCCGAGTTGCGGCGGAGCGTTCTGCAACAGCGAAGTTGTAGACCATGAATTAAAACCTCTCGGGTATACCCATTGGGACTTGCGCGGTTTTTCCGGGAATCCGCCGGAATCCAACCATTACGGCAATCTTGATTTTTTTGTCAAGCGTATACCCGCGGCAGGGCACAACATGGCTTTCAGGAGCCGGTTGAAAGACTTGATTCTGCCGTTTCCCGAGCTTGAAGAATGCCATGACACCTGGCTGGGGCTGATGATCGAAGCAACGGAAAGATGGAGTTTCACTTCCGAATGCCTGACGCAATTCCGCCAACACGGTTCCAATTTAAGCAAAGCGGGAAAATCCAACCAGCTTCAGCAGGCGCTGGATTCCATCAGGCAAAACCGCTGCGCCTGGAATGCGCGGCTGTATTCGGAATTGCTCGAACGCCTGTCATCCGCCGGCCGGAATATTGATAAAAATGTGTTCAATCTGCTATGTGACCGCCGGGATCATTGTAAAATCCGTTCCGAAATGAACTGCAATATTTTCAAGCGCATTCCAATGGTATGCAAAGAAATCAGCAACAAGCGCTATTTCAAGTACGGACGCGGCTGGAAAAACGTTTGCCAGGACCTTATATTAAGATCATTTTCTCACTGATCGGCATTTTCTTTCTTTGCCACAGCATAAATCCTTGATGAAAGGATTTTCGAATTCAACATTCCGTTTATATACCTTAACACACGAACGGTGAAGCGGTATGGCCCTCTGGCTGCCCGGCGGCATATCGCCAAAGGAGAGTCGGCAATAATATCTTCATAGCTGTAGCATTTGTAATCATGAAAGCCTGCTGAAACCAGCAATTGCCCTAAACTGCGCTCGTCAACCCCGAATTTGTGAGTGATATCATGATATCTGGTCATGTAGCCGTACGGGGCCTGCATATTCGGGGTTTGAACGATAAATTTCCCGCCCGGCGCCAACGCTGTTTTGATGGCGCTCAAGAACCCAACTACTTTTTCAAGCTCAATGTGCTCAAGCACATCCAGCATTGTTATAACAGAAAATCTGTTGGGGTTTTTATTCAGGAAACCGACTGCGTCTTCAACTAATTCACAATTATAACCTGCTTTTCTGCAATATTCTACAACAGATGGAGAAATGTCAATTCCGAGATAATTATCAAACCCCCGTTCTTTCATGCACCACAGCATTTCCCCCCGGCCGATGCCGATGTCAAGAACGAAAGATTTTTTGTCTTGAGGAAAAAATCTTTCATAATTTTTCATGAAAGTTCGTTTTTGTTCTGCAATTAAATTTTGATTATTAATACCGCTGGCAATGTAATCATTAAACTCTTCCTGCATAATCGTTCCTCATGCTTAAAGTTCCGAAACAATGTTTCTCAAAAATATGGTCATCCTTTCCGTTTCTGCCGCTTGATCGTAATCTTTTACGTGAATGCTGGCCGAAGCGTCAACGGTGCCGTCGCAACACCTGCGGAGAAGCTCATTAATACTGTTTTCCAATTCTTCGTGATCAATTTTGAAGTTAATAATATCCTGATAATTCAAATTTTCATGATACCGGAAAACACCCGGGCATTGTTTATACCAGACATGACCGAAGATCAATGCCGGCTTACCGCCGGTGATTGCTTCATAGCCCAGAGTACCGGTGATTGTAGCCGCGAATTGTGCATGTTCAAGCAATCTGTAAGTATTTTCGGCCGGAGAAATAAATTGGGTATTCGGGATAACATCAAGCCGTTTAAAGAAAATGTCCGGGCGCATGAAAGCGTCTTGTACCGGATGCTCCTTCACGTAGATAAACCAGTCGTCAGGCAGGAGCGCCCGCAATCTTTCCACGGCGAGGAGTTGATCGCAGTATATTCCCCCCATTGCCGAAGTTGTGGATTCCGGCTGAAAATGCAAGCCGAAATATACATACTTTTTTGAATAATCGATCTCTTTAATGCGGGATTTCATGTTTTTGTAATAAGTGCGATTCAGCAAATAGCGATACAGCCGCGCCATTTTGTCTCTTGGGCGGCAAATATCACGCAAACGTAAACGGGGCCTGCGAAGCGGCCGGACTTTTGCCATATAATAAAGATCTTTCTTGAATTCCCTTGGTATCCGCAAATCGGATTCAGCCACCTGTTTCTCCAGCCTGTGGTAAATGCCGATGTCCTCGATTTTATCAATGCATGCCATTTTGTTCAAAAAGTTGCCAACGGCCTCAAAACTCAACACTTGAATGTTCATTGCCCGGGCAAGCCAATAAATGATATTGTCAACTCCATGATGCGGCGGAGCGCTGAAAATAACCAGGTCGATTTTTTCTTTTCTGAAAACACTGTAAAAGAAATTCAGAAGCAAATTGAAGTAATTTATATCAAAATGAAATTCAAAAAATTTGTAGTCATGGAATCTTGAATAGCAGTCCTGAAACTGGTAGAGATGCGAATAAACTTCTTCGTAAATCTTCTCATCGGTTTTTATGCCCGATTGATAATCTCTGATTAAGTATGGATATTTTACAAGCCATTTATCATTAAGGAAATGCCGGATATTTACCACGTTTCCTTTGGCATTTCCATTGCGGGAATCCGCCAACTGAAATTTAATATCCCAGTATTTTTCTTTTTCCAGATTTTTTATTGCCTGCAGGTAGCTTTCTCCAATGTCCCTGCCGCCAAAAACGAATAAGTTTTTCATATGGAATTCACCGTTTCAATTGTAAAAAAGCATATATGGTATATTTATCGCTGGGTTCATGGATGGCTTGCGATTGAAGAATCTCAAAGCCCGCATGATCAACCAGATACTCCAGCGATTTTTGTGAAAATGCCGTATAATGCCCGGCGAAAAATTCCTCCCGCTCCCAGGCGGAACCGTTTTTAACCGCATTTTCGCCGTCCGGCAGTTCGATGTACGCTATCCCTTCAGCCGTAAGCATTTTCCCCGCCAGGCCGAGCACTTGAACCGGGTCTTTGATATGTTCCAGCACTTTATTGAAACAGATCAGATCCACTTTGTCATTTTCATTCCAGTCTTTCAATTCTCCGGTTACCGCCGTTTTGACGCCCGCATAATCGCGCGCATGGTTCACCGATAGCGGCGAAGGATCGATGACCGCGCAGTTTTCGTAACCGCATGCAATCAGCCGTCCGGCAAAAACGGATAACCCTGAACCGACATCGAGAATTTTCATGTGACGATCGAAGCCCGCCCGCCGGGTGAATTCAATAATCCGCTTCACCCGTTGAACATTATCCGATGCTTCCGGCGGCAGCGCCATGATACGGTCGTAAACCTGCCGCAGCTTATTGCAATAGGTAGCCTGGTTGTAATCCGATTTGTAATCGAACGGGTAATCGCGGTCATTGAAAAACACATCACAGGAAGAACAGCGGAAAATGCTTCTGGAAAAACCCGGAATTCCAAAATCATTCTCCCTTGGCGCAGCCCTATCATAAGCCCCGACGAGGAAGTATTTACCGGAACCGCAAAGACAGCATTTATGAATTCCCCCTTTCATCTTCATTCCTCCCAATTCCAGTCCGGAATAATAAAATCGGGAATTTTCCAAACCCCTTTTTCCCGATGCCAGATTTCACGGTTACGGAATTTTTCAGCAATCGCGTAAAACTCATGCCCGGTCATGCCGGTAAACCGGCATAATTTTTTGATATCTTCCACGGGACGCTGGGTGCCTTTCTGTTTCAACACTTCCAACGCCTGCCCTCTGGAGATGCGGCCGTTGCGGATTTCCAGCGAAAGATTATCAAAGAGCCTGGTAAAACCGAATTTATACCATTTCAGGAAATGATGCACGGAAATAAAATCGCAGTCGATATCGGTATAGTCGTAAAGTCCGGTCTTCACGCCATTTGCGGAACGTTTGAAACCGTGCTTTTCCGCGACGGCGAGGCTGGTCTCCACATCCCAGGGGAAATAATATCCCAGGAAAACGGCACTGACGTTATGCTTTTCCAGTTCGGAATCATCCGGGCCGAAATATGCGGTAAGGTCTTTGCGGCTGAGGTCGCGGCACAGCCAGTCCTCCGCAGTGGTGCCGTGAGTCACGCCGAATTTTTTGAACCAGCGGCGGTCGAGCTTGAACCCGTGAATGATTTCCGGGTCGTCGCAGCCGTATTCAAAAGCGGAATTTTCGCCCCATACGATCAGCGGAATATGAAAGCGCACGGCAATCGTCGCCGGAATATTGAATATCGCCATATGCATCGGAATGCCGGTAGAGCCAAAACGCTCGTAAGCCAGGCGCATGAACTTTTTCTCGACTTGCGGATTGATGGTATAATCGATGTGGTCGGCTCCCAGGCTTATCATGTTCTCGAGGTTTTCCTGCCCGATTTGAGTGCGTCCCGGAGTTCGCCAGGTGACGATCAGCGGCTTAAGTCCGTATTCAAGGCATTTGACCAACTGCCAAGTGCTGTCCTTGCCGCCGCTGCCGGGGATCAGGCAGTCATAACCCGTGCTGCGTTTTTGGGCTTCGGCGGCAATCCGGGCAAACAGTTTTTCGCGCTCGACATAATCAATTTCAGGCCGCGACATGAAATTATGACAGGCATTGCATACGCCGTCGCTTTGAATTTCCAGCCCCGGGCGGGTGTCCGGCAAAATACATTTTTTACAGTAGTTCATGTTTCGGCATTGTTTCAGGTTAATTCAGGAGCTTGTCAAATTGCTGATTAAAGTTAAATTTTTTGTGCATTTGTAATTATTTCTTCAATTACCTGCATTATTTGCTCAAGTTTAAATACTTCGGTTTCATTAAGTAAAATTCTCAAATCACGTTGAATATGAGCACATATGGCGATTTTCAACCACTCCCTATCTTTGCTGATTTTTTCAATCTTGTTTAGAAGATTATCTAAAGGAGAAAAATAAGCATCATCCCAAGCATAATCAGAACCAGTTTCATTCTCCGCTAATTGAAAAGCGGAAGTTTCTCCTTTATGAGATTTTGTCAAAAAGTATCTTAAATCACCCTCTCCCATCAACTTGCGTTCTGATTCCGATTTAAAAACATTCAGTCGATGGCTGGTATCATAATCCATGCCATATTTAAGTAATTCAGGTGAATCAAAACCTAAACTTTCAAGTTTTTCAGATACATCATTATGTGTATAAGTTCTAAGAAACGAAGCAAACCAGTCATCGATGTACTCTGCCACATATCGAGTTGAATATCGGTACACTTTCAAAGTGGCTATACATTTATCAATATCAATATCCTTCATTATTTTCCTGAATTTGTATATTATACGCCAATAGACGCCGCCGGCTCCATAAATATACAACCAGCATTTCCCGCCGGGTTTCAATATTCTTGAAATCTCCGAAATGGTTCTGTCCGGATGGGCGGTGTGCATTATTACTCCATTGCACCATACAAAATCATAACTTTCATCGTCAAAAGGGATATTCTCCAATGATCCTTGAAGTACATCGATATTGCTGAAATTGAATTCTTCCGCGAAGGCTTTGGTCGTTTTAATATTTTTTGAACTGTAATCAAAGGCGGTTACATGTTTTGCGCCGTTCAGCAACATGAAAAGAGAACCCCTTCCGTTGCCGCAACCGGCGTCAAAGCATTTCTTACCCTTGAATATTTCGGATGGATTTAGATGATTACGCTTAAATCTTACCGCATATGGTTCCATGAACTCAAGCATTGTTTTTTTATCGTATAATTCAAAAGTATTTCCATATACCTGTTCATATTTTTTTTCACCAATAAGGTTCTCGTTCATTTTCAATTCCCTTTTTTATCTACCATATTTTGTAATTTACTGATACATTCGTCATTGTCAAGCCAACTGATGATATACATTTTTTCTTTGACGATATATTTCTGGAATTCATCTTCATGGCCTTTTTCGACCAGGAGGACAAAACACCGGCCCAGTCGATTTCCCGCAAGCACAGCCCGGAGCCCGAAACGTGCGAGGCGCCCGTTCGTTGACGGCGAAGCATAAAATCCCCAGGATTTGCGGGTGACGTCGTATTCCCCTCCGGATTCGGTCAAAAAAGTCACTTGTTCATCCGGGGCAAGCGTGATATTGCCGCAGTCGCTTATGGTTTCCTTGTCCTCAAATCCGGCCTCATAAACGCGGGGAGGTTTTTTTTCTTCAATCTTCATGAGTTCATCTCCAGGAAATATTTGGCATTTATGAAACTAAAAAGAAATTTACTGTAGCTGTTCGGCAAGGACGACTGCCGCATCAAAGCCGCAATCTTATTTCCATCGAACAGTTCGAAAACCGGCGAATCCGACAGCAGTTCGTTTTTGACCGCAGGGCTTGAAAAATCAACCAGGGACAGCAACGACGCATTGAATCCTTTTTTCTGACGGTCAAGCCGGACTTTGTCTGTTATCAGGCCCTCCATGGCTTGCCGCAGAATGTATTTCCCGTATCCGTCCCTGATCAGGTATTCAACAGGGATCGAATGGGCAAATTCGAAAAGTTCTTTATCCAGAAAAGGAGAACGGTTTTCAAGAGAATAAAACATTGAATTCAAATCATCTTCATTGAGGATCACAGGAACCGTTTCATGGAATATGTCATTAAACATGCGCTTGCGCAACATGGAATCATTTGCCGCATCGGCAAAGTCCTCCTCAAAGAATTTTTCCGAAAACGGCTCGACCAGATAATCCGAAAATTCATCGTTGTTAAGATAGATGTAATCCCGAAGTCCCGGATTGTCGAAAAACAATTCGGGCTTGGACAGAAAGGGATTGCGCACGACCTTGCCGGTATTGTTGAGCCAGTCATTGTAATATTCCCGATAGTCGCTCCGGTCCTTGATCGCCAGCAGATGATAGCAATGATAATCGTAGTAACCGGTAAATAATTCATCCGCTGCCGAGCCGGATACTGATATCTTGTAACCACGGGCGGCGATCTGTTCCGAAAGCATGGAGTGAATCAGATAAGTTATGGTCGCTATCGGCTGATCGTGGTAAGCAATCAGGTTCCGCAGCCGTTCCAGGGTGTTTTCGGTAGAGACTTTTACATAAGTGGCGTCGCATCCCAGGAAATCAACGGTTGCCCGGATATTCTCCCTTTCGTCATAACGCAC